>CAZVHW010000007.1:2488-39226 GCA_964626835.1 uncultured Enterobacterales bacterium
TCCGCCCCCCCCTTGTCCCCCCCGCCCCACTCCGCTAGGTCACTTCCATGGCCGTAGACGCAGAGCTCACGTTCTGGACCGTTCAGCTCCAGCAGGTAGGGGGGAACAGGCTCCTCCGGGCGCCGATGCACCCGGAGATGGCGTGGCTGGACGCGCCGCCCGTCGCGCTCGCGCTGCACTTCACCGACGCCACGCGCCGGCGTTGGTGCGAGCACGGCTTGGCCATGCCCTGGGTCGAGGTCGCCCAACCGCTGTCCAGTGTCGCGGTCGAACAGCTGGCGGTGGAGATTCCGGGGCGAGCAAAGCCCCCTCGCCGTGGCCTGGACCTGCGCTTCCACGTCATGGTAGCCCACACCGAAGCCGCCGGATGGTACGGCTTCGTGCCGGCGTTGGGCGTCGGGGCACAGGCCGACGATCGCGACTCCCTGCTCGCCGCTGCAGGAGAAGCCGTCATGCTCGAGCTGGCCCGCAACGAGCGGCTGCTGTCCGGCCAAGCCGTGCTCGCCACGCAGTGGTTCACGGACTGCGCGCCCCGCAAGCACCCTGTCGCCATCCGCATGCTCGGCTTCTCCGAAGTGCGCGACCTACAGACCGAGCGCAAGCGCCGTCTGCTGCCCCTCGCGGCCCACGCGCTCGAGTTCGCCGGCGGCCGCCACAGGGCCTACGACGTGGACGAACGACTGGGCGAGATCGAGCGAGCCATGAAGAGCCCCTTCGCCCACTGCCTGCTGCTGGTGGGGCCTTCGGGCGTGGGCAAGACGGCGCTGCTCGAAGAGCTGGTGCGGCGACGTTCCCCGGCGCTAGGAGGAGCCAAGGTCTGGGGCACCACGGCGGCACGGCTGGTGCGCACGATGACCATGCAGGGTGGCTGGCAGGAGCACCTCGACCGCGTCTGCACCGAGCTGCGCGAGCAGGGCGACTGGCTGTTCGTGCGAAACCTGGCGGAGCTGTTCGAGGTGGGTCGCTACATCGGCAACGACATCAGCATGGCTGAGCACCTGCGCCCCCGCCTCGAGCGGGGCGAGCTGTCCATGGTCACCGAGTGCACCCCTGAGCAGGTCGCCCGCCTCGAGGCCCGCCATCCTGGCTATCTCCAGCTCTTCACCCGCATCGAGCTGGTCGAGCCCGACCCTCCCCGGCTGGAGCGGATCCTGCGCTCACGGCTGCGGGCTGACGCCACGGACCGCGTGGCCACGCGCGTCTCCGCCGTTCGCGAGGCCCTGCGCCTCTTGCGCCGCTTCGCACCCTACTCGGGCTTCCCCGGCCGGCCGGTGCGCTTCCTCGAAGCCCTGGTGCTGGAGTACGACGAACAGTCCGGACCGGTAGACGGCGACGCCGTGCTCACGCGCTTCTGCGCCGCCACTCCCTACCGCTCTGTGGGCTCCTGGCCCTGCTCGCTCCCTCCGCCCAGGCCGCGGTCACGCCGGCGGAGTACGCCGCGATTCTCGGTCGAATCCAGGCCGATCAGGAAGCGCTGCTGGCGCGCTGGAAAGCAGCGGGCGACGCACCCTCCCGCGCCACGGTGATGGCCGACGCACGCACGGCGGTCTTCCAGCACATCGCCCACGAGCTGATCCCCGCGTGGAAGGGGACGACCTGGGAGTTCTGGGGCACCACCGAGACCCCCGGAGTGGGGACCATCGCCTGCGGCTACTACGTGAGCACGATCCTGCGCGACGCGGGCTTCGAGGTGGAGCGGGTCAAGCTGGCCCAGCAGGCCTCGGAGCGCATCATCCTCACGTTGACGTCGGAGGACCGGGTGTGGCGCACCAGCGACGCATCGGTGGAGCGCTCGCTCCGGCCCCTGCAGGAGCATGGGGACGGCCTGTACATGGTGGGCCTGGACTACCACGTGGGGCTGCTGGTCCGACAAGACGGCGAGACGATGTTCTGCGACGCGTCCTACCTGAACCCCAGCGCCGTCGTCTGCCAGCCCCCAGGCGACGCGTTCAGCTACGGGTCGAGGTACCGGGTCATCGGGCAGCTGCTCACCGATCCCATGATGCAGGCTTGGCTCGAAGGCAGCCCCCTGCCCACCTTCACCGGCGCGCTCTGATCCCGGTCAGGGCGCTTCTTCGGCCAGCACCACGTCCACCTGCTCGGTGACGGCACCGCAGCAGCCCTCGGCCACGTCGGCCTGACCCGTCCAGGGCTGGAAGCCCTCGGCCTGGACCTCGAGGTCGATGCTGCCGGTGTAGCCCCAGCCGCAGGCCCAACCGTCGTCGTACGGCTCGCAGGCTTCGAAGTCGGGCCAGTCCTGGCTGGCGGGCACGTAGCCCACCTGGGCATCCTCGACGGTGCTATGGCCCTCGCCGCGGACCGTGACGTAGACCGAAGGGACGTCCTCGGCGGTGCAGTCCACGGGCGCGAGCAGCAATTCCAGGTCTTCCTCGAGCACGTGGCACTGGGCGTCGGCCACCGTCACGGTCTGGGACTCCTCGCCCAGGCAGTGACCTCCCGCCTCGATCAGGATGTCACCCGCTTCGTCGTAGCCACACAGCCAGGTCGCGTGGACCTCGTCGCACGCCGAGGATTCGTCCTCGCCTTCGAGGGTGTACCGCACCCAGGGCTCCTGGATGACCTGACCGTCGCTGGCTCGCAAGCTGACGCTGACGCTGACGTGGCTCGAGTTGTCGCAGTCGTACTGTCTCTCGAAGCAGGCGGTCAGGGGGAGCAGGAGCAGGAAGACGCGCACGGGACCTCCACGCGGCGATGGTGCTGGCATCATACCCGTCTTCCAGTCGCGCTCGCTGACCGCCGAGTGACCCTCAAGGCAGGTCGGGGTTGTCGTTCTCCCAGTCCACCACGACATCCCCGATGCTGCCCTGGACCCAGTGCAGATTGCCCGAGAAGTAGGCTTCGTAGCTGACGTCCTGCAGGTCAGCACCGTCAAGGCCGAGCTGGCCGTCCCAGGCGTGGTCGACCCAGTCGTGGTCGTAGTGGACGTGTTCGACCGTCCAGGTCCCGGAGCCATCGACGGTGCACGAATCCAGCTGCACCCCGCTGTAGTCCACCTCGAAGCTCCAGGAGTACGTCCACTCGTCATCGAGGCTCGAGGACTCTTCGATGGACAGCGTGTACTCCACCTCGATGTCGCCCTCTTGGCCGCCCACGGCGCTCAGGGTGAAGTTGTCGGCCATGTCGAAGTACTCCACCGGGTTGTTCAGCTCCCAGCTCTCGCCGACCTCCGCCCAGCTGGCATCGTAGACCTCGACCGCGTTGAAGTCGGCGAACTCCCGCAGAGCGGTCTCGGGTTCGACGGACGTGCAGCCGACGAGGAGGGCGAAGAGGGGCAGGCTCAGCTCGAGGGTGGGCATGCTGGCCTCCGGTCGGGGGAGCCGGCGCGGACCCGGACGGTCCGCGTAGGCAGGGTGGTAGCCTACCGCCATGTCACCGCTACCCGCCACGATACTGCTGCTGTTCGCCTGCCAGCCCCGCCCCATGGTGGAGCCCATCGATCCCCTTGCCGCTCCGAAGATCGGCATCACGGCGACGGAACGGGGCCAGAACTCCACCATCATCGAGGCACTCGAACGGGCCGGGGCAGCGCCGCGCATCCTGGTGCCTCCGCTCGAGGAGACCCCAGCGGCGGTCCTGGCGGGGCTGGACGCGCTCGTCCTGGGCGGTGGCGCCGACCTCGACCCCGCCCGCTACCGCGAGTCCGCGCACGACGCCTACAATCCAGAACACGACGCCAGACAGGTCATGGACCTGGACCTGGCCGAGGCTGCCATCAGCTGGGACATCCCACTGCTGGGCATCTGCCTGGGGGCCCAGGAGCTGGTGGTCGTGCCCGGCTCCCCGCTGGCCGACCTGTACCCCCAGGCGGAGATCCTGGTCAACAGCCTGCACCACCAGGCCGTGGAGTACCACCCTGAACAGGACGCCACGGACGAGGGACTGCACGCCGCCCCCGCCCAGGACACGACCACCGAGCAGCCCTGGGGCCACCGCTGCGGCACGGTCTACAACCCCCTCGTGGTCCAAGACCGCAGAAGCCGCGCCCAGCTCGAGACCCTGGTCACCTCGCGCTTCGGCGACGGGCGCCGCAGCTACGTGCCCGGTCACCTTCACGCGGGCATCGACCTGCGCACGGGCTGGGGCGAGATCATTCACGCCATCTGTCCAGGCCAGGTCGTGGACATCCACCTGTCCTTCCCCCACCTGACGGTGGTGGTGGAGCACCACACCCCCGATGGCGAGGTCTTCTGGTCGTCCTACAAACACGTCGCGGACGTGCAGGTGGAGGTTGGAGACGACGTAGAGGAGATCACCCCCATCGCCCGCGCCTTCGACACCGAGGAGCTGTCCCGGGCGGGCTGGCGTAGCAACCACCTGCACTTCGAGATCCGCACCAGCATCGAAGACGAAGGCACCGCCAGCTTCACCTCCATGACCATGGAGGAGCTGACCCGATACGCGGCGGATCCCCTCGTGTTCTTTCGGGGGCGGCTGGTCGCTACCCCCCCAACACCAACACCCGCGACCCCAGCGCCTGCACCGTCACCGTGATGCTGTCGCCACTGGCCACGAACTCCGCTCCCGTGAGCAAGTCCTCGTAGGTGGCCTCGCTGTCCAGGCCGGCGAAGGCCAAGCCGGTTGTCAGCTCGCGCTCTTGGGTGTCGCCGTTGAGGATGACGAGCACCGCGTCGTCGTCGGTGGTGCGGGCGTAGGCCCAGAGGTCCTGTTCGATCCACCACTGCGTGGAATCGCCCTGCCAGGTGGACGACGGTGGATGGACCCGCCGCCCCTATTCACCCTGGGTCCTGAATGCAGCGGCTCGGGTGCCCTGATCCCTGGGGTCAACTGGGGGTCAAACTTACGCGCAAAGCATGAACCTGGTGTTGACAGATGACGGTTCTTCCTTGGTTATCGTCGCATGAATGAGCGCTCATTCATTTTGTTACAATCCAAGACAAGCAAAGTACGAACTCATGAGCCATAAAGTGAACGCCCGGCCGGAACTTTGTTCGAACCGCTGCAGTCAGTTGCCTACCCGCCACAGAGAAAACATGTCGCTCTCAACCGCTCGCATCTCTGCCCTGCTCTTCGCCATCGGCGCCTGCGCCTGCGCCCCCGACGGCCTCATCGCCGTCGATGGCATGGGCCCCGACGCCAACGTCGATCAGAAGATCTATGGCGGCTCCGCACCGGACGAGTGGTACCACGACGCGGTCGTCTCCTTCCACGAGATCTGGGGCGGCTACGTCTACACCGACCCCTTCTGCACGGGCACCCTGGTCACCGACGAGCACGTCGTCACCGCCGCGCACTGCGTCGAGGCCGGCCGCGGCACGATGTCGCCTTCGCAGATCGCGGTGTACGTGGGTGACAACCCCTACGTGGACCTGGCCTCCCACCTCTACACGGTCTCCGATGTCACGCAGCACTCGAGCTACAACAGCCGCCGCATCACCAACGACATCGCGATGCTCACCCTGTCCAGTGCCATCACCGAGTCCGTCACGCCTGTCGCGCCCCTGCCTTCCTCCGACGCGCTCACCACCTCCGACTACGGCGCCACCATCAACTTCGCGGGCTTCGGCGAGACCACCACGGGCGGCTACGGCGATAAGCAGCAGATCGACCTGACCCTCGGTGGCTTCGGCTGCTCGGTCTCCGGCTGCACCAGCTCCGGCAGCAGCGCCACCCAGTTCTCCTACCCCCAGGGCTCGGGCGGCCCCTGTGTCGGTGACTCCGCTGGACCGGCCTTCATCGACCGCGGCTCCGACACCTACGTGGCCGGTATCACCTCCTACGGCGACTACTGGTGCACCTCCTACGGCGTCAGCACTCGCGTGGGTCAGTACGAGTCCTGGATCAACAGCTACACCGGCTCCTCGAGCGGCGGCGGCACCACCGGCTCCTGCAGCGGCTTCGACTCCAGCTACAGCGGCACGCTCTCCACCACCGGCGACTACGCCTACGAGCCCGACGGGGCCTACTACTCGTCCCCCCGCGGCACCCACGAGGCCGAGCTGACCGGCGCCTCCGGCACCGACTTCGACCTGTACCTGTACAAGTACAACCGTCGCAGCGGCAGCTGGGTCGAAGTGGACAACTCCGAGAGCAGCAGCTCCGACGAGTCCATCTCCTACCGCGGCGGCCGGGGCGACTACATGTTCGTCGTCTATTCCTACAGCGGCAGCGGCGACTACGACCTCTGCCTCACCACGCCGTAAGAAACGTCTTTCTCCGTGGCCGGGCTCGCCTCTTCATTTGGGCGAGCCCGGCACTTCTTCAGGAGTCCCGACCATGGCACCCTCCCGCGAAGTCCAGGCCCAGTTCGACGCCGTGCTGCGCTCCGGCGCGTTCCGCGACCCCAAGACCATCGAGATCCTGGTGGACCGCCTGGTCCGGAGCGCCAAGATCGACCTGGCCCTCGAGCTGCTGGACCTGGCCAGCGCCGACATCCGCCTCGAGCGCCAGTGGAAGAACATCAACGCCATCCGCGAGCGCCTGCTCGACTCGAAGATGCCCCGGCCCTGACAGCCCGGCTGCAGGGCACCCACGCCACAGCGCGGCCAGATGGCCTGTCTCACCCCCGTGGTGGCGTGGGTAGCGCCGCGTGGAGCCTCCACCCACGCCACAGCGCGGCCAGATGGCCTGTCTCACCCCCGTGGTGGCGTGGGTAGCGCCGCGTGGAGCCTCCACCCACGCCACAGCGCGGAGCCATGTCTAGTGGAAGCTCCGGTAGTGACGCACCATGGACACGCCGCGGCAGCCGGGACGAGGGTAGGGGGTGCGGCGGCCGTCAGACTGCCAGCCGCGGCGCTCGTAGAAGCGGCGCGCCCTGGCGTTTCCCTGGAGCACCCAGAGCGATGCGCGCTCGAAGCGCGCCTCGAGCCACAGCTCCACCGCGTCCATCAGCGGCTCGGCAGCCCCGCTACCGAACCAGAGCGGATCCAGGTAGAAGCCGTAGATCTCGCCCACTCCCGGTGGAGCGGGGTGGATGGAGTGCTCGCTGGCCGGCCCCACGCCGGCGTAGCCCACCATGACGCCGTCCACGTCGCAGACCAGGGTCTGATGTGCGCCTTCGGGAAGGGCCAGTCGTTCACGCCAGCGCTCGAGCCGGTCGTCCGGCCGGCGCCCATCCAGCACTTCGTCGGGCAAGATGCCCCGGTAGGCCAGGCACCAGCTGCGCACGGTGAGGGCAGCGATGGCGGCCTCGTCGCCGAGCCTGGCGTTCCGGATGGTGAAGGGTGAACCCATACGAACAGGCTAACGCCCCCGGTGACATCCCCGATGGCCACACGAGAGCAGGAAGGGAGGGCGCGAGGAGGCGCGGGCGGGATGCCGACCTGCGGGAAAGCCGACGGGTGTTCCGGGTGCCGTGGCGCCTCCTCGCATCGTTAGCGTAGCACCGAGAACGCCCACCCACTTCCCATGATCTCACCCCGCCAAGCTGGCAACCCTCGCACGACGACGACGGGCGAGGAGCGAACCCAGACCCCCGAGCAAGGCCAGGAAGCTCGATGGGCCGCTCCGCCCTCGCGCCGCACAGCCCCCACAGCTGGTCTGGCCGTCGCAGTCCCCGTGCCCCGACGCAGGAACGGTCTCGAGGGCGGTGTCCGACCTCTCCTCCCCCACCAGCTGGTCGATCATCACCGCCAGACAGATCTCCTGACCATCGCTCGGACAGGCCTGACAGGGAGCCCCGAAGCTGGTACACAGGTTGCAGATGTCCGAAGCCGTGTCCACCTCGTCGATCAACACCACCAGCTCCCGGGCGTCCAGCATGAAGGCCCATGGATCAATGCGTACGACGCCGGATCGGTGCCGAGCCATACAGATGATCCCAGCCACCAGCCGTTAGAACGAGGGGCACGACTAGGAGGCAGCCATGGGATCCCTGGGCCAACTATGGCAACTACACCAGGGGATCGACGTGCACCGGGAAGGCGTCGCCATGGCGCGGGTCCAGGTCGAGGCGCTGGTCCCCGAGCGCTGGCGCGACCGCTTCCCCAGCGAGCGCAACCCGGTCCTCTACGCAGGGCGGAACTTCTTCTCCCTGCTGCTGGTCGGCGCCTACCGGGCCCTGGGGTTGGACGACGACACGGTCCGCTGGCTGAGCGCCATCAACCACGCGATCCGCTCGGTGGTCACCGCGGCCGACAACCTGCTGGACGACGAGGACAAGCCCGTCCTGCCCCTGCGCTTCCCACCCGGGGCCGCCCGCTTCCGCAGCTGCCTGGGCCTGCTGGCGTGGAGCGCCTGCCTGGAGCGGGTGGTGTCCCTGGGCGTGGCGACGGGTCAGCTGAGCCCGGCCCAGGTACCCGTGGCGGTCGAACGCCTGCTCGCCTTGCTGGTGGAGGTAGGGGCGGTGGAGGCCGAGGAGGAAGCTGGGGTCGAGGAGATCCTGCCCCCCGACCAGGTCATCGCTCGCGTCCACGAGCACAAGGGCGGGAGCCTGCTCGGGCTGGCCTGGGTGGTCCCACTCCTGGTGCTCGAGGGCGAGCCGCGCCACGCCCGGGCGGCCACCATGGCCGCCGGCATCCACGCTATCGGCCTGGCCCTTCAGCACGTCGACGACGTGACCGACCTCGAGGTCGACATCCGCAGAAATGGCCACAACCTGCTGCAGTCCGTCATCGCCTTCGAGGGCAGTGAAGAGGAACAGACGCACCTCGAGGCCATCCGCGCCGGCATGCCCGGCGATCTGTACCGCGAGGTGTGCCAGCCCAGCATCGGGCGCGTGGTCGCCAGAGCCCTGAGCACCGCCGAGCGGGGCTTCTCACTGATCGAACAGGCTGGGTACCCGCTGGCCTCGGCGGACGCCATGGGCCTGGTGCGGATGTTGTTCGAGGTGCGAGGCGAGGCCGAGCTGTGGCGAGCCGCACAGGCCGCGGATCAGCGGAAGAGCATCTGAAGAGGCAGGGCCAGGAAGCGCATCCGGCTCATCGTCTCGCCTGAGTGGACCGCCAAGAAGACCACGCGACTGGCCAGGTAGGGCACACACTCCGCATCGCAGCCCTCGACCTCGAGGATGGAGGGCTCTTCGCAGTCGTCCACGGCAGGCTCGGGCTCACCCAGCTCGATGTCGTCATGGCCGGGCGCGATGTTGATGTCCCAGCCCGTGACGATGCGACGGATGGAGCTCTGGATCGCCATGACGCCTCCTATTTTATGACCACGAGTCAGTGTTAGATGACCGCCGGTCGGGCGTCAACCCTCTTCTGTCAAGTCCTTGCTCGAAGCCTGTAAAAATTCCGTGGAGGGCACGTGGGGGGCACCACCCACCCACCAGCCACCCAACAGCCCCGTGAGGATGCCCGCCAGGTGGCTCTCGAAGTCGACGAGCATCACGCGAAGCTCCGGAGTATCCAGGGCTTTCGCCACGTCTGGGGCTGGACTGGACATCTGGTACAGCCCCACCACGATGGAGTAGTAGTACAGGCAGAAGTGCAGCCCGTCACCGGGCTGGAACATGGGAAAGACCCGCTCGAGGGCCTGGCCGAGGCCCATGGAGAACGCCAGCAGCTGACGCTTGAAGTCCCGCGCCTGCTCCACCGAGATGTTCTTCTCGAGCACACCGTGCAGCAGCGCGATCAGCCGAATCAGGTCCGGGCGAGTCGTGGCGGCCTTGGCCAGGACCGCCGCCAGATCCCGCGGATGCATGGGCGAGGGCAGGGTGCGCAGGATGGGCGCGTACTCACCGAACCAGCCGTGGAGCCGGTCCACCAGCAGGGCCAGGAACAGCTCCTCCTTGGTACGAAAATACAGGTAGACCGTGCCCTTGGCCACGCCGGCCTCGCGCGCGATGCTGGACATGGTGATGGCCGAATACACCCCCTTGCCGAACAGACGCGCCGCGGCATCGATGATCTCCTGCCTCTTGGCACGCTTCTCTGCGTAGCTCAGTGCCTTCCGACCCATGGGCTCCATCACCTCCACGCATCAGTATAGCCTGACCGGCGGTCGATTTCTCGAGCCAGCGACGGCTGCGAGCCACCAAGAACGAGCCATAACCTGACTGCTGGTCAGCTCGGTGATACAGGCGCTCCCTCCCGCGGTCGCCGCCAGATGATACGGTGGGGATGAAATGCGTCCCGCCCGGCCCCCCGTTCCCACCGGCCTTGCGCTCCCTCTCGCGCTCGCCGTGGCCTGCACCGGGCAGGACACACACCAGGAGCGCGAAGCCCTGGCCCACTCCTGCTGCACCTGCTGCGCAGGCAGCTGGTCTGGATTCGACGACTGTACGCTGCTTCGGGACCAGGAGCAGAGCTATCGGAGCTGCGCGGCGGGGACGGGGCTCGAGGACGCGGTGGAGCTCACTCTCCACCACCTACGCGATCCCACGGCGGCCTTCTCGGGCGAACCCACGGAGCTGCTCGCCACGGCGACCGTCTGCGAGGAGATCCTCATCGGTGAGGCAGACAACGTGGTGGTCGCCACCACCACGGCGCTGCTCAGGCTCGAGGCTGGCGAGACGGAGCGGGCCGGGGAAGCTCTCCGCGAGTTGGCGACTCAGCCGTGGCACTCGGAGCGCCCGGCCCTGGCGGTCGAGCTGTTCTCCGGGCTGGGACGAGCGCAGGCACGGCTGGGACGGACCGAACGAGCCGAGGAGAGCCTGCTGCGGCCGCTGCTGTCCTGGGAACTCGCCACCTCGGACCCGGCCTACCTGTCCGCCATCGGCCGGCTGGCTTCCTTCTACCGGGCTGGTGACCGCACCGACCTGGGCGGAGACTGCGAAGTCCTGGCCTCCGCCATCGGAGCCGCCCCGCCGCTCCAGGCGTTCGACAAGGGAATGAGCGCGTATCTGGCTGGGAACGCCGCCGAGGCTCTCGCGGCACTGGAACCGACAACCACGACCCTGGCGGAGCACGAACGAGACGGGTGCGCCGCGGTTGGCAACCAGCTCTTCTCGAGGCTGCACACCCTGCACGGGTTTTCGAGCCTGGCCTCGGGAAAGATCGAGGAAGCGGCCGCCTCCCTGGCGAGGGCCAAGAGCCTCGATCCGCTGGATCCGGGGATGCAGGCGGGCTTGGGCCACGTCGACCTCAGGCGAGGCGAATACGCCCAGGCGGAAGCGAGCTTTCGCAGCCAAACCGAAGCCCCCGCACCCCACTCGAGCCCCGTCGAGCGGGTCTCGGCCTACCGCCTCTTCGCCTTGGACATGGCTTGGATAGGGCTGGGTTGGAGCCTCGATCACCAGGGGAATCCAGGGGGCGCCTTGCCCTGCTACGATCAGGTCTTGGCCCGCAACCCAGACGCCGTGCTGGCGCTCCTGGGCAAGGCTGGTGCCCTGGTGGGACTGGACCGCACCCAGGACGCAGAGGCGGTCGTGGATCATCTGCTGACTCTGGCCCCCAACCACCCCGATGTCCTCGTCCAAGCTGGCATTGTCCGCTACTTGCGCGGGGACGACCTTCGCGCCGAGACCCACTTTCTCGGGGCGCTGACAAACGACGGGGGAGCGAGCTCCTGCCCCTACGAGGGCCTGGGCTTGGTCTACCTGAGGCAGGGGGACGGCGCGCGGGCCAAGAAACACTTCGAGAAGGCCATCACCCTGGATCCGGACGCGGAGTACAAGAAGTACAACGGCATGGCCCGCATCCTGCTGGACGCCGGGGAGTGGGACCGGGCCGGAGAGATGCTGGCCAAGTCCAAGGCAAACCAGCCCGACAACCCCGACGCGGATCTCCTGCTGGCGGAGCTGACCAGGGCCCGGGCGGGGAGGGGCCCGTGAACCGGCGCCGTCTGCTTCTGCTGGGAGCCCAGGCGCTGGTCATCGCGCCAGCATGGGCCGACGCACCGACCTCGCTCACAGAGGGCTACGGCTTGCTCGTGGACACCACCCGCTGCGTAGGCTGCCAGGCCTGCGAGGTGGCCTGCGCCGATGCCCACGATCTCCCCAGGCCCGAGGTGAGCCCATACACCGACCGGCCGGTCCGAGGGCCGGGGCGCCCCACCCGCTCCGTGACCGCCGGCGCCCCGACCGTGGTCCAGCGCTACCACTCACGGGGCGGCCCCGTGTGGGCCAAGAAGTCCTGCATGCATTGCCTCGATCCCGCCTGCGTCGCAGCCTGTCCCGCTGCGGCCATGGTGCGGGCGAGCTCCGGCGCCGTCCTGCATCATCCCGAGCGCTGCGTCCGTTGCCACCGCTGCGCACAGGCCTGTCCCTTCGACGCGGTCCGTTTCTCCGCAGCGGGAGGGACGGTGTCCAAATGCGACCTCTGCCACGACCGCGCGACGCGGGACCAACCGCCGGCCTGCGCGGAGATCTGCCCCCAAGGCGCCGTCAGCTTCGGCCGACGTAGCGCCTTGCTCGAGCTGGCCCGCTCCCGCATGGCGGCTTCACCCGGTCGCTACCAGGAGCGAATCCTCGGGCGAAGGGAGGTCGGGGGCACGGGCGTGCTGGTCGTCTCGGGCGTCCCCTTCGCGGCTCTGGCCTACCCATCGACCCTAGGTGCGACGCCCGCGCAGGCCTTCACTGCCGCGGCCGGCGACGCTCCGTCAGGGATCGCCGCTTCGCTGGCCTGGGCCGTTGGAGCCGCGCTGATCCCCTTGCTGCTGTTCCGGATGCAGCGCGCACCCAGGCCGGAGCAAGGGCCATGAGTCGGAGACGAGGCAGCTGGCGCAGGAGGGTCGTGACGGCAGCGATCCGCCTAGCGGGCCGCGGTTGGCCGCTGCTGATCCTGGGTGTGCCTGGGAGCATCCTGCTGCTCTGGAGCCTGCATCACGCCGGCGGCGATGCCCGCCCCGATCTGGCGCTCCCCTGGGGTCCGTGGACCGGCGCCACCATCGCCATGACCGCAGCAATAGCCGCGGGCTCCGCCTCCATCGCACTGGCGGCGGCGATCGCAGGCGCCCAGCGACAGCTGACGCGCCGAGCCGTCGCGATGAGCGCGGCGGTGCTGCTGATGCACGCCCTCACCTGCCTGCTGGCAACAACCGAGCCCTGGCGAGTGCTACCCCGCGTATTCGGTGTTCCGGCGGCTTGGCCTCTAGCGGTTGCGGCCTCGCTCACAGCGCTGGGGGCTCTGTTGGCCACAGGACGGAAACGGCGGAGCCAACAGTCCCCCCCGGGATGGCTGGCGGTCCCCGAGCGGCCGCTCCTGGTGGCCTGTGCACTGGGCTGCCTCGTTCCCGCCATGCTGCATCACGCAGGTGCGACCACGCTCCTCGGGCTCGGCCAGGCCTCGCTACACCCACTGTGGCACCACGGCCACCTGGCGCTGCTCCCGCTGGTCGCCGGCCTGCTCGCGAGCCTGGCCGGCCTGGCCCTCCTAACGTCCACGGCAGGGCTCGCCCGGCCGACCGTCGGCGCGCTGTTCGTGGTGCTGGTCTTGCGGCTGACGCCGCTCCTCGAGGGTGGCGGCGCGGCTGGGTTGGCGAGCCTGGGAGGGGCTTGGTGGACGCTGGAGATGCTGGCGCTGACCGCACTGCCCGCCGGTCTGCTCTTCGCCTCGACGCGCTCGAGCAACAGGCGCTGGAGCCGAGCGGGCAGCTGGCTCGCCCTCTTGGGGGCGCTGCTGCTGCCTCTGGACCACTGGGTGCTGGCCCGCCAGGGCTTTGCCTCGATCCCCACCCCGGCGGGTGACGAGATCTGCTTGCTGGGTCTCGCCCTGCTGGTGACTCTCGGCGTCGCGCAGATGGTGGCCCCACGCTCGGGCCTCGCCGCGCCGCGTTCTCCCTCCGCCTCGGCGCCACGGAGATCCGCCTGGATCGGTGCTGGGACCGCCGCACTGGTGACCCTGTGTGTGGCCATGGTGGCGAGCACACTCCCCGCTCGCCAGGCGCAGGCCTGGTCCCACCAAGCGGACTCGGAGCTGCCCACCATCGCCGCGGTATCCCCTGGGCTCGCCGACAGCTTGCCCGTGGAGGCCGCCACCAGGGTGCAATCCGGCGGCGTGATGATGAGCGAGGTGCTCCACACCAAGCACTACGCGAAGGACGGGGTCGGAGGAGCCGACATCTACTGCGCGGCCTGTCACCACAAGTCGAAGGGCACGGACGTCACCGAGGGTTGCCGAACCTGCCACGGAGAGGAGCGCGATGGCGACGTCCTGAGCGTCAAGGAAGCCCAACACCGCACGTGCTTTCGCTGCCACCTCGAGGTCAACAACCGGCCCACGAACTTCCGCGGCGCCACGGGGCAGCCCACGGACCAACCCACCAGCTGCCTGGGCTGCCACGAAAACCGGGCGGAGCCCGTGGAGCGCTGGCACGGGCTGGGCGAGCGCTTCCCCATGGTTCCCGACCGCCTGTCCTGCATCAACTGGTAGCATGACCCCGATGACGCGATCGGCCCTCCGACTCCTGCCCGCCTTGGCGATCTTCGCAGCCACCTCCGCCTGCGATCCGAGAGAGCGATCCGAGACCCCGACGCCTCCGACACCCGGAGACGCACCGACGATGGAAACCACCCCGGAGCCAACGCCCGCCGCGGCCAAGCGCACCCCCGAGCAGCTGGGCCGCGCGGTGATCGCGGGCTTCGAGGACCTCGACCTGGTCGAGTCGCTCTACCCCACGGACGCGCTGCTACGAGCCGCGCTGAACTGCCCCAACGACGAGCTCTTCGACGGCATCGCAGCCATGCGCCGGAAAGCCCCCACCGAGATGGGCTCCCGCCCGGCGGGTGTCAGGATGGTCTACGTGCTGACCAAGGACGCCGAGGGCTACGGGGAAGCCCAGCAGCTCGCGCCTGGAGACGAGATCAGCGGCTGCACGGTCCGCATGGAGCTGGAGATGAAGGTCTTCTCGGTGGGCTACTCGCGGATCGAGCCCGGCGGGACCAAGCTGGGCGCGCTGGTGCTGCTCTTCGTACGACTTGGTGACGAGGGCTGGTTCGTGTTCGAGTAGGGTGGGCGCTACCGCCAGGCGATGGGCTCCCACCAGCCCTCGCCGGTGGTGAAGTCGTCCTCCTCCTCGTCGGGCGGCTCGGACTCCTCGGGCTCCGTGGCATCGTCCTCGCCCTCC
This sequence comes from uncultured Enterobacterales bacterium, assembly GCA_964626835.1. GTDB lineage: Bacteria > Myxococcota_A > UBA796 > UBA796 > JAFGLY01 > CALDOK01. The sequence goes on from CAZVHW010000007.1 coordinate 17,411, forward strand.
GCGTCGCTGACGGGCGGGACGATACCCATGTCCAATTCGTCCAGCGGACCGAGGATGCCCTCGAGCCACTCGCGGTTGGTGTCCACGCGGGTGTAGCGGTCCTTGCCCAAGCAGTCGTTGTCGCCCCAGCTCAGCGCACCCGCCACCCCTACGGTGCCCTCGCTGTCGATGACCATGACCGGTCCACCCGAGTCGCCGAAGCAGACGCCCCTGCGCCCCTCGCCGTCGATGGTCATCTCGTGCCCGTCCAGATCGACGATGGGCTCGGCGGAGAACTCACGCTCGCCATAGCCTCCGTCCTCCTGATCGCCGTACCCGGCGGCCTCGGCCTTGACCCCGATCCAGTCCTCGTCCAGATCCTCGGTGAACAGTGGGATGGGCTGCAACCCCGCCGCGGCCTCGGTGGTGGATCCACTCAACTTCACCAGGGTCATGTCGGCGCGGGGGTTGCGGTGGACCTCCTCGGCCCGAAGGCAGGCGATGGGCTCGTCCGCGTCCTCGCCGATGCAGAACTCCTGCCCCCGCCGGATGCGGCAGTGGTTCGCCGTGAGCACCCAGCGGTCCGCGATGACCGTGCCGCTGCAGCCGTCCCAGCTGCCCACGGCCATGATCTGCCCGTCGGTCAGCGGCACGTGGGTGGGTCGCGAGGTGCCGTAGTAGACCTTTGGGACCTTACCTTGGCCGCGACCGGGCTGGGCCGAGGTCACCGCTGACTCGAGGTCGCCGGCCAGACCGGCGTCCCCCGTGGACTGGCCACAGTCACCCTCCGCGAAGCTGGGAGCGGGAAGGATGAAAAAAACGAAGAACAGGAACTTCATGACACCTCCGGCAGAGGGGTTCAACGCAAGAACCGTTCCAGCGTGGGAGGGGTCAGAGCGCCGGGGGAACCGTGCCCCATTCATCCACGTGGGGCCCCGTTAGGGTCGCGGTGCGACGAAAAGTCCTCACGTCACGGGCAGCCGAACAGACGCTGGACCGTCTCCTGGTGCCACGGATAGGTGTGCGGCCCCACGGCCTCGTCGACCGAGCGCATGATGCTGTCCTCGGGCCCGATGTAGCGGTCGGGATCCTCGCCGTCGGTGTACTCGTCGAACAACCCGAGCTGATGCCCCACCTCGTGGGCCACCACGATCCCATCGTCCCCCACGAACCAGGTGCCGGCGTTGGCCCAGCCCTCCCCCTCGCGGACCTCCACGGTGCTGTGGCCCTCGTAGGCGTGATCGACGAAGGTCACGTCCAGGACCAGGTTGTCGGTGGTCCACACGTCCTCGATGGCGGTCTCCCAGCCGGCCTCGCGCCGGCCGTCCCGGGGGCCGTCCAGGTGGATGCTCAGGTCGGCCCGATACTCGCCTTCACCCGTGGTGGTCAGGGAGAAGGCCGCGGTCCAGCTGTAGGTGCCGTCGGTCCAGGGGTACTCCACGTCCACCGTCACCGGGCCGTCAAACTCGGGATCGGCATTGTCGCCCAAGCCGTCGCAGTCCGAGTCGAGCCACTCCTCGGGATCAACCGGGAACGCATCGGCGCGATCCCCCACGCCATCGCGGTCGTGATCGTGCTGCTCGTAGAAGTCGTAGGGGAAGGCGTCGTGGTCGTCGTCGACGCCGTCGCCGTCGGTGTCGGGGACCCGCCGCGGACCGCGCAACACCTGGAACGCCCGCTCTTGGGCCAGCAGGTCGTCGAGGGAGATGACCAGCTCTCCCAACTCGCCGGGCATGATGGGTAGACAGGTGAGGTCATCCCGAGCCGCTGCCACGCCCGGCCAAGCGAGCAGGCCTGCCATCGCGAGGATGCAGCGGATCATCGGGGGACGAGCTCCGACATGAGCGCGCTGATGCGCAGCAGGCGATCCCTCTCCCCCATGTCGTTGTACCACTCCCAGAATCCGCCCTCGGCTTCCCCGAGCTGGATGTCCAGCACGGCCTTGCCTTCGTCGGGTACGGCGCGCCGATCGGGCACCCGCTGCTCCCAGGCACGCTCGTCGACCAACAGGTCCATGAGCTGCAGGAGATCAGCTTGGGTAACCGTAGTTTGCCGGATCTCGGCCTGGCGCCCGCCGCGGCGGCGGGTGGTGCGCTGAGCCAGGCCGTCCCCCCGGATCTCCACCACTGTGCCGCCGTACAGGGGGTGCATGGCGGCATAGGTCACCACGAGATCCGCAGGGACCTGCCCGATCTCGCTGGCCCGTTCGAGCTCGGCCTGCAGGCTGAACCCCGACCCCGCCATCAACACCGGCAACAGGACGCAGAGCAAGGTCGCGAGCAGGTAGCGCGGTCGGTTCGTGGGACAGCGAGCCATGGCTCCTCTCCAGCGGGTCGGAGGGGAGAAGCCGCAAGATGCGTGCCACGGCCGAGGGGTGCTTAGGGGGCGAGGTCCTCTGGGGTGGCCGCCAGGACGTCGAGCCGGCGCTTGACCAGGTGCCAGGTGTCCATGGGCAGATCGCCCTCGGGATGCTCGACGCGGGCGTAGTGGGCGCGGGCCAGATCGTGCAGCTCGAGCTGCTCGGCGATGCGCCCCAGGACGTACCACCAGTGGTCACCGAGCGTGGAAGCGTCCAATCCGGTCACGCTCAGGGACTGACGCAACACCTCGTAGGCGGGCAGCACCTTGCCCTGCTCGGCCAGGATCGAGGCCAGGGTGTGCAGGGACGGCTCCGCTTCGTACTCGCCCGCCTCGGCGGAGCGCTGGGCGAAGCGCAGGGTGTCCTGGTCGAAGCGGCCCTCGACGAGCCCAATCCAGGCCAACATGTTGAGGTCGCCGGCCTGGGCCTCGCCGTCGCGATCCAGCCCTCCGTACAGCTCGATGCTCCCGGGAGCATCCCCGATCTCGGCCAGGGCGTTGGCCTTGCAGCGCCGGGCCAGGGGATCGTCTCTCTCGACCGCGAGGCGGCTGTCCGAGGCCTGGACCAATTCCTCCCAGCGATCCTGGGCCATGAGGGACCAGCGCAGCTTCCAGAAGGGCCACTCCGCCGCGGGCTCGTCTTCCAGCATGGCCAGCAACACGTCGGTCTCCGACGCCCGCTCGTCCTGGGCGCGGTAGGCGACCTGCAGCGCCCGGCGCAGCTGGCGCAGGGTCTCGGGCTCGAGATCCTGCTCGCCGCTGGCCTCGAGAGCTTGGGCCAGCTCCTTGGTGGCCTTGGGGGCCAGGCCGCCCGTGGCCCACAGCGCCGCCGCGGCCATGCGGATCCCACGCTCGTCGGTGTCCTCGAGCCCATCGAGCAGGTGCAGCCAGGGTTCGCCCTCCCATGGTCCGGTGTCCTCGTCGATCTCGCGCTCGCCCCGGGCCCAGTGCATCCAACGGAGGGCCTCGTCGAGCTTGCCCTGCTTGGCTCGCTGGAAGGCCTCCGCCCCGGCTTCGGGCTCGAGCAGATCCACACCACCGCGGACCTTCCAGCTCTTGCCTTGGCGCACCAGGAAGATCCAGGTGTCGTAGGTGCCGCCGCGGGAAGGATCGCGGACGGAGACCTTCACGCGCATGTCGTCGCCCACCTCGTCCTCGACCTCGCCGCTGGTCAGAGCACGGAAGAGGTCGACGGGCGCCTGATCGGAGAGCAGCTCACCGGAGACGAGCTGCGCCATGCCGCGGCCGAAGTTCCGCCAGTCCCCGTCTTCGAGCAGGGGCGCCGGATCGGTCCCGCGGCTGACCAGCTGCTCGATGGATTCGACCTCGGCGTCGGGCGCCAACACGCGGCTCATCAGCTGCAGGCTGACATCCACCGGGTCGTCCGGATCGAAGCCGCGCTCTTCCCAAGGCACCACCTCGGCGAGCAGGTTGGCCAGGCCCCGAGCCTGCACCGGGCTCTGGGACTGCGCGGCGGTGGCCAGCACCACCTCGGCCGCGTCTTGGTAGCGACGCTCGGTCATGAGCTGGACAAACGTCACCCCCAACGCCTGCTGCCGCTCCTGGGCCTGCAGCTTGCGCCACTCTGGGGCCTGTAGGGCCTGGTCCACGCCCTCGAGCATGGACAGCGCGCTGACGATGGTGCCATTGCGAAGCGGGCTGGCGGGTAGCTCGCGAGCCAGTCCGAGGGCTTCGTCGTAGACCTCGTCGGCCACCAGGGCGCGCAGCAGGGAGTCGTCCACGTTGGGATCTCGCTCGGCCGTCTCGCGGAGATCGCGCAGCAGCTGCAGGCCTTCCTGGCGATCGGGGTGGTCCGAGGCCAGAGGCTCGCCATGGGCATCGTGACGCAGCGTGATGGCCAACGCCAGCTTGCTCTGTACGGCTTCGTCGTCCTGCTCGACCGCCGCGCGCCACGCGGTGACGGCACCCTCGCGATCGTAGTCGCCCACCATGAACTGTCCCAGCTCGTCGTGGGAGTGGATCCAACCCGACTTCGTATACATCAGGTGTGCCCGGGTGACCCCCACCTCGAGACCCTGCTCGGCAGCCTGTGCCGCCAAGGCCCTGGCGGGCTCCACGAGGCCGATCTCGACCAACAGCTCGGCCAGGTGGCCCTTGTGCAGCGGCTCGTCGGGCCAGTCCTGGATGAGCTGCCGGTAGGTGGCCGCCGCCGCCAGGACGTCACCAGCCTCGCGCTGGATTTGCGCGCGGTGCTTGAACACCAGGCTCTCGGTGGTTTCCTTGCCCAGGGCCTTGTAGGCCTTCCGCGCCTCGGCCACCTCTTCGGGCGTCCAGCGCGCCCGGTCCCAGTGCAGCGCGAAGGTGACCACCACCGCGTCCTCCCCCACCTCGACGGTGCGTCGGTAGGTGGCGGGACCCATCGATCGTTCGTCTTCCTTTGGCTTGTGGACCAGCTCGTAGCCATCCGGAGGAACCACCTCGTAGCGCAGGTCCAGGTGGAAGGGCAGCGTGTAGTGGTCCAGGTCCCGTTCGGGCCCATCCGGCGGGGGTTCCACCAGGATGACGTGGGGCGTGTGCTCGAAGATGGTGTTCTCGAACAGGTTGACGTGGGCCTCGCCATCGGACACCACGGCCACGTTGGGGTCTTCCTCGCGGGTGATCATCTCGAAGGGGACGGTGAGGTCCTGAGGGTCGGTGTGGTCGATGGACTCGAGACCGGCCTCGTCCTCTTCCTTGGCGGCCGCCGAGGTGCGGACGTCCTCGAGCGTGGTCTGCTGGAACTGCAGGAAGTTTGCGCGCAGATCCACCTCGGTCGGGCCGGTGCCGGACAAGGTCTCCACCACGTGGCCAGCACCGAGGAAGGGCAGCTCGACGCGGATGTTGCGCCGGAAGACGTTGCCCTGACCGGGCGTGATGGGTGTGCGCACCAGGTCCTTGGCGCCATCGTCGACGATCAACACCAGGCGGTCCTGATCGGGGGCCGGGAGCTGACCGGGGGGGACCAGCTCGTGGGAAGGATCGATCCAGACGAGCTCGTCACCGAGCACCACCACGATGGCGTGGTTGAAGCCGTCCAGCCCTGGCATGCCGACCGTCTGATCGGGGCCCGGCCCCGTGTTGACCAGGGCCACCCGAGCTTCGATGCCCACATGCGCCAGCAGGGCCACGAGCAGCGTGGACTGGTCCTTGCAATCCCCGTAGCCGCGACGACGGGTTTCAGCGGGCGAGCGCGGCACGATGGCTGCATCACCGAGGTTCAACCCTGTATACCGAACCTCCTCGCGCAGGGTTGCCAGCAGCCGGCCGATGATCTCGAGGGGCTCGAGCCCCGCACCGTTCTCGGCACCGAGGGCCTTGTCCGCCAACTCGCGGGCGGCCTGTTCGGTCCCGGGCTCCGCGAGAGACGCGTCGACCTGGGCGAGGTAGTCGCGGGCCACGTCGTTCCAGCTCGAGGCCGTGCTGTACTCGAGCACGGGGAAGGCCCGCATGTCCGGGGGCACGGACATCTCGAGGTCTTCCCACGCGTGAAGATCCCGCTTGACGAAGGTGCGCCGACGCCGGTCGTCGGGCAATCGCTGGACGTGGTCCTCCACCTCGTCCTCACCGTGGATCATCCAACCGAACTCGTCCTGCTTGGGCTGCTCGACCCACAGGCGCCCCACCGCCACGGGCACGTCGTACTGGAGGCCCAGGCTGTGGCTCCGGCCGGCCGCGCAGTAGGGCCGATGTTCGGCGACGATCACCAGCTGCTCGACGATGGCGCCCACTTCGAGGGAGGGCAGCGGCGCCACCAACTCCCGGGCGTCGGAGTAGACCTTCTGGCCCGGCTCGGGCACGCCGCGCACCACCACGGCGTCGGGATCCAGCAGGTGCACCTCGCCGTCGGCGTGGACGACGCGGGCCTGCACCACGGGGCGGTCTTGATGCCAGGGCTCCCAGAAGGCGGAGAAGGCACCCATCCCCTCGAGCCCACCGTCGGTCAGCACGCGAAAAATGCGGTGGTGGGTCATGGTCTCGCGGCCCTGCTCGTCGTAGCTGAAGCCGAACTCCTCGAGCAGAACGGCGATCTGGTTGGCGCGCGCTTCCTCGGTGCCCTCCACGCGGGGCGTCAGATCCTCGATGCGGCTCTCGAAGTCGTCCAGGGCCGCGTCGAGCACCTCGGGGGGGACCTCGAAGGGTGGCGTGTCGATCCACGCGTCCCCCTTCGCGAGAGCCCGTGGGGCCGCAAGGAGCAGGACGAGGGGAAGTACGGAAGAGACCACACGCAGGTCGGAAGAAAAGGACACATCCCCTCCAGGCAGCCGGGGTGGCGTGCGTGAACGGACAGTCTAGCTGCTGCAAGGTTCCCGCGCCCGCACACCAATCCTCAGCTCTCGACGCCTCGTGGAAAAGCTCCCACCTGGTAGAAACGTTCGAGCAACGCGTCCTTCTCCTCGAAGCGGTCCATGAGCCACTTGGCGAGGGCCTCTGGACCTTCCGGAAGATCGGCCGCGGGGAAACGCCGCACGTGTAGGTGGGCCACCCGGGCCAGGCCCCGGCTGTACTGCCAGAGGCTCGGCACGCCACCCACGTAGCCGATGGTCACGTCGTAGACGGCGTCCAGGTGGCCCTGGAGCCCCCGGACGGATGCGGTGAAGCCCTTGGGTCTGGGCACCAGCACGTGCCGTGGCACCGCGAGACCCCGCTCCCTGGCGAAGGCCTGGGCCGCGGCGAGCTTGCGGGCTGTCAGGCGAGTGCCCTCGGAGAACGAGATGAGCCAGATGGGAACGCTGGCCTGGACCACCCGAGCGAAGGTGGCCTGGATGGACGCCGCGTCTCGCGCCCAGTCCCGCTCGACGTAGATGCAGTCCAGGAACTGCATGCCCCAGCCGATACCCGGCACCCACTTGAGCTGCTGCTTGACGAAGTACTTCATGTCCCCCAGCCGCCGCTTGGTCTCCGCCAGGAACATCAGGAAGGTGATGTCCGACATGGACTGGTGGTTGACCAACACCAAGGCGTTCTCGTCGGCTGGCAGGTCGTCACCGGTGATCTCGATCCGCACGCCGTAGTACAAGCGCGCGCCCCTTACACACCAACCCCACCAGGTGTCGGCCACCGCACGGTTGATCCTGCGGAAGGTGCCCCGCGAAAAGGGCCAGACGAGCAGACTGGAGGTCTGCACGACGTTGACCACCATCAGCGACGAAAACAGCGCCCCCAGCAGCGGGAGGGCCTTCACGGTACAGGCCAGCCGCTCGGCTCGACTCGCGGGCTCGGGCAGGGGAGGCAAGGGCATGCCGAGGTCCTCGGAGGGGAGAGGATCGGCTAACGGGTTGGGATCACCCGGGCGCCCTCGTCCGTCTCCACTGGGCCAGCACGATCAGGGCCATGCCGGCGACGAGGCAGGCGTCCGCCACGTTGAAGACCGGCCAGTGGTGAACGTGAATCCAGTCCACCACGTGGCCCCGGAAGAGACGGTCTCCATGGTTGCCGATGGCCCCAGCTAGGGCGGTCGCGTAGCCCAGCCCCTCGATGCCCCGCACCTTTCCGGTCAGGATCACCGCCGAGAAGGCCAGCACCAGCCCGAAACCCACCGTCAGCAAGAAGGGGCGCCGCACCTGGGGCGGAATCCAACGCAGCGCGCCGAACGCCATGTCGGTGTTCTCGGCGTAGGAAAAATCGAGCACGCCCGGAACGATCTCCATCGTATTGCCGTGGGCCAGCTGGGAGACCGCAGCAGCCTTGGTGGACTGATCACAGCCCACCAGACCGAGCACCAACACGACGAAGAAGATCAGGGACAGCTTGCGGGCCATGGGTTCCTCCGGCCGGTGGGGAACCCCTCCGCACCGAGACTTCATCCCCCCGCGAGCGCCTCCCGCACACAGGCTTCTGCCAGGACAATCGTGCTGTCGTAGGCTGGGACGTCGAGCGAGAGCCCTCGGACGACTGGCCCGAGATCGGTGCAGCCGAGGATGACGGCCTGGGCGCCCGCCCCGGTGAGATCGTCGATGAGAGAGGCCGCAGTTTGTTTGGCCGCCGTGAGATCCTCACCCGCCAGGACCGCCATGATGACGCCCGTAACCGCCGACCGCCAGGCGTGGCTGGGTTCGAGGATCGCGATGCCGTGTTGCTCGCAAGGACCCCGGTACAGACCTCGCTCGAGCGTGAGCCCCGTCGCAAGCAGCCCCACCCGGTCGTGGCCGTTCCGCGCAACCGCCTTGGCCACCTCGGACGGCAGGTGCAGCACCGGGATGGCCACGGCCTCGGCCACCCTGCGGTGGACGACATGGGCCGTGTTGCAGGCAATGGCGAGGAAGTCGGCCCCCGCCGCCTCGAGGGTGCGAGCCGAGCTGACCAACATCTCGGCCAGGGCCTGCTCGTCTTCGAGACGCTCCACCAGCTCCGGTGCAGGCACGCTGTGCAGCAGCATCGGAGGGAAGTCGGCGTCGTAGCGTGCTCCGAAGCGGTGCTGGAACGTGCGCACGATGCCCATGTAGAGATCGCCCGTTCCTTGGGGCCCCATGCCACCGATGATGCCGACGGTCTTCATGCCGGCCCTCGGTTCATGGCGTGCAGGGTCTGCAGCGCCGAGGGCTCGGTCTGCACCGTGAGCAGATCACCGCCGCGCAGCACGAGATCGGAGCGGGGAGCGGCGTCGACCGGACCCTCGCCACGCTGGTGCTCGACCACGTGCAGGGGTCGCTCGAGATCGATCTGGTCCAGTCGCGTACCCGCCAGAGCCGAGCCCCCCACCACCTCAATGCGAGCAACGACGAGCAGGCGCTCACCCAGCTCGAACGCGTGCACGATACTCGGGTCGGCCGAGGAGGTGGCGAAAAGGGGTGCGGCCAGGGCCGTGGTTGACAGCGCCACCTCGATGTCGAAGCTCTCGCGGATGCCCTTGGCCAGTTCCTGATCCCAGACCCGCAGCACCACGTGGATGTCGGGCCGCGCCCGGCGGGCGTCAAGGGCCATCTCGATGTTGGCCAGATCGTCGTCGGTGGCCAGGATGATGGACTTGGCGGCCTTTGCGTTCAGCTCGTCGAAGACCCCGTCGTGGCGGCCGGTGGCCACCACACAGGGCACCCCTCGCTGTCGAGCCCAGGGCAGGTTGGTGCAGGCCGCGTTTTTTTCCAGCACGCAGACCTGTTCCCCCAGCTCGAGCAAGACCTGCAGGGTGCGGAATCCGGCCTTGCCCAGGCCGCAGAGGATGACGTGGTTGTCCAGTGAGATGGTCATGGCTCGGTTCCAGGCGGGGCTGTCGGCGTCCCGTCGCAGCAGGTGCAGGCTGTAATGCACGATGCCGTCCAGGATCACCACGAGCCCCAGGGGCGGGAGCAGGAAGTAGAAGGCCTGCAGCACCCAGTGGTCCGGGAAGGGCAGCAGGTGCTCCATGAAGACCAAGGCGTAGGTGACGTACAACGCCCTCAGGAGAGACAGGTCCGCTTGCTGATAGAGCAGGTGAAAGCTCACCCCACCCGCGAAAACCAGCAGCCCGAACCCCACCAACAGCGGCAGGAAAGCCCGCGTGGGCGGCGCCAGGTAGTGCAGGTGAGCCTTGGTACGTTGCCAGCGGGTGAGCATGAACGGTGCCTCCCGCCAGAGGTAACGCGGCGCGAACCGCAACCGGGCCGACGAGGCCCACCCACGCCACCACGGGGGGGAGATGCGCCATCTGGACGCGCGGACCCAGGCCCTCACCGCACAGGGATCCACGAACATCTACGACTGACTGCACTGGGGGATCCAGGAGCTCTCGAGCGGCCCCGCGGGCAACCGCCGACTGGTGCTGATCAGCGACGGGCTGGCCACCTCGGGGATCACCGACCTGGACCAGATCGCGGGCCTGGCCAAGCGCGCCACGACCCAGGGGATCACCGTGAGCGCCCTGGGCCTCGGCGTGAAGTTCGATGGCGACCTGCTCTACGCCTTGAGCGACGCCGGGGGCGGCAGCTACCTCTACGCCGGACGCTCCGCAGCCCTGGCGGAGACCATCGACGCCGAGCTCGAACGGACCTTCCAGGTGGCCGCTCAGTCCGCCAGGGTCGAGGTCTCCTTCCACCCCGACGTCCAGCTGTCCCAGGCCTACGGCTACGAGGCTTGGGACGGAGAGGTGACGGACAACGGCTTCGAGGCTTTCCTCGGAGACCTCCACGCCAACCAGACCCGCAAGGTCGTCCTGCGCGTGAAGCCGCCCACGGCGCTCGCGGGCGAGCTGAACCTGGCCTCGATCCGTGTGACCTGGCGCGATCCCGAGAGCGGCGAGACCCGCACCCGCACCGAACGGGTCTCCCTGACGCTCACCCAGGACAACGCCTTGGTCGAAGCCTCCCGCGTGGACTGGGCCACCGTGCACGCCAGCCAGGCCTCGGTGGGCCAGAGCATGCAGCGCGCAAACGCATCGTGGAGGGCGGGCAACACCGAGCAGGCCACCGGCATCCTCGAGCAGGCGCAGCGCAAGCTCGCCCGCATCCGCGCGCTGGTGGACGCCCCGGCACTCTCCCAGTTGGACCAGGGACTGTCCGAGCAGACCCAGCGGTACGAGCAGGTCGAGCTGAACAGCTGGGAAGGACTGGATCTGGCCGCCGCCGAGTCCCTACGGGCCCTGGGGTATGTGGAGTAGGGCAGGACAGGGCTAGTGGACGGTTTTCACGAGGCCCCCCCCGCGATGATGGGCTGGGAGAACAGCGGCTCACCCGAGGCGTCCCGCGTCACCGCCGCCACCACCGCGATCTGAAGTCCGTAGCTCAAGCTGGAGTCGTGCACGATGACCACCGCCTCCTGCTCCGGGAAGGCCTTCTTCACCCGAGACAGCATGGCCTGGAGGGCGGGGATGTCGAAGTCCTCTTGGCTGGCACAGCCCTCCAGGCGGCAAGGCAAGGTGCATGGCGCAGGATCCGGGAAACAGCCGAGGGCGTCCTCCGCGCCCGTGACCTGGAAGCCCTCCCGGGTGACCATCACGGACAACATCAGAGGAGGAGGCTCCGGGCATGGTTCGGACTCTCGGGTGCCCGCTGCGAGCGTTGCCTGGATCAACCGTTGGGTCCGAGGGACGGAGGGATCGGGCTCGAGGGCGGCCTCTGCCACAGGGGCCTCCGACACCAGGGCCAGGGCCGCGTCCAGCTCCGCTGCGAGGCCGTCACCGCCGGCGAAGATGTCCGCCACGTCTCCATGGCGGGGCCCGGTCGCCATGGTGCGAAGGGACGAGCAGCGACCGATTGCGGGCAGCGCGGACTCCACCATCGCGAGCTGCCCGCTCACCGGATCGAGCACCACGAACTGGAGCCGCGCGAACTGGGCCTGGCCCGCGGTGTACAGCACCTGCCGCACCAGGGAGATCGGCAGCTGGCGATCCAGCTGGAGGAGCACGCGTCCATCGAAGGAAGCCTCGGGAACCCGCTCCTCGAGGTGCTTGGCGACCTCTGCTCTTTCCAGGAGCCGATCGTACAGAGGCGCGATCAGGAACCCGCGCAGATGATCGGGTGGCACGGCGAGGAGCTCGCCATCAGAGCGCAGCTGCAGCACCGGCACGCCGTCCACCTCGATCCTCGCGGTGGACACCACCAGGTTCACCGCCAGCTCCGGGGGTACGCCCCCGGCGACCACCGGCAGGTCCACATCGGACGACGGCTGGATGAAGAGGGTGTCCCCTGGTGCCAAGACGGGAGGATGCTCCTCCGGCGGATCGCAGGCCGCCAGAGCGAGCAGAGGAAGGAGCGACAGGGCACGGATGGCCATGGGGCAACCGGGGTTCGGAGGGGACCTTCAGTCTACCCCACCAGTTCTGGGGCAAACTGAGCGTCCCCCGGGAGCGCCCTCGCAATCCCGCCCCACTCCGCGTCATCCGGGGGCTCGGGCCCAGAAGGCGGGCCGTGACAGCTTGGATGTCAGCCCCAAAGGACGACGGGCCATGCCACCTGTCCGCTACCTCGCGATACACTCGAACGAGGCAACAGAGCGCATCACCAAGGGAGGCCCTCCATGACGGAAGCCGCCGGCCGGGAAAGACCGACGCTCGGCGCCGCCTGGCTCGAGACCTGTGTCCATGGCTTCTTGGACTTGGCGGTGTTGTCCGCGGCAGTGGATCTGGACCTGCCTCGAGCTCTCACCCAAGCTCGGCGCACCGACGAACTGGCGAATGCGCTCGGGGTGGAGCGGCGAAGGCTCGCCGCCCTGTTGGACTCGCTCTGCTGGCTGGGTGTACTGGTTGAGCGAGAGGGGCCTTCGTGCTCACGTCGCAGGGGGCCGAGCTGCTGGGTACGGGGTCTGGCTCCGGCCTCGCCTCGCTGGCCTACTTCCGCAGCACGGCCGAGGGCTGGCTCGAGCTGTCCGCCAGCCTGCGCGATGGCGAACCCAGGTGCGTGAACGCCTGGGCCCCAGGCGCGGCAGTGGGGAGCTATCCCTTCCGCGACCGAGCCATGATCCTGCCCGAGTTGCTCGCCAACCACCTCCCGGTGGCCGCCGAACGGCCCTGCCGCGTGGTCGACCTGGGCTGCGGCTCTGGCGCTGTCAGCGAGGCCCTCCTGCACCGCCATCCCACGCTCTCGGTCATCATCGTGGACAGAGAGCCGGTGGTGCGGCAAGCAGCCGTACGCCTGGCCGATGCGGGTTTCTCGGGTCGATTCCAGCCCATGGCTGGTGACGTGTTGGGGCCCGCGCCTCAGGTCGACGCCGACCTCGTGCTGCTCTGCAACCTGCTGCACAGCTACGGTGCGGACGTCGGTCGACGGTTGCTGGCGCGCGCCCACGACCTGCTGCGGCCTGGAGGCTGGCTGGCGGTGGCCGACCTCCGCGTGGACCGCAGCGGGCAGCATCCCCGCATCGGGGGGGACTTCTCTCTCTACATGTCCCTGTTCGCGCAGGAGGGCGGGGCTCACGCCTCCGACAAAATCTTGGCCTGGATGCGAGCCATGGGCCTCGTGGAGGTTGGAGAAGAGCGAGCCTTTCCGCGGCGTTCGGGCTGCCAGCTGCTGCTGGGGCGGAAGGCCGCCCGAGGCTGAGGGTTGGCCTAGTCTTGCGTGGAGCGAAGATTGGGCCGCTTTCCGCGCCCTACTCCCGGGAGTGACGTTGTTGTCCCACCACAGCTCGCCTGGGGAAGGGCATGGACCCGGCGATCGCCCGTGCCATGGCCCACGCGGCGAGGGGCGGCGGCACGGCGTTTCCGTACAGGGCGTACTGGTGGTAGACCGAGACGGCGTCGCAGTGGTCGTCGGGGAAGCCCTGCAGCCGGGCGTACTCGACGTTGGTGAGACGCCGGTACCGGTCGCCGATCCGGTAGCGCTCGTAGTGCCGGCTGGCGGTGGAGGTCAGGGTCGGCGCCACCCCCGCGGGGCCGAACACGGTGTAGCCCATGCGCGCCCCCCCGCGTTGGTTCGCGATGATCTGGACGCCGTTGACAACCCGATCCACTCGCTCGCTGCCTGCCAGCCGTCGGCGCGTGCTCTCGGTGAAGTCAAACCGAGGGTCGACGCTGCCCGGATCCTGGAGCACGTCGCACAGGGAGACGGGCGAGCGGCCGAGCGCGAGGCGAGAGAAGTCGGCGCCAAGGAAGGACCCTCCCTGCGCCAACCCCCAGCTCGAGAACTTGCGCCGGTGCTCACGAACGGGGGTCCAGCTTCCCGAGCCGGGGATGGCGTCCCCAACCTGGTCGAGAGCCCGCCGCCACTCGTGATCGAGCAACAACGCGCTGGTCACCGGTGACCCTGCATCCGCCCCGTCCACCCGAAAGCCCAGGAGCACGATGCGTTCCCGGTTTTGTGCGAGCCCGAAGTCCTGCGCGTTGAGCAGACGCCACTCCACGCGGTACCCGGCCCGACACAGCGCCTCGAGGACGGTGGCGAAGTGCCTGCCCTTGTCCATGGACAGCAGCCTCTTGACGTTTTCGAGCACGAAGCGTCGAGGACGCCTGGCCCGCAAGACGTCGACGATCACCTGAAACAGCGTGCCGCGAGGATCGCACACCCCGAGCTTCTTTCCGGCGCTGCTGAAGGGCTGGCATGGAAACCCCGCGGTCAGCAGATCGTGGCTCGGAACCTGCTGCCAGACGTCGCGGATGTCCGCCTTGACCAGCTCGCCAAGACGTCTCTCGTAGACCCGCTGTGCGAGGCCGTGGTGGTCGTTGGCCCACACCGTGTCGAGACCCAGTTCGTCGGCGGCCAGGCGGAAGCCGCCGATACCGCAGAACAGCTCGACGACCTTCGGGGCAGCGCTGTCGCACCCGTCGCCCACGGTGCCTCCGGGCCGGCTGGCGCTCACTGATAGCGCGACCCAAAGTGGCTGTCGACACGGGCTCTGGCCGGCCTGGCGCGGCGCACGATGCGCACGAAAACGCGGCGTTGATGGCAGCCTTCGGCTACCCCCCGGGTGCTCAAGGCGCGGCATCCCGGGAGAGGGCCCCCATGCTCGCCCACGTTCCCCTTTCGCTCCTGCTCGTAGCCGGCGCGGCGCACGTCGCCGAAGACGAGACCTCCGCACCCCCCGCTCGTGTCTTCGTCAGCGCCTCGGGCGAAGTTGGCTCCGGCTCCTTCGAGGACTTCGAGGCCGATCCAATCGCCGCGGGTGCCCCGCTTCCGCCCCTGGAGATCCCAACGGTGGCGGCGCCACCTCCGACGCCGCTCTCGTCCTGCCGGCGTCCTTGGTGCTCGCAGGGCCGAGCGCAGGTCATTTCTACGCCGAGGCGCACCTGCGTGCGCCTGACCACCACGGCCCTGAGGGGCGCTTCGTTCGGCGGCATCGCGGCCACGGCCTACACCACCTGCTGCCTCGCCCCCGACGACTGGGAAAGGCAGCACTGGTACCAGCGCGGCCCCTGTCAGAAGACCTGGCTCGAGCTCGGCCTGCTGTACACGTCCATCGGGGTCTTCGCCGGCACCACGATCTGGGACGTCGCCGACGCCGGCTTCGCCGTAAAGCGCGTCAAGGCCGGGCGTGCGCGGAAGGCGCAGCTGGTCGTGGCCCCAAGCGTGCTCCCCGGCACCGAGGGGACCACCGCAGGGCTGGCGGCCAGCGGGAGGTTCTAGGAGTCCGCGGGCCAAGCCAGACGAAACCGCGTGCACCCCGGCTCGCTCTGCACCGTCACATCGCCGCCGTGCGCCCGGCAGATGGCCCGCACCAGGGGCAGCCCGAGGCCCGTGCGGCCCCGATCCCCCGCGGTGGTGAAAAACCGCTCGAACACCCTGGGCAGGTTGTCCGCCGAGATGCCGACCCCATCGTCCTCGACGTCAATGCCCACGAGATCGCGGTCCCGCCAGGCCCGCACCAGGACAGCGCCGCCCCCGTGGTGTCGGGCGTTGTCCACGAGGTTGTCCAGGGCGAGGGCGAGCTGCGCGGGGTTCGCGCGGACGCTCCCGCCGCCGGTCACGACGGAGATGTCCGGGTACCGCTCCCCTGTCTCCAGCACCAGCTGGTCCAGCCCCAGCCGCTCCCCCTCTCCACCCTCTTCCGCCCGCGCCAGCGCGAGCAGCCCGGTGACCGTGCGGTCCACCCGCGCCAGCTCGTCCAGCCCGTTCCGCACGAAGCGGTCCTGGACCTCGTCCGGGAGGTCGGGTTCGTCTCGAAGCAGCTCGAGGGTGGAGCGCAGGGTGGTGACGGGGGTCTTGAGCTCGTGGGAGACGTTGCTGGCGAACTCGCCGATATAGACCAGGCGTTCGCGCAACCGCGCGGCCATCTCGCCGAGGTCCTCGGCCAACTCACCCACCTCCCGAACGCGGGAGCTCCGCCGCGCCGCCAACACCTCGAGCTCCCGCAGGTCCCCGCCGCGCACGGCCCGCGCCGTCCCGGACAGCCCCCGCAGCGGAGCGCTGATGCGATGGGCCAGGGCCAGGCTCAGCAGCAGTGCCGCCACCAGCGCCCCGCCGCCCGCGAGCACCAACCGCCAGCGGGACACGCTCGCCACCAACCACGGGCTGCGGACGGCCATCTCGAGCACGACCGCGCCGACGCTCTCGCCTTCGTGCTGCACCAGGGTCAGCACACTCACCGCCGGCCCCAACCGCCCGCCTCGTCGGGGCGGCGGCGCCAGCTCGGGTTCCACCAGGACCGTGCCATCCGGGTTCAGCAGCCGCACGCCGGTCCGCGTGCTGCGGGCGATCTGCCCGATCTCCGTCCGCAGTTCCTCGAGCTCGGAGGGATCCGCGCGGGCCATACGGGCCGCGGAGAGTGCGGCGATGGCCTCCCCCTGGTGGACCAACTGACCCCGAGCCTCCATCTCCAGCTGCCGGGCCACCACACCGAAGAGGAGCACGGTCAGCACCGGCAGCGCGAGCACCACCAGGTGCGACAAGCCCAACCAGGCCCGCAGCGAGAGCGGCTTCACCGCTCCACCAGGCGGTACCCCAACCCCACCACCGTCTCGATGGGCTCGGTCCCGGCCTTCGACAGCTTGTGCCGCAGGTTGCGTACGTGGGAGTCC
Organism: uncultured Enterobacterales bacterium; assembly: GCA_964626835.1. Taxonomy (GTDB): domain Bacteria; phylum Myxococcota_A; class UBA796; order UBA796; family JAFGLY01; genus CALDOK01. The sequence goes on from CAZVHW010000007.1 coordinate 34,104, forward strand.
ACGGTGCGAGGCGCGACGAAGTGGGCGTCGTCGTACGCGCGGCCCACCAGCTCGTCCCGGGTGAAGACCCTGCCAGGTCGTCCCATCAGCGCTCGAAGCAGGCGCAGCTCGGTGACGGTGAGGGCTACCTCTGCCTGGCCCACGTGGCAGCGATGACGCACCGGATCCAGCCGCACGGATCCGATCTCGAGCACCGGCGGCTCCAGCTCCCGCCGCGCCCGGCAGCTCCTTCGCAGCACCGCCCGCACTCGACTGACCAGCTCGCTGTTCTCGAAGGGCTTGGCCAGGTAGTCGTCCGCACCCAGCTCCAACCCGGTGACACGATCCACCGTCTCGCCTCGAGAGGACAGGAAGATGATGGGCAGGTCGCCGTCACGCCGCAGGGCCCGGCAGACCGAGAAGCCGTCCAGGTCGGGCATCAGCACGTCCAGGATGACCAGATCCGGCGGTACCCGCCAGGCTCACGCGAAAGCCCTCCCTGCCAAGGACGTAGTGCAGCAGCTCCCGCAGCTTGCGATTGTCATCGACGACCAGGACGTGCGGACGGACCATGGGCTTCTCCCTTCCCGTGGCGGCAGGTCAGGGAACCCAGAGGCGTCGCGGCGGATTCCCTGCTCCTAGTGAGCCTCGAGGGGCGGCACCGCGAAGGGCGGCAGATCGGGCCAGTCCCCCCAGACCATGAGCCGATCGTCCTCTGGGTAGGGGATCGGCTTTGCGTCGGGTGCCAGCAGATCGGGACCGAACCAGAGCACCACCTGGTCGAAGGGCCAGGGGCTGGCCGCCAGGATCGCGTGCAGCGGGGGCAGCTCCCGCGAGGCCACCTGCAGCAGGTGCAGCCGGCGCCGATCGATCTTCCAGGCCACCAAGGTGTCGAGGGCCTCGAGACGGTAGAACAAGCCCAACCCGCCGGCGTGAAGCACGCCGTCGATGCCCACCAGCCAACCCGGATCCCGGGCCGCGAAGCGCCGAGACAGGGGTGTGCGTTGGGCCAGCACGCGGCTGGCCCACGGAAGATCCGGCGCGCTCAGCGGACTGCTGCCCCCACCCGCTTCTCCACGCACGCGCAGCAAGAAACGATGCTGGGCAACCTCTCGAAAGCCAAAGGGCTCGTAGACCCACGGCTGGTCGGTGGTGAGCTTGGCCGCCGCGTAGCGCTCGCCGATGTGGGCCATGGCGTGCTCCATGGCGCGGCGGTAGTGCCCGCGGCGTCGCTGCTCGGGCAAGGTACAGACACCGTGGATACCCGCGATCAGGCGATCCTCGCCGGCCAGGTGCACGGGCAGCCCGAGCACGCCCACGTGGCTGACGATGCGGTCGTCGAGCCGTGCGACGAAGGGCGTGGACACCTTGTCGATAGGCCAGCCGTACCAGTCCGCCCGCTCGAACAGTGCGGGCACACCCGGCCAGGTGGCCTCGAGCAGGGCCCAGAGCTGGGCGCGGTCACGGGGATCTGCGTAGACGGAGTGCATGGTCGGGCTCTCCTAGTCCAACCCGGTCGTTTCCCAGCGTGCGCCCACCACCTCGAGTGCGCTCTCCACGCCACCCCCGTGGCTGCCGTCCTCGAGCACCGCCACGCCCACCCAGTAGGGGGGGCTGGAGTCCTCGCCCACGCTGATGGTCACCCCCAAGGGCCTCGCACTCAGCCAGCACGTCGGCGTCGAAGTCGCCCATCTGCACCACCTCGGAAAAGCCGAAGCCGGAGACCATGGGGGTGGCGACAGCCTCCTCGGGTGTCATGCCCAGGCCGAGCACCGCGGCCAGCCGCTGGACCTGTGCATAGTGCACGTTGCCAACCGTGCTGCCGGCCAACACCGGGACGCCATCCCGCAAGGCGATGACCGGATTGAGGGGCGTGGGTAGGAACTCCCCCGGCTCGAGCTGGGCCAGCAATTGCTGCTGGAAGCTGGCGGAGTCGGGGATGCTCACGCCGTCCACGAAGATGCCGGTCGTACCCCACATGGTGGTGTTGATGCTGTGGGTCAGGGCCACGGCGTTGCCCCGGGCGTCCATGACCACGATGGCGTCGGAGTGGCTCGAGCTGCCGCGGGAATAGCCGAACAGTTCCAGAAGACTCTCCCAGGCGCCGTCCTGGACGTAGGAGACCAACAGCTCGGCCTGGGCGGGGTCCACCCTGGCGTCGTCGTTCAGCTCGACCCCGGGCAAGGCGTCGCTGACGTAGCCGACGTAGTCCGGGTAGTAGTCCTGAATCCAGGTGAGCAGCTGGTTGACCTGGGTGATGCGCACGATCCAGTACAGAGCCTCGCCCGACTCGCTCCAGTGGCCCATGCTCGCCAGGTCCACCGCCTCGGCCATGTTGACCGCCTCGACGATCTGCACACTGCCCAGCTCGCGGTCCCCCATGGTCACCAGGCGGTGGCCGGCGTAGTCGGCCTCGAGGGGCTGCATCCAGTCGGCCGAGTAGGCCGCCAGATCGTCGGCGCTCACCACGCCTCCCTCCTCGCTCACCGCCTCGACGAAGTGGTCGGCCCAGGCGCCGGTGTACATGTACGAGGCTCCCTGCTCCGCCACCGCGCGCAGGGTCTCGGCCAGAGCTGGCTGGGTGATGATGTCGCCCTCTTCCCAGGGCTCGCCGTCCTCGTCGGTGAAGACCGCTCAGGTCTCGTCGCGACGGCTCAGCACGTCCTGTCGATACCCGATGTAGTAGTCTAGGTAGACGTCCACCTCGAAGCCGTCCTCGGCCAACCCGATGACCGGCTCGAAGATCCGCTCCCAGGGCAGCACGCCGTGGGCGGTGTGGGCCGCCTCGGCCGCGGCCATGAAGCCCCCGACCATGGCGGTGCGCCCGCTGGGCTCCTCGGCCGGGATGCTCATGGGATCCGTCTCGCTGGCGAAGGTGCCGTAGTTTCCGTGCAGGCTCGATGTCTGGCCGGTCTCGGCGTCGTAGACCACCACACCCATGATGCCCGCGTAGCTGTTCCACGAGCCCACGGTGAGCGCGATCTGGCTCATCGCCACGGTCATGGCCGCGTCCATGGCGCTTCCACCTTCGTCCAGGACCACGAGCCCCGCGTCGATGGCCGCGGTGCCGTGGTGGCGGCGATGATGCCGCCGCTGGGCGGAGGGGCAGTGTCCTCGAGGCCGGAGTGCGCCACCGCGGGTGGCTTGCAGGCGAGGAGGGCCACGGTGGCGATTGGGACGAGGCTGCGCAGGTTCATGGCTTCACCGTGCCGGGTCGCTGCTGACAGTACCACTCGCGCGCGGGCGTCAACCATCCAAGGGCTTGGCCACCACCAGCACGTTGCCATCCGGATCGGCAAAGTAGGCTGCCCGGTCACCCCAAGGGCGCTCCGACGGCGGCGACAGCTCCCGCGCGCCGAGCTTCCGCAAGTGCTGGACGGCCGCCTCGAGATCGCCCACGTGCAGATAGATCTCGGTGCCGGTGATGGCACCGGCGGGCACCACGTCAGGCAGTAGACCGGTGTTCTTCGCGTAGGCCTCGCGCTGGTAGAGGCCCAGCCCCCGGCCGTCGGGTAGCTCCAACTCCTTGTACACGGGGGCGTCCACGCGCAGGGGCCAGCCGAAGGCCTCGGTGTAGAACGCCAAGGAGCGCTCGAGATCGGCGACGGCGAGGATGGTGAGCAGGTGATGGGGCGTGGTCATCACGGCGGGCTCCTCCAGGGCGGGTGGCTGGCTGTGGGCGCAGGCGAGGGCGAGCAGGGCGACGAGAAAGAAGGAGTGGTTCGAGGCGAGCATGAGCCCATGCTCTCCTCGCCGGGACGCCCCGCACCGTCCCGTTCCTCGACATCCAGACCCGGCCTCCTCTCCGCCCGAGGTACTCCATGACCGCCTTCCGCCTCCTACCGGTCCTGCTGCTGGCCGCCTGCTCCGACCAGGCCATCACGGTCATCAACGCCAACCCCGAGGCCACCATCACCTCCCACGGCGACGGCGACGTGGTCCGCGAAGGCGAGATCTTCCAGATCCGAGGCACGGTGAGCGACCCGGACCACCTGGTGTCCGACCTGGTGGCCACCTGGTACCTCGAGTCCCAGGAAGCCTGTCCCACCGCCGCGCCGGACGAGCTCGGACAGAGCACCTGCGAGCTGATGCTGACCGGGGAATACCAGACGGTCATCCTCGAGGTGCACGACCCCGAAGGCGCCGCGGGCAGCGACCAGGTCACGCTGGTCCGTGATCCCAGCGAGGCGCCCTCGGCGGAGATCCTCGAGCCGGTGGAAGACGGCGTCTACTACGACGACCAGCTCATCACCTTCCAGGGCGAGGTGTCCGACAACGAGGACGACCCCGACCAGCTGGAGGCCTGGTGGGAGAGCAGCCTCGAGGGCGAGCTGACGCTGGACGCCGAGCCGGACTCCCAAGGCGAGGTCCTGTCCTTCGGCTACCTGTCCCAGGGGGAGCACGCCCTGGTGTTCACCGTGCGCGACACCAGCGACAAGACCGGCAGCGACAGCGTGATCATCCAGGTGGGGCCACCCAACAGCGATCCGGACTGCGCCATCTCCTCGCCCGCCAGCGGCAGCATGGGGCAGGAAGGCGATGCGGTCACCTTCGAGGGCGTGGTCGAAGACGTCGACGTCTCGTCGGACTGGCTCTCGGTCACCTGGAACAGCGACAAGGACGGTGACTTCGGCAGCTCCATCCCCAGCTCGAGCGGCGAGGTGGTCTACACCTACAGCGACCTGTCCCTGGACACCCACACCATCACCATGACGGTCGAGGACGAGGTGGGCGCCACCTGCACCGACTACGTCGTCTACACGGTCGGGGCGCCGCCCACGGTGAGCATCTCGTCGCCCAGCGACGGCGACAGCTACGACGAAGAAGCGTACGTCACCTTCCTGGCCCAGGTGAACGACAGCGAAGACGCCGCAGCGGACCTGGGTATCTCTTGGTCGTCGAGCCTGGACGGCGTCTTCGACACCAGCGCCGCGGACTCCTCCGGTCAGGCCCTGTTCACCCACGCCGGGCTGCAGGCCGGCAGCCACACCGTCACCGTCACGGTGACCGACAGCGACGGCCTGTACGGCACCGATGTCGTGAACTTCACCATCGAGGCCTGCACCGGCCTGTGGTACGCCGACGCGGACGGCGACGGCTACGGCGATGCGTCATCGGTGGTCACCGCCTGCTCCCAGCCCACC
>CAZVHW010000008.1:0-37087 GCA_964626835.1 uncultured Enterobacterales bacterium
ATCTGGGTGACCGGGACGGTGACCAGCAGGCCGACGATGCAGCAGCAGAAGCCCGCGATGTTGATGCCCATGACTGCGAGGCCCCAGAGGAAGAGGTCGAACTTCTCGTTGTCGGTGAGCCTCCAGGACTCCTTCAGGCACTCGATGGGACCGAGATCCTGGTCCACGATGGCGTACTTGTGCAGCATCAGGCCCAGCGCGAGGATGATGCCGGGGACGATGAGGAGCAAGAGCCCAACGGCCTGGGCCAAGCCCGCCAGCAGGCCGGCGAGCAGGGCTGCGAGGAAGAAGGGACCGACGGTGAACAGGTCGCCCACCGAGGGCTCCTGGTTGCGAGCCGTCTTGAGGAAGATCTTGACCATGCCCAGCCCGAACCAGGTCTGCACGAACCAGTTGACGAAGCCGAAGACGAGCTGGATGAGGATGACCAAGACCAGGACGACGGTCTCGTCCACATCGGCCTGCCCGAGGAACGTGGGCGCTTGCTGGAAGACATTGCCGACCATCTGGACGACGAAGATGACGCCTCCGGCCACGATCATGCTGATGAGCACCGCCGCGGCGTGGGTCTTGAAACGTTCCCAGGCGACGGAGAGCGTCGAGCCGACTGTCCATTGTTCTTCGTACATCTGCATCCTCCAGGGGGACAAAGGGTGGTCGCCCGAGTGCGGCCGGTGGGCACCATACCACGCGCGGACCCACCCGGGTATTGCACCTCACGCCATGTTTTCCAGCTCGAGGCCGTGGCCTTGGGGCTGGCCCTGCGTGGGTGTAGCCGTCCGGGACGGGATAGGATGCCTCATCGTTTTTGCAAGGAGCCCGCATGAGCTTCCCCGACCGAGATCGCGGACGCACCACGCGAGACGGGAACCTGCCGCTCGTGGCCAAGCGAGACCAACCCGAGCCCTCCACCGATCCCTTCGGCCGCGCCGCGGACGCGCCATCCGGTGACGCCCCCAGGGGCGGCGATGGCTACGGTGGCGGCGGCTACGGTGGCGGCGGCTACGGAGGACCTTCCGGGGCTCAGCTCGAACCCATGGCCACGGCTTCGTTGATCTGCGGCGTCCTGAGCCTGGCCATGCTGTGCTGCTGTGGGCTCTTCACCTTCGTGTTGGCACCGGTGGCCATCATCCTGGGTGTCCTGTCGTTGCTTCGCATCCGAAATCAGCCCGAGGCGTTCACGGGGGGCGGTATGGCTTGGGGTGGGATCGTCACCGGCTCCCTGGCCTTCGGCCTCATCCTGGCCTACTTCGCCATGATCATCATCGTGCAGCTGCTCGAGGCGGCCGGGCAGCTCTAGCGGTCAGGCACCGAGGCATGGCGCGTCCTCCCACCAGGCTCGTTGTTCTGGCCGGCTTCCTGGCCCTCTCTGGGGCCAGTGCGCTGTGCTGCGAGGTGGTGTGGATGCGTCGGCTGGCGCTGGCCACCGGCAGCACCGGCGTGGCCATCACCCTCACCCTGGCGCTGTACATGGCTGGGCTCGGGCTTGGGGGGCTATGGGGTGGGCAGCGCGGTTGGACGAAGGCGCCCCGAGGCTACGGGCTGCTCGAGCTGGGCATCGCGGCCTGGGCCGTGGCGTTCCCGTTCCTGCTCGTGACGATCCAGGGATTCCCGAGTTCCGGACCTGGTTGGCTACAATGGGCCGCCGCCGGCCTGCTGCTTCCACCAGCCTTCCTGGCCGGTGCGACCCTGCCCGCGGTGGCCGCGGCCATCGAGGACGAGAAGGACGTGGCCCTGCTGTACGCCGTGAACACCGCCGGGGCGGTGGTGGGCGTGCTCATAGGGCCCTTCGTGCTCTTTCCCGTCTTGGGGCTTCGGGGCGCTGAGCTGTTGGCCGCGGGCACCTCGATCCTCGTGGGACTGGGCGCGCTGGCCTTTGCGCGGCGACAGCTCGTCTCTGGCCCCAGGGTCCTGGAACCGCCGTCCACCGACGAGACGAGCGCCCCGATCGCAGCGCTCGCTGCCGTGGCCGTCGCGGGGTTCGTGGCCATGGCCCTCGAGCTGGTCTGGACCCGGCTGGCAGCGTTGCTGGTGGGCAGCAGCGTGCACGCCATGGCCAGCGTATTGGCCGTGTTCCTGGCCGCTGTCGCCGTCGGCGCCTGGCTTGGGCGGCGCTGGGCAGCGCCCCTCGTGGTTCGCACGGGGCTGGTCTCGTTGGGCTTGTTGGCCTTGGCCGGCAGCTGGACCTACGCCAGCCTGCCCCACGGGCTGGCCGCTGCCTGGACCCTCGGCGGTCAGGGGGCCATGCTCCCGGCCGGCGTCCTTCTGCTGGCCTTGGCCATGACGGGGGCGCCCGCGGCCAGCGGCGCCGTGTTCAGCGGTGCCCTCGTGTTGGGGGGGGGAGGGACCACCCGAGCCGCGGGGCGCGTGCTGGCATGCAACACCTTTGGCGGTGTGCTGGGCGCAGCCCTGGCGGGTCTGGTGTTGCTTCCTTGGCTCGGCATCCAGGGTGTCGTGAGCGGCTGCGCTCTGTTGGCGGTGGCGGTGGGGCTGCTGTTGCCCCTGGGCGGACCGCGGCGACGTGGTGCCTGGCGCGGGCGTCTGGCGGTGGCGTGCCTGGCCCTGCTGGGGGTTCTCCTGGCTCCACGCTGGGACGCGTCGATGTACGCCGTGGGGCTGTACCACCGCATCTCGGAGTTCAGCGATCTCTCGCCCCGCGCCGTGGAAGCGTTCGCCCACGAGGGCTGGAGCCTGCGCTTCTACGCCGACGGTCGGACGGCGACGGTGGCCGTTGGGGAGAGCGATGAGACCGGGAACCGCTGGTTGTCCATCAACGGCAAGGTGGACGCCTCGACCGGTAGGGACATGCGCACCCAGGAGGTCAGCGGCTGGCTTCCTGTCCAGGTAGCCCAGGCCGTCCGCGGCCAGCCGGTGGAGCATGCCGTGGTCGTCGGGCTGGCCAGCGGGGTCACCGCAGCCCGAGCCCTCGAGGCCGGAGCCCAGCGCCTCACCGTCATCGAGCTCGAGCCCGAGGTGGTCCGAGCAGCCGTCTGGTTCGACTCCGTGAACGACAGCCTGCTGGACGATCCCCGGGCCACGGTGGTGGAAGCCGATGCTCGCGCCTGGCTGGCTCGGCCCGGGCCCCGCTACCCCGTGATCGTCTCCGAGCCGTCGAATCCATGGATCACCGGTGTCAGCAACCTGTTCACCCGCGAGTACTGGGCGCTCACCAGTGCTCGGCTCGAGGACGACGGTGTGTTCGTTCAATGGGTGCAGCTGTACTCGCTGCCCCCCGAGGCCCTCAGATCCCTCGTCGCGACGTTCCTGGAGATCTACCCTCGGGCCTGGCTGTTCGAGACCATCCCCGGGGCCGACGCGCTGTTGGTGGCGGCGCCCTCGCTGCCCGAGGACCTGGCCATCGAGCCCCTGTTGGGACCCGAGGAGCTGCGACACTTCGCCGAAGGTGCGCGGCTGAACACCGATGATCGTCCCTGGGTGGAGCTCGAGGCTCCTCGATGGCTGCATCGGCCGACGGCCGAGCTGAACCGGCAGGCTCTTCTCGAAGCGGCTTTCGATTGATCTTTTCCGGCCTCCGACCTCAGCTGTTCGGGTAGAGGTTTCGCCTCGCCGCGGACTGTGGGGCCTAGCCCCGCAGCGCCAACACCAGGCTGTGCACGCTGGCGGCGAAGTTGCGGACGCCTGGCAGCCCGCTGTGCATGGAGTCGCCGGTGGTGCGTACGGGCATGAAGACCGGCAGCTCGGCCACCCGGAGCCCCCGGCGCAGGGCGAATACCCGCACGTTTGCGTCGCCCGCACCGCCGGGGAGGGGGAAGTGGTCAGCGAAGAGCTCGAGGGCTCGCAGGTTGAGTGCCCAGTAGCCGCTCATGACGTCTCGGAGCGGGGCGTTCGTGGTGGCTCTGACGGCGGCGGCGAGCAGCGCGTTGCCCGCCCGGCGAGTGAAGGTGCCGGGGCTCCCCGTTCCCTGGCGGCTACCGGTGACGAGATCGGCGCCCTCGAGGGCCTCGAGCAGTCGTGGCGCTTCGTGGGGTGGGTGTTGACCATCGGCGTCCATCTGCACAACGCAGCCTGCACCGGTGGCGAGGCAGTGGCGATAGCCGGCCACCAAGGTGGCGGTGTAGCCGCGACCCGGTTGGCTGACGACCTCGGCTCCCAGGTCGCGCGCGAGCTCCGGGGTGCGGTCGGTGCAGCCGTTCTCCACGACCACGACGGGCGCGCCGGGCAGGGCCCGCGCGATGTCCGCCAGGGTGCGGGGGAGGTGGGCGGCTTCGTTGAAGGCCGGGATGAGCACGGCTGGCTGCATGTCCCGAGCATAGTCCGGGACCATGGAGGAGGCAGCGCCCGGGCCCTGAACCGCGCGAGGGTGAGGTGTCCTGCAGACGGTTCCCTGGTTGGTTGACAGCGAGGCCCGGGGACACCATGATGGGTAGGACACAAGGCATTCCTTACACCCTCTTCCATGGAGAAGAACATGAACTGGCGCCCGTCCCCGCGTCCCCGCCCGCTCCCCAAGCGCCCCCGCTAGCAGCCGGTCGCGACAGGTCCTCGTCGCCGAAGCCCGCCCCCTCGGGGGTGCGGGCTTTTGCTGTTCCTGCTCGGCCCCGGCCTGCGACCGCTGATATCCTTGATCGGGTCCACCCACCCAGCGCACTGCTTCCATGGGAGGCGCTGCCCGCCGTGACCCGCTCCCTCCGCCCGTTCCGTCGCTTGGCCAGCTTGCCCTGGCTGGTACCGGTGCTGCTGCTCTGCGCGTGTCCGCTCTCTCCCCGCACCGTGGATCTCCGCCCTGACTCCGGCGATCCGGTGCTCCCAGGGGACACCCAGTCCGGTCCGGCGCTGCGGGTCAGCACCGACAGCTTGGACTTCGGCTCCGTTGGTGTGGGCACCCAGCACGAAAAAACCCTCACCGTCGACAACGTGGGGGACGGGACCTTGGAGATCCTGGACCTGGAGATCGAGCTGGGCGACGCGCCCTTTGCGGAGGCAGGCATCACGGCGGTCGAGGTCGAGCCCGGCGAGCAGTCGCGGATCACGCTGATCTTCGAGCCGGTGGCCGACGGCCCCAGCAACACGGCCCTGCTCATCCACAGCAACGACACGGACCAACCCACCTACGCGGTGGATCTCAACGGGCAGGGCGTGGCTCCGGTGCTCGAGGTCGATCCAGCCGAGCTCGCCCTCGGACCGCTCTGGATCGGTTGCGAAGCCAGCGAGCGTCTCTGGCTGTACAACGCCGGCGGCGAAGGAATGCTCATCAACGCCGCTGACCTCGAGAGCGACAGCGACGAGCTGCTGTTCACCCTGGCCGAGTCCTCGAACGGTCCTCTGCCCTGGTCGCTGGGTGCAGAGGGCACCCTCGAGCTGGGCACCGTCGCCTACACTCCCGTGGACGCCCGCAGCGACGTCGCCTACCTCACCGTGGGGTCCAGCGATGAACGTGTCGAGGAAGTGCGTGTGGACATCGCGGCCCAGGCCGAGGCGTGGGAGCAGGTTCAGGAGAGCTTCGTCGTACCCACGGGAGAGGTCGACGTGGTGGTCGCTCTCGACCGCAGCACTTCCATGGACGTGTACATGGCGGGCGTGATCGAGGCGGTTCCGCTGCTGGTGGAAGCCTTGGCCGAGCAGGGTCTGGACTTTCAGCTTGCCATCGGAGTGGACGAGGATGGCTGCGTGAACGGCGCGGCCGGATGGATCGATGCGAGCTTCGACAGCGACGACGTCGAGGACGCGGTTGAAGCCATGATCGCAGCTGGCGGCGGCGCCGGATCGTTGCACGAGAGGGCGTTCACGTTGTTGCAGCGGGTGCTTTCTGTCACCAACCTGGGTGCTGGCGGTTGCAACGAAGGTCTCCATCGCGACGGCTCGGCGCTGCATCTACTGGGCATCTCCGACGAACCCGAGCAGTCCGCTGGGAACTGGGAGGACCACGTTTCCACCCTGGAAGGGCTGGCCAGCGACCCTTCGTCGGTCGTCTTTCACGCCATCGCCGGGGACGATCATGGCTGCGGTGAGGGCGCCTTCGACCCCTTCGACGATGCCGTCGCCGCATCGGGTGGCGCCCTCGTTTCGCTGTGCACGGACGACTGGAGCGGCGCGATGTCTGACGTGGCCGCAGTCGTGGGCGATGTGGACACCCAGGGCCCTTGGATCTTGGCGCAGCAGCCCGTTGTCGCGTCCATCTCCGTGAGCGTGGACGAGGTGGAGCAACTGAGCGGTTGGAGCTTCGACGACAAGAGCAACGGGGTCACCTTCGACCCCGATCACGCCCCCTCGCCTGGCGCCTTGATCGCCGTCGACTACGCTCTGCAGCCCAAGGACTGCGGGCAGTAGCTCCGACCCGGCATGGGGGGCTGCCGGTTTGTGGAGTTTTCTCGGTGCGACCTGTAAGCTGACGGACCGCGCACCGTTCGAGGGACGCAACACGGAGGTCACCATGCTCGCTCTTTTCGCCCTTATCGCCTGCCAGGGATTGCAAGACCTGGACGACTCCACCCTCTCGATCGGGGTCGGAGACCCCAACAAGACCGGCACCGAGGTCTCGTCCAACGTCAGGACCGATGGCCCAGCCCTGCCCGCTCACATCATGCGTGCCACCTCGACAGGGGGTGGGGGAGCCTCCTTCAGCTCTTCGCCCTCCGAGGTAGCCGTTCCCAGCGGCGAGGTGGTCGTGCGCTCCTGCTACGGCGGTCGCACCGAGGGTGCCAGGCGCACCCGCTCCTCGGGCGGAAGTGCTCGCTCCGGCCCTGGCTACGGCGGAGGTCCTGGTGCGGCATCGACACCCGCCACACCATCCCCCGCCCCGTCCCAAGCGCAGGCTCCGGCGTCCGCCGTCGAGGTCCGGGCATCCACGGCCAAGCCCAAGAAAGCCGAAGATGCCGGGGCCACACCCAGCGGCCTGGCGGACATGAGCTCGACAGCGAGCTTCGATGCGGCTGAGGCCGAGCCCACGGCCGAGATGGCGGCCCCCGAAGAGCCGGCCATGCATGCCGCCGGAGAAGACGAAGAGCGGTCCTACCGCGACGACGACGACGACCAACTGGCCCTCGTGCAGCCCACGGGTCCGCAGCTGGACTGGGGCGGCACCCTGTTCCTCTCCAACGACGACTCCATGAGCCTGGCCAGCGCCCAGCGCTTGCTCTGGGCCGTCAAGAACGGCTCGCACTTCGACGCTTCCCAGGTGCGGCCCCACGAATTGCTCAACTACTTCTCCTTCGACACCGTGGATGTTCCCGACGGTTCGATGTTCTCGGTGCACGCCTCGGCCCAGCAGATCGGCGAGGACAGCCTGGCCATGGCTCTGGCGGTCCGAGGTGCCAATCCTCCGCGTCAGCCCCTGGACATGACCATCTTGGTAGACCGCTCGGGATCCATGTCCGCCGAAGGCCGCATGGAGTACCTCAAGCGGGGGCTGAACACCATGACCGGCAGCCTGCACGAGGGAGACCGCATCAACATGGTGCTGTTCGACTCCAGCGTCTGCACGCCCCTCGAGAACTACGTGGTGGGTCGCGACGACGCCTCGCTGCTCACCCAGGCCATCAAGGACATGCAGCCCCGAGGCAGCACCAACATGGACCGCGGCCTGAAGGAAGCCTACCGCCTGGCCGCCTCCCACGTGGCCACCGACTCCCAGGAGCGCAACCGCCGCGTCATGGTCGTCACCGATGCCTTCCTGAACACCGGCGACGTCAACACCGACACCGTCTCCGAGATCGGCAAGGCCTACGAGGAGCACGGCATCCGCATGACCGGCATCGGCGTGGGCCGCGAGTTCAACGACACCATGCTCGACAAGCTCACCGAGAAGGGCAAGGGCGCCTATGTCTACCTGGGCAGCGAGGCCGTGGTGGACCGTGTGTTCGGCCTGGGCTTCGACAGCCTGACCCGCACCATCGCCCACGACGTGCGCTTCGCGCTGAACCTGCCGGACACCCTGGCGGTGGAGAAGTTCTACGGCGAAGAAGCGAGCACCAACCCCGACGACATCCAGCCCATCAACTACTACGCGGGCACCACCCAGCTCTTCCTGCAGGACTTGAAGGCTCGCAGCCCCAAGAAGGGCGACAAGGTCACCATGACCATCTCCTGGAAGGACGCCGGCACCGGCCAGGCTCAGGAGCAGACCTTCACCACGACGGTCGGTCGGCTGCTGGCCTCGGATACGCACAACGTGGACAAGGCCCAGGCGCTCATGGCCTGGACCGACATGCTCATGACCGACGCCCTGGGCGGCAGCGGCTGCAGCGAGGGCATCGATCCCTACCTGTCCGAAGCTTCTCACCTGGGTGACGACGCGGAGATCGCCTACGTCAGCGGCCTGGTCACCAGTCGCTGCGGCGTGGCCGTGCCCACCGAGCCCGTTCCGACCCAGGCCGGTGTGGCCTACAAGGTCCGCGTGGACAGCGACCTGCCCATCGCCGAGGTCATGATGGAGTGCGCTGGCAAGCGCGTGGCCCATGCGATGACCGCGGGTAGCAACGCCACCACCTTCAACGTGACCCCGGGAAGCTGCCTGCTCTCGCTGCAGGGCAACGTGCCAATGCAGACGCAGGTGGAGGTTCCGAGCACCGGCGGCGACGTGCGTTGCGTGGTGCGCGGCGGCCGCATGAACTGCAGCTAGCGCCCGCGACCGCGGCCACGGGCCCCCTTCGGGGGGCCTTCGTCTAGATCGCCACCCGCACCAGCCTGAACCCGATGTTGGGGCTCGCATAGTCGCCCCATCCCTGGCTGTCCGGGGTCATGTCGATGGAGGCGCGGAACGAGACGGTGAGCGCCTCGGCGCAGTCCGCCCACGAGCCGCCTCGGATGACGCGCTCGAAGCCCGTCTCGGGGCCAGTGGGGGCGGCCGTGCCGTGTTCCTTGTAGGGGCGGGCGTCGTACCAGTCGCCACAGAGCTCCCAGACGCCGCCGACCATGGCGAACAGGCCGAAGCCGTTGGGGGGCAGGCTGCGGCTGGGGAGAATGGAGAAGTCATCGAAACGATCGTAGTCGCAGCGTTCGTGCGCCGGGGGTTCGGCCCCCCAGGGATAGGGTTGGCCCACCAGGCCGCCGCGAGCGGCGCGTTCCCACTCCGCTTCGGTCGGGAGGCGGTATCTGTGGCAGGGATCCAGGGCCTCGAGGCGTTCGCAGACCAGGTGGATCTCTGCCCAGGTGGCGGCCACCATGGGCTTGTGGCCCCAGCCCCACGGGGGGGCGGCGCGTGTGTGGGACGCGTCCGAAGATGGCGTGCGCCGGGATCTCGAGACCGTCACCGTCTCGCCAGTACTGGTCCGTCTTGCGGCCGTGCCAGTCGATGGCCCGCCCTTCGTCGCTTCGGCAGAATCGAAGACGGAGAGCGTCGCGCGGATGATGCGCGGTTTGGGGGGGCGGACTGCCGTCGACCAGGTGGCAGAAAGCGCCCCAGCTCGCTGGCGCCTCCATCAGCCAGAAGGGGTCGAGGTCCACCGGGTGGGCGGGGAACTCGTCGGCCTCGCCGCGGTCGCAGCCCATCTGGAAGCGTCCGGCCGGGACGTAGCGAAAGTGTAGGCGTGCCACGTCCATGGCCAGGGGTTCGAGCACCCTGGCGCGGGCGAGGGCGACTCTCTCGTCCGTGGGATTGCGGCTGAAGGCCATGTCGTAGACCGAAGCGGCGGTGGCCAATTCGCCGTCCCTTTCGGCCTGCATGCCCAGGAAGAGCAGCTGCTTGGTGGGCAGCGCGGCGGCGATCTCCGGTTTGAGCAGGTTGCGCATCGACATGGCCGCTCCTAGGCCTTCTCGAGGCCGTTGGGGCCGACGTGGAAGCGGAAGCGCACCCAAAGAGAGGGGGCATGCTCCGAGGGACCCAGCACCTTCGCCCCGGCCGCGCGGGTGCGGTCGTAGGCCTGGCGGTTCGCTGGGTCGTCGTCTCTCGGGCGGCGGGCGGGCATCTCGAGCAGCGGGCGCCAACCCGCGTCGTCGTACGCGGCGGCTTACCAGCCCTCGAAGCAGGGTTCTCGGCTGGTGTACATCCAGGCGCCGTCGCTCGTGGTGACCAGCCCATGGCTGCTCGATGGTTCGGCGTCGGAGGTCGGGCTGGCCGGCGGTCCTTCGTAGACCTCCAACAGGATCGCGAACACGCCCGGTCGGCGCGCCAGCCCATCGAAGCGCATTGCCAGCACGGTCTCTCCAAACGGGAGCAACGGGCGTGCACCTTCGATCCTCTCTCCGTTCAGCCAGGTCTCGGGGATCTTCAGTGCGAAGACCCACAGGCGCACGGGGACCGCCAGGCGGGGATCTCTCCAGCGCAGCGCCACCCCTATCTTCCGCGTCGTGCTCCTCGAGCACGAGGTTGCCAGCTGCCTTGCGGAAGCGGTCTTGTTTGTCGACACGGATGCGGCGGAACATGCGTTGCCCTCGCGCTGCCCGGGTGCATGGGAAGAGCGTAGCGCGAGGGGGGCTCGGTGGCGAAGCCGGCTGGGATGGCTAGCGGTAGTGGCGCTTCAGCTCCGACGCCCAGGTCCGGCCTAGCTGTTCGCCGTGCTCGTCGAGCCAGGTGGACAGGAGGGTCGAGCCCGTGGGTTCGTCCTCGGAGACCAGGAGATCGGCCATGAGCCCGTCGATCTCTTCTCGTGTGAGCACCACGTCGCCCACCAGAGGGCCCAGCAGCTTGGCGGCCAGAAGGACGAGGGTAGGGGGCAAGTGGTGCAGTCGCGCGGGTCGGCCGACGGCCTTGGCCAGCAGGCGGACCAAGTCGTCGTAGCTCCAGGCTTCCGGACCGACGGCGTCCAGGGTGACGTCATCGCGGCTCTCGCCCTGGGCCACCGCGAGCCGGGCGAAGTCCTCGACGTGCATGGGCTGGACACGGTATTGGCCGTCGCCGGGGATGCCGAAGACGGGCGTGCGCCGCAGCAGCCAAGCGATGTTGTTGAGCAGTACGTCGCGACCGCCGAAGAAGACCGCAGGGCGCAGGATGGCCCAGGACATGCCGCTGCTCTTCACGGCCTGCTCCACGTGGGCCTTGCCGCTGAAGTAGGGCAGGGGGGACTCCAGGGAGGGCTGGGTGATGCTGGTGTGGACGATGCGCTCCACACCAGCCCGCGCGGCTGCGTCGATCAGGATGCGGCTGCGCTCGACGGCCAGGGCGTGGTGGTTGTCGCCGTGGGCGAAGCGTACCCAGTAGGTGTTGTAGAGCACCTGCACCCCGTCGAGGGAGCGGGTGAGGGCTTCGGAATTCTCCCAGTCCAGCAGCGAGGTCTGCACCCGCCCGTCGAAGGGATCGGGACGGTCCGGGTGACCCGTGAGGGAGCGCACTCGGGTGCCCTGCTCGAGGAGCAGCGTGGTGATGGCGCGGCCCGAATAGCCGGCGGCGCCGGTGACTGCGTGGAGGGATTCGGTGGACATCGATACTTCCTTTCGTTCTGAACGAACTGAAAGTTTACGGACGGGAGAGGGTGAAGGGAGCCCGGGGACAGTGCTTGTGAAGGCGAGGCCTAGAGGGTGGGGGCGGCGGCCAGGAAGGCCAGCAGGGCGCGGCTGGCCTGCTCGTTGGCCAGGAAACGTTCGAGGACCTGCTCACCCGTGCCCAGCAGGCTGTTCATCTGGGCCAGGCGCTTGCGCACGTCGTCGGGAGTGTCGTCGCCGATGTGGGCCAGGGCGTCGCGCACCACGCTGATCGCGGGGTCGAACTCTCGGCGCTTGCGCTCTCTGGCGATGGCGAAGAACATGGCCCAGACGTCGGGTTCGGTGACGTAGAAGTCGCGGCGATCGCCCGCCACGGGCATGCGGCGCACCACGCCCCATGCCCGCAGCTTCTGCAGGGACATGCTGGCGTTGCCGCGGCTGATCTCGAGCTCCGAGGCGATGTCGTCGAGGCAGATGGGTTCGCTCGACAGCATGAGCAGCGCGTGGATGCGGGCCATGGAGCGGTTGATGCCCCAGGCCACGCCCATGACGCCCCAGGACTCGACGAAGCGTTGGCGTGTTTCGGTATCCATGGAATCCTCACGTTCAATCTATAATGAATATTGCCACATCCGTACAGGGTGTCAAGCGTTTCGGGATAGGTTGCCGGGCTCGAAGGGAGTGACCATGCTCTGGCTCTCAATCCTCATCGCCTGCCAGCCCTCTTCCGACGACACCGGCGTCGACACGGCTCTCGTGGAGGAAACCTTCCTGGCTCCCGATCAGGTGGGACCTTGGATAGCGGGTACCTACGAGGACGTGGCGCCGGGACCTGACGGTGTCGAGCTGACGGTGCAGGTCTGGTTTCCGGCGTCGGAGGCCGACGACGAACCTTACAGCTACTCAGGCTACTTCGAGTACGGCGCCATGGAAGACGGCGTGCCCGACTGCGCCGAGCCTCGGCCGGTCATGGTCTTTTCCCACGGCAACACGGGCATGCGGTTCCAGTCGGTCTACCTCACCGAGCGCCTGGCATCGCGGGGCTGGGTGGTGGTGGCGCCAGACCACACCTTCAACACCTTCCTCGATCACGACAACGACATGCTGGGCGAGGTCATGTTCCGACGCCCCGGCGATGTTGCCGCCAGCTTCGACTGGCTGGTGGGTACCGCGGCGGCCGCGGGTGGACCGCTCGAGGGCTGTGTGGACGAATCCGCGGGGTACGCGGTCGCTGGACACTCCTTCGGTGGCTTCACCGCCGCGGCCGTGGCGGGCGCGGTGATCGATCCGGTCGCGACCGCCGACTACTGCGGTGGCCACGGGGGCTGGTTGTGTGACGAGGTGGCCACCTGGGCCCAGGAGCATCCGGGCGAGGTGGCCGCGCTGGGTGACGCGAGAGCGTGGGCGTCGGTACCCATGGCCCCCGCTGGCTACGAGGCGTTGATGGGGGGGCTGGCCGACGTGACCATCTCGGGCCTGGTGCTGGGTGGCTCCCGCGACACCACCACCTCCATGGGCGCGCAGGTCACGCCCATCTTCGAGGGCTGGGGTGGCCGCCCGGCGTATCTGGGAGAGATCGCCGATGCGGGGCACTACACCTTCAGCAATGCCTGCGACCTGGTGCCCACCTTCGACGACTGCGAGGAACCATACATCGAGCCCGCGCAGGCCTACGAGATCATCAACACCGTCACCACGGCCTTCCTTGGGCAGGCGATGGGAGATGACCGCTTCGACGAGTGGTTGCCGCCGGACGACGAGCGCTTGGACTGGACGGTGGGTGAATAGGCGTCAGGACAGCATCCCCATCAGTCGTCCGTCGTCGGCCAGGAAGACCCGCGGGCTGAGTGCCGTGCCCCCCGCGTCCCGGGCCTCTTCCCATAGCTGACGCACCAGGCGGTTGAAGGGCGTGTCCAGGGCCATGCTCGTCGTGGTGGCCAGTAGGAGGTTGCCGTGGGGGATGCCTACCGCCAGGGTCGTGGCGCCCAGCTCGTCGCGGCCCAGCCGCGCCATCTCCAGTCGGTCCAAGATGCGCTCGGCGGCCGCGGGGCCTTGGTGGACGCGCAGCTCCAGCCACGCGCCGCTCGGGGTGGGGGACTGCATCATTTGCCAGTGGACCGAGCGTGCAGAGAGCGCGGCCAGTGCGTGCTGCTCGGCCTGGGTGGCGCTCAATCCCATGGCCGCGAGTCGCTCTGGGCCCAGGGTGATCTGGAGGGGATCCTGCCACTGGCCGACGGTCACCAGGGGGATGTCGGGGCCCGCGAGCCCTGGGAGCAGGGAGCGGCAAGCCACCGTGTCGCGCTGGGACCAGTCACCGGGCTTCAAGACGGGGAGCAGGGCGTCGATGAGCGACCTCTTCGTGCGTTGCTCGGGAGCAATGGGTGTGGCTACCAGTCCTTGAGCCACTTGAGGACCTTTGCGGTTCGTGGGCTGTAGCCTGAGCGCCATCGTTTTCTGTCGCGCGAATTGATCGCTGCATCGATGCTGCTTTCCGGGATCACTCGACCGTCCTCCGCGGTACCCAGCTCGTTCGGATCGACGGCGGCAGCCGCGGTCCGCCGCAGGTCGGCGTCCACGGCGCGCCGTTCGAGGCCATGATCGAGCTCGATCCCCGTGGTCCCGTCCTTCGTGCTGTCCAGGACGGTGCCAGCGTCGTGGGAGTCCACGGCGTCTCTGGCACTCTCCCTCAACTCCACGTCCGTGCCGTGGTCGATGACCTCTTCCTTGCTTTGCTCTGCCCAGACCTCGATGCCCTGGCTTCCCAGGTAGCCGTCCATGTCCAGGGTGGGATCGCCGCATATGCCCATTGTCATGGCGGCCTGCGTGATTTCGAGGGCGGGGTTGCCGTCGGCGTAGAACTCCTTGTTCTCCAGCATCTTACCCGCGAGCTCGCGCACTTCTTGGACGTATGCACTGTTGGCGTCCAGGGAGGGGTGGTGATCCAGCTCCTTCAGGGGTGAGTGGCCATCGAGAAGCATGTGGGTGTGACCGAGTTCCGGGACCCACGTGGTGTCGCCTTGGATGACGCGTCCGTCCAGGTGCAGCCCCGCCAGGTCGACCACGTCGCCCCCTGCGATGTAGTGCGTGAAGTCGTGCTGCCGATCGTCGTCTGCGGCACCACCGTGCTTCCTGCGATGTTCGTCGACGTGACGTTTCTGTACACCTGCGCTCTGGAAGGTCGCGCCGCCGCCGATCATGCCTCCGAACTCCGTAGCCGCCCTCTCGGCCAAGCCCCCTCCCAGGCTGTGGCCGGTCACGTCCACCTTGCGACCCGATTCCTTCTGCATGTTTTCGAGATAATGTTGGATGGCCGCGCGGTTTCGGTGGAACTGCTTGGCTCCGACCATGCTGGGATTCAGGTCGTCCCTGAGGGCTTTTCCGCTGTCGGTACCCCGGAAGCTGAGCAGGGGGACGTTGTCGGAACCTTCGGTGGGCATGAAGCCCATCATCCTGAACGCGGACTCCGGGTCTTCGTGGAAGGTGGGCATTTGGTAGCCCATGCGTGCCAGGTACTCTTCGGTCTGCGCGGCGTTCATGGCGGGTCGGTCCCCGAACTCCTTCAAGCCGCCTGTCTCCGGATCGTAGTTGTAGGTGACGTCGTGGGCCACTTGCTCGTAGTTCAAGTGCTTCAGGGGCACTTCGACGTTGCCGGTCAGGGTCACCATTTCGTCCTTGGGCCGGGCTGACGGCTTGCTCCTCTTGCCGGTGGCTGCGTGGTCGGCGCCAGCCGGAGCTGTCGTGGGACCAGCGGTCCCCGTGCCGCCTCCGGACGCTGCGGGCTGCCTGGGTTTCGGTGGCTGGCCCGGCTTCTTGGGCGTGCTCTTGCCCGTGGCTTCGCGGGCGTAGTCCTGGGCGCTCTTCTCCAGGTGCTCGAGGTGGAAACGTTTCTTTGTCTCTGGATCGAGGTCGTCGTACCGCAGTCGGACCTTTTGGGTCGGGTCCTTCGGATCGGGCACCGTGATGGCGATCTCACCCGCGCGGAACTTGTCCAGCATGTCGGCGGCGAAGCCATACTCCTTTGGAACGGAGGTGTTCATGGTGCCCTGCGCGTCGGTGGACAGCAGCGTGCGGACGTCGTGGTAGAGCAGCTGTAGCAGCGGGTGTTCGTCCAGGCGGGCGCCGCCGGTCCCCTTGTGGCGGCGCAGGACGCCGGTCACCAGGTTCGAGCCGATGTTGACCTCGGCGATGATGCCCAGCTCCTTCATCTTGGCGATCTGCTCGTCCGTGGCTTGGGTGACGTGGCCGAGACGGATCTCCACCCCGCTGTCGGGGTTGGTGTAGCGCTCCTTGTTGGCCAACATGTGGTTGAGGAGGGTGTCCAGGTTGGCGTGTGCCAGCTCCGCCTGGGGCGAGTCGCCCTCGACACCGATGCGGCGCTGGAAGTCGGCGTGGGGATGACCCTCGCCCACGTGGGGCCGGAGCACGAGCTTTCGGCCCGAGATCCCTGCCTGGGTCTCGAGGATGTCGAAGAGCTTGTCCATGCGCTCCATGCCCTTGGCGTCCCAGCGCGTGGTCTCCTGGCCGCAGATGTCGATCCCGGCCACCAGGTCGGGCACGGCGACGTCGCGATGCTCATGGTCCTTCCTGTCGTAGTCCTTGCCGAACAACCGCCGCTTGACGTCGTCCTCGTCGAAGTCCTTCCCGTCCGCCGAGAAGCTCGTGGTGGACAGGTTGGGGAGCAGCCGGACCTTGATGTCGATGTCGGGCTCGTTGGCGATCTCGGCGAAGCGCTCGGGCGTGATGTCGATCTTGTCGAGCATGCCTTGCAGCTCGGCGTAGACGACGCCCTCTTCTTTCAGGCGGAGCAAGGTGGCTCGGGCGATGGCCTCGCCGCCGCCGCCCCCCTCGCGCTTGTTGATCTGGTCCACCAGGATCGCGCGGGGCACGTAGGTCATCCGGTAGGTCACGTCGTTGCTGGCGCTGACCATGAGGCGCAGGGCCGCCATGGGGTCCTGCTCGGCGATGGGGCTCGACAGGATCTCGCGCATCTTCTCCGTTGAGGGGCCGTTCTTCGCGTTATCCAGCGTGCCCCAGGGGTCGGTGTCGTACAGCTCGCGCAGGCGTTCTACCGTCTTGGTGGCCGCAAGCTGGGGATCGTCCACCAGGTCGGGGAAGAGCAGCGTGGGGAAGTCCTCGGCGCGGAGCACGCCCGCGAGGTGGTTGTGGACCTCCGCGACGTCCTTGACCTTTACACGCCTGCCAAAGGGCTCGGGATTCAGCCCCACTCGTTGTGCGGTCTCTGCCAGGCTCTCACCGGGCAGGCGCAGGGCCGTCACGGCTTCTTCTTCGCGGCCTGCGAGGCGGGCGGCCTTTGCCACCAGGCGAATGTCGTAGTCGGCGTTCTGGGCTGCGTAGTCGGCGAAGTCGAAGCCTCCTCCGTTGATCTCGCGGTGGTTCAGGATGCGGCGGGCTTCCCTTTTGGTGAAGCCGGCCTTGACCAGGTCGTTCTGGTCTGCGGCTTCCAGGTCCACGGGGCCGCGTTTCTTGGGCGGGTCGCCGCCCCCCGGGGCTCGTGGAGCCTTCGGGGCGGGTGCGGGTGGTGCCTTGGAGGCGGGGCCGCCCGGCGCGGATACGATCGCGCTGGTCATGGGCTCCGTGGCCACGCCGAACTCCCGCAGCCCATCGACGCGCGCGCTGAGGGTGTCGAAGCCGGCCTGGAACGCATCGGGATCCGTGCCGTCGAGCTTGGCGATGTCGTCGATGACGCCGCCGACGGCCCGGTACGTGGCCCGCTCGTCGTCCGTGACCTCTTGGTTGGCGCGGGCCTTGTGGGCCTCACCCTCCTGGGAGTAGCCGCCCTCGCGGGTGTACAGGTAGCTGTTGTTGGCGACGTCGGCGATGTAGTCGATGTCGTCGAGGGTGTACTGGTGGGCGATGCAGTACTCGCTCTCCACGATGGACGAGTTCCTGGTGGCCGCCATGCGCTCGTACACTTCGGGCTTGAAGCGCACCATGAAGCGCTCTCCGCTGAGCAGCTGGTCCGTGTAGGCGTGGGTGGACGGACCGATGGCCGAGGTTGGGAACATGGGGTTGTTGCTGTGCATGGGCTGCAGGCCCTCGCGCACGCGCAGTTGGCCATCCTCGTCGGGCTTCAGCCGGATCTTCCCGTCCTTGCGGCCGTAGCTGAACATCTGCTTCATGTAGTCGGTCAGCGCGCCGTGCTTGGAGACGGGCTTGCTGGCGTCGGTCATGGCGGACATGGCGCCGCGGGACAGGACGCGGTCGTGGGCCAGCAAGCGGGTGAGCTCGCCACCCGCGATGAGCCTCACCTGGTCGGTGTTCTTGGTCACGCTGGACCGCCAGCTGTCGTCCGAGATCTGGCTGTCGAGCTTCTCGGTCGCTTGCTTCTTCTGCTTCTGTAGGCGCTCGAGCTCGTCGCTGGGGGAGAGGCGTGCGCTGGTCTTGGACTCAGCCTCGGTGCTGGGAGCCTTGGGTGAGGGCGCCGAGGGTGCACGGGGTGAGGGCGCCGAGGGTGCGCGTGGCGAGGGTGCTGCCTTGCGCTGGGCTGGCACCTCGTCCATGTAGATGACCACGGTGCCATCGTCGTCGATGATGCGCTGGGTGATGGCGAAGCTGGTGTTGCGGTCGAAGAGCACCTCGTTTTCGAGCTCGCCCTTGCCGGACAGGTCGGTGATGTTCTTGCCCGTGCGGGACTTGATGACGAACTCCACCTTGCCTTGGCCCGACTTGCCCAGCTGGGTGTCGTATTCGGTCGAGGTGCTGGTGAAGGCGTCCTCGGTGATGGTGGCGCCCTCCTGATATGCGTCGGTCCAAGCTCCGCCTTCGACTCGCCTGAACACGGCGCCGCGAACGTCTGGCAGCTTGTCCAGGGCCGAGGCCGTGATGGCGATCTGCGCTCGGTAGCTCTCCATCATCTCTGGCGCCTCGCCGCGCAAGGCCATGTTCATGTCGGCATAGTCCTGGCGGCTATAGGCGTAGACGGCCACGACCTCTTCATGTGTCAGGCCATGCTCGGTGACCATGCGTTGCAGCTCTGGACGGTCCGCCAGCAGCTGGGCCACGTCTTCCTCGTGGAAGTCGTAGTTCATGTTGTTGCGGCGGAAGGCTTCGATCTGCTCCGGGGTGGGATCGCCGTGGGAGCGGTCGCGGGCCTTGTCCACGTCTTCCGCCACCTTTCGTTCGGGTGGACGCACGGTGGTCTCGGGCAGAGGTGCCGTGACCTCCATGGGACCTGTCGTCTCCAGCACCTGCCGTTGCGGCTGTGCCGCCTCGGGGATGTCCAGCGTGATGTCCTCGGGACCCGAGCGCATCATGTTGGGCATCAGGCCCGTGGTGGCCACGTTGAGCTCGATGCCGAGTGCGTTGGTGATTGTATCACCGTGATGCAGGCCGGCTGAACCCTGGAGGTAGGCCTGGGCCAGGTCGGCGCGGCCGCCTTCGATGTTCAGGCGCAGTGTGGGATCGTTCGGGTGGAGTTGGTGGGTGGTCACCTTCAGCTCTGGGAAGGCGCGCTGCAGGTCTTCCATCATGGCCTGCAGCTGTCGCCCACGATGTTGCTCGAGGGCCTGTGTCACGTCAGATGTGTCACCGGCAGCGAAGGTGGCGTGGGCCGTGCGGAAGTCGCCGCCGAAGCCTTCGAGCAGGTCGTTGACCAGGCGCGTGCGGGTCTCGGTGTTGCCCTCACTGGTAGCGATGCCCCGGGCCACCGCGCTTCGCTTCGCCGGATCGGCGAACACGGCGAGCGCCGTGTTGGCGTCGCCAGTGGCCAGGGCCTGGCGGTCCCGCTCGCCCAGGAGGTCGGCCAGGCGTGCGGGTGCGCGTTGACGCCGTGCTGGTGCTGCTTCCTTGGGATCGAAGGCCTTCATGACCATGGTAGGCGTGTCCGTGTCGGGCACGTCGTCGTGGTGTCGCTTGGGCAGCTTGGATGTCTTGGCGGGCTTGGTTTGGCCCGTTGCGGCCTTGGCCAGGCCTGGATCCACCGCCGGCATCTTCATGGTGCGGCGCCGGGTCTGGCCTGCAGCGATCTCGTCGATGGGGCCCGCGGCGGGCATGCGCTGGGTACGCCGCGGCTCGGAGGGGCTGAAGAAGTGGTCGAAGTCCTCGCCGTCGTCTTCCTCGACCTCGGGCGCCCGGCGCTTGGCGGTGGGCGCCTTGGGGGCGGCGGGTGCCGGAGCCTTGGGGGCTTCTGGTGCCTTTGCAGGCTTGGGCAACCCGAGCGCGTCGGCGATCTGGCGCGGAAGCTCCCGGGCCAGGGTGTCGTAGGCTTCGCGGTTGTGGTCCCTCAGCGCGTCGATGAGCGTCATCTTGGCTTGGAAGCCGCGCTTGTCCTCGGTCTTGGCGAAGATGAAGACCTCGGCTTCGAACATGTCGGTGATGCGCTTGACGTCGGTGTAGACCCCGTGCTCGTCGGGCTTGCCGAGCTTGGTGAGCACCATGTCGCGGATCTCGGGATCCGTCAGGCCCCGGCTGAGCATGCCGTGCTGGACGCCGTCCACCGCCTCGGGTGTGTCGCCCGCCTCGCGGTTCAGGGTGGAGTTGATCCGGTTTCCGACGGTGCCGCCATTCTCGAAGTTGTCGTTCGACGCCCACTTGCCCCCGACCGTGTAGTCGGCAACGTCCAGATCCGACAGCATCGTGACCAGATGCTTCTTCTTGTCGTCCCAGACGATCCGGCGGCCGTCGGGGTACTTGTAGACGACCTGCGTGTCCTTCACCCAGCCGGCCTTCATGGGGTACAGGCCGTTGAACTCCTCGGCGCCGGGCGGGCGGTCGCGCATCATCAGGACGGATCCCTCGTCCATGCCGTCCAGGATCGCCTTCTGGGTCTTGCGTGAGTATTGGTCGAGGTCGTCCTTCATGTAGGAGTAGGAGCCCTCGTCCTTGGGGATGTCCTCGACCTTCTTGGGCTTGATGGTGGCGTTGCAGGCCATCTCCTGCTTGATCAGCTCCTGGACTTCCGGCGAGAGCTTGGCGCCCTTGCCGTCCAGGAACTTGTCGAAGTGGGCGTCGACCTCCTTGGCCTCGGCGTCGTCGGGC
This sequence comes from uncultured Enterobacterales bacterium, assembly GCA_964626835.1. Taxonomy (GTDB): domain Bacteria; phylum Myxococcota_A; class UBA796; order UBA796; family JAFGLY01; genus CALDOK01. The sequence continues at coordinate 20,314 of CAZVHW010000008.1, forward strand.
GCGCGGGGCGGCTTGTGTCGCGACTTGGGCCCGGCCTTGATCTCGTCTGGATCGGTGGTCTTCTTGGCCTCGCCTGGCGCCTTGGGGCTTGGCGCCTTGGTCGTGGAGGGCCCATCGACCTCGGTCTTGGCTTTTGGGAGCTTGGTCTTGATGCGTGCGGTCCGCTCCTGGTCCTTGTGACCCAGGGTGACGGTGCCGTCGCCTTCGATGTGCAGCGGTGCCTGGCGTAGCGTGTCCTTGCGGCGGATGACGCCGTTCTTCTGCCAGACGTAGCCGTGCTCGTCGAGCTTCTCCCGGCCCTTGGCGGTGATCTGGCCGTCGTCGTCGATGATCTTCGAGCCCACCAGGCCGGAGCCGCCCTGCTCCTGTTCGCGGATGCGAGAGAAGTTGTCGTAGCCGTACCAGGCCTGGTTGACGGCCTCGGTGTGCAAGGTTCCCAGGCCCAGGGTCTGTTGCTGGTCGGGTGTCAAGTCCTTCCAGTGGGTCTGCTTGCCGTCCAGCATGATGCTGGTCCGGCCCCGGCGGAAGTCGTCGAGCATGTCCGCCGCGAAGCCGTACTCGCGGCCCATGTTGGTGCTCATGACCCCCTGGGCGTCGGTGGACAGGGTTGTCTTCACACCCGCGAGCATGAGCTTGATCAGCGGGTGCTCGTCCAGCCTGCCCTTGCCGGTGCTGTCGGCAGGCAGGGCGCCGGTGGCCAGGTTGCTGCCGACGTTGACCTCGGCGATGACGCCGAGCCGCTTCATCTGGGCGATGTGCTCGTCGGTCGCGTGGGTGACGTGGCCCAGGCGGACGATGACCTTGCCCTTGGGGGGCGGCTCGTAGTCGGGGTTCTTCTCGAGGGCGTTCAGCAGTACCGTGAGGTTGTTCCTGGCGGTCTTGGCCACCTCGCTGTCGGGGCCGCCGCCGTGGCGCCGGATCTCCGGGTCTTCGGAGTAGCCCTCGCCCACGTGGGGGCGGAGCACCAGCGGCCGGTCGGCCTTCTCGGCCTCGAGCGCCAGGGCCTTCAAGGCGATGTCCACCTGGCCGATGCTGTCCTTGGACCAGCGGCCCGCCTCGGGTCCGCAGATGTCCAGGCCGGCGACCAGCTCGCTCACGGGCTCGTCGCTGTCCTTGGACTTGCCCAGCATCTTGTAGACCTGCTCTTCGGTGATGGGCGTGCCGGTCAGCTTGCCTTCGTCGTCGACCGCCATCTGGGCCGTGAGCAGGTGAGGCAGCATGCGGACCATGATGCCCTTGTCCTTGCAGATGGCCTGGAACTCCTCGGCGCTCATGCCGGGCGTGGTGAGCTTGCCCTGCAGCTCGACGTACTTGATGCCCTGACCGGCCAGGCGCTCGACGGTGGCCTCCACGAAGGCCTTGACACTGCGGCGGTCGGTGATGCCCTCGTCGGGGCTCTCGAGGTACTTGAGCATCGCCCCGCGAGGATCGTAGGTGTAGTCGAAGGGCATCTCGGCGCTGGCCGACAGCACCCTCTTGAGTGTGCCCATGGGGTCGGCGTCGGTGCCAGGCTGGTTCAGGATGTCCTTGATGAGCTTGGCCGAGACCTTGGGCGAGCCGTCCCTGTTCGTGAGCACGCCGTCGAAGTTCGAGTTCTTGCCCCCGTCCGGGCCGTCGTCGTAGAACTCGCGCAGCTTGTCCAGCGTGAGCTTGGCAGCGACCTTGGGATCCCTGTCGTGCTCCTCCGGGAAGAGGATGCGGGGGAAGTCCTCGGCGTCCAGCACACCCTTGAAGTGGTTGTGCAGCTCGGCTACGCCGCTGACCACCACCTGCCGGCCATACTTGGCGCTGTCCAGCCCCAGCCGGTGGGCGGTCTCGGCCGGGCTCTCGCCGCGCTTGCGGGTCATGGCGACGACCGCATCTTCGCTTCCGGTGAGCTTCGCGATCTTGCCGAGGCTCCCCGGATTCAGCTTGGGGTTGGCCTTGACGAAGGCCTCGATGTCGAAGCCCTTGGCGCCCTTGACGTGGCTGCGGACGACGGAGATCTCGTCGTCGTCCAAGCCCATGTCCGCCAGCTGCCGCTTGGTGGACTTGGCGAGGTCGACCTGCTCCTTGCCGCCCACGACCTTGGAAGGCGGGACCTCGGTCTTGTCTCCCTTGCCCGCCTTGGGCTTTGCGGCCCGCGGCTTGACGCCTTCCTTGGCGCCGGTGGCCTTGTCGATCCCCTTGGGGTTGGCGCAGATCTGCTTGGGCTTCACATCGTCGGCATCCAGGGCGGAGGGGCCGGTGCTGAGGCGCTTGGTGGTCGCGATGTCGGTGGGACTGATCTTGCTGGTGTCGTAGCCGTGCTTGCCGGCCTGCTCGACCAGCTTCTTGGAGAACCTCGCCTTCTCGGATCGATAGTCGCCGCGTTTTTCGGCCTCGACGATCTTGTCGGGCATGTCGCCGTCGCCCAGGTCGAACTTCACCGCGCCGTGCCGGGCCTTGTTGATGGTCCACTCGAGCTGCTTGAGGTTGCCAGTGCTGGCGCCCCAACCCTCGGGCGCGGTCAGGGCGGGGAGGACGACCTCTTGGCCGGCCGTGAGCGAGCGTGGGAAGCTGCCGCCTTCATCGGCCAGCTGCGGATTGAGCTTCTTGAGCGCCAAGGCCAGGTCGTAGCTGCCGTCGGATTTTTTGGGCAGCTCCTTGTTGCTGCGCTCGTACAGGGCGACGATGCCGGCCTCGTGCTCGGCCGCCAGATCCTCCCAGCGCTTGGCGCTGCCCATGGGCTTCTTGGCCTCGGTGTAGGCGACGTTGAAGTCCTCCATCAGCCCCTGCTCCCGGCTGACGTGCTGGGCGTCCTTGTCGCCCCGGGTGCTGGAGGTGACCTTGACCTTGGGCTGCGAGGCTGGGTTGGAAGGATCGTAGTCGGGGTTGTCGATCTCGAAGCCGTGGTCCGCGTAGCGGTCGGCCAGGCCCCAGACGGCGTGCGCCATCTCGTGGGCGATGACCATCTGGCGATACTTGTCGTCCGAGGGAGCCTGGGGGCCCTCGCTGTACAGGTTGGCCGAGTCGGCGTCGCCATGCCCCTTGTGTACGTTCATGACCACGGGATCGGGCCCGTCGTCGTGGTCCTCGCCGCGGGCCTGGGCGTCGTCCCTCGCACGTTGCCGCGCTGCGTTGCTCGCATCCAGTTCGGCCTGGGTGACCACCTCGACCTCGATCTCCTGGCGGAGGGTGCGCTCGACACCGTCCACCACGATTCGGTGCTTGGGATCGTTGAAGTAGGCACTGTTGGCCTGCTCCACGTCGCTCTTGGTGCGCTGCATGGCCGGGTCGTCCTTGTCTTGGACGACCAGCACGACCTTCTGGCGGATGACGTAGCTGCCGTCGTCGGCCACCTCGCCGTCGAAGCCGAACTTGGTCTGGTAGCCCCACTTGCCGCCGGCCCCGTCGTCGATGTGGCGGGTGGTGCCAGACTCGTCCTCGTAGGTCAGGGGGTCGTTCATTTGGCCTTGGACACGCCTGGTACCGCTGGTGGGATCGGCCGGGTCGGTCTCGGGCCGCACTCGCACGGGCCCGTCCGAGATCTCCACACCCAGGGTCTTGGACAGGGAGCCGCCGAAGAGTTGTTGCGAGGCCTGTTCCAGGAACGCGCGTGCGCGCGGGGTCTCGGCTCCCTCGAACTCGAAGGTGAGCTTGGGGCTGTTGGGATCGAGCCGCTTGGCGGTGACCTTCATGCCCGGGAACTGCTCCTGGACTTCGGCCATCAGCGAGCCGACCAGCTTGCCGCGGTGTTGGTTCAGAGCCTTCTTGACGGCCCTGGATTCGGCCGTGTCGAAGCTGTTATGCGCGGCCGAGAAGTCACCGCCGAAGCTGTCCAGCAGGTTCTTGACCTGCTTGCGGCGCTCTGCCGGGGCGTCGGGGGCTTCCTCGAAGTGTTTGTTGACTGCTTTGCGCACCGCTGCGGATGCAAACACCTGTGTCGCGGCGGCGGGGTCGCCGCCGGTGATGTCCGCAGGCTCGCCCTTGGCCAGGGCCTTTGCCACGGACTTGGACAGGTCGTCCTTGCGCTCCTTGGTGGAGACCACGCGCGTGGGATCGTGCGCTTGATAGAAGTCCGCCACCGGGCGGTAGATGGTCTCACCCGTATCGGTGACCAGCGCGATGCGTCGGCCGGCGAAGGCCTGGCCCTCGGAGTCCACGCCCGTCTTCATGGCGGTCGGAACGACCTTGGTCACGCGGACCGTGCGGCCGTCGTCCAGGGTGATCTCCTGGCCCTTGAAGGTCTTGGCATTGTTCCAGATCTCCCCGCGCGAGCCACCGGGCAGCAGCTCGTTTGCCAGATGTGTCGGGGTCTTGGTCTTGCCGCTGACCTTCAGGCCCGGGACGATCTTGCCGCCCTCGATATGCAGCGGGACCTGCGTGCCCGTGTCGCTGCGCGCGATGACGTTGTTCTCGCGCACGACGTAGCCGAGCTTCTCGAGCTTGGCCTTGGCCTCGGGGCTGAACACCCCGTCGTCGCCCAGGACCTTGGCGCCGATGATGTTGCCCTTCTCCGCCGCGATGTCGTCGTAGTTGGCGAACACCTTGAAGCGCTGGGCGCCGTCCTCGAGCTCCTGTGGCGCGTCGATGGTTTTTCTCGCCTTGCGTGTGTCGTCGCCGGAAAAATCGGCTTCTTGTGCGACCTTGGCGTCGGTCTCCGCCCTGCGCGCGCGGCGCTGCTCGGGTGTGTCACTTGTATCGACCGCCGTGTCGTCCTCGCGGCGCGCTCGCCGTGTCGAGCTGTCTCCACCATCGGCATCGAGGTTGGCCACGTCCTCGCCGTCGATGCGGCGTGTCGGGGTGTCTCGCGCGACCTCCCGCACTTCCTCGGCCGCGTCCCTGACGCGCCGCCGTGCTTCGGCGCCCGTGGGTGAGTCGTCTCCGGACTCCGATGCGTCGCTTGCGTCGGCCTGCTGTATCAGGCGATCCGCGTCGCCTTGCCTCCGGGCAGCTTCCGTGGCGCGCTCGTCTGCGGCGCCCTGCAACACATCGGCGATGACCTGGTTTTCCTCGGCGATCTTGCCGTTGGCTTCGGAGATGATGTGTCGCAGCTGGTCGGGGCTCAAGTCCGAGTCACCCGACTGCAGCTTCTTGGTGGCGTAGTCCAGCTCGAGCTGGGCGTCCTTCTTGCGCCGCTTGGCTTTCATGGCGGCGACGGTCTTGGAGCGGGAGATGCCGGTCTTTGCCAGGTCCTGCCACAGGGGATCGAGAAGGACAGACTTGAGCAGCGAGAAGTCGAAGCCTTCGCCCTTGGCCCAGGCTTCCCACTTGTCCATGTCCAGGGCGTTGTCGACGATACCGCCCGAGACGCTGTCCAGGAGCTTCAAGCCGTAGTGCTGCATGAACCCGATCTTGTCGATCTTGACGAGCTTGCCTGCGTCGTCGAAGTGCTCGATGATCTTGCCCTTGCCCTTCTCGATGTTGCCTTCTACCGCCTCGAGCTTGCCGCCGGTCAGCTTGCCGATGCCCTTGCCGACCACGAACTTGGCGCCTGACTTGACCGCGCCCATGGCGGTCTGCTTTGCGATGTGCTCGAAGAAGTTGCCGCCCTCGAGGGCCTGCTCGCTGTGCAGCACGGCCTTGGCCATGCTCTCGGCTGCCCCGGACGCCATCTCGCTCGCGGCTTCCTTCATGAAGGCCTTGAAGCCCGTCTTGGCGCCTTCCTTGATGATGCCCTTGCCGGCCTTGGCGGCCTGGGCGGCCATCTTGCCGGTCTTGAGGAAGTCGCCGAGGCCGGCCGATGCCGCGTCGATGGCGCCTTCGCCAAGGTCCATCAACATCTCCTCCCAGCCGTAGCCGCCACCCTTGAGGCCGGCCTTGACCGTCATCGTCACCATCATCACGGCCAGCTGCTTGGCGGCGGCGATGGCCATCTGGATCAGGCGCATCAGGATACCCACGGCCGCGGCCTGGCCGCCCGGGATTATCATCAGCACGATGCTGGCGACGACCTGGATGGCGTTCACGATTGCGTCGGTGGCCGTGTCACGAACCTCGCGGTAGTTCTTGGCGTCCTGTTCCTGCCAGTCGCAGATCTCCTTGAGCTCCTCGAACTTGTCCGGATCGGTGAGCTTGCCGTTTTCGTCGAACATGGCTTCGACTTCGGCCGTGTGCTTGAGCAGCAGCGCGCTGTTGGAGTGAGCGCCCAGGGCCTCGAGGCCGTCCATCATCAGGTTGCCGAAGAAGTTGCCGGCGCCGCTGCGCTCGAAGTCGTAGCGCATCCGAGCTCGCTCGAGGTAGTCCTGCGGCGTGCTGGGCTTGCCCATCAGCAGCAGCTTCATCTCGAAGCCTTCGGTGCCCGAGAAGTCGCCCTCTACCCACTCTTCCAGGGTCTGATCTACGCCCAGCACGTCTCGAGACAAGGACTCGAACTTGCGCGCGAACGACGCTCGTTCGGCGGGGGACATGTCATGCACGCGCTCCAGGATCTTCTTGGCGCGGTCTTCGTCGGTGCCCAAGCCGTGCATGGAGTAGGCCAGCTCGAGCTCGGGATCGGCCTCGCCTTTTTCGGCCAGCTGCTCGAAGTACACCCGCTCGAGGCCCTCCATCTCATCGCCGAGCATGATCTGAAGGGCAGTCTGGCCGGTGCCGTGCTTGTCGCGGTACTCACCGCCGGGGCCGCCGAAGGCGTTGTTGAAGTAGCCCTTCAGGCGGGCGAAGTGTTCCTTGGTGCGGCCACCGCGGCCTTCCTTGGCCGCCTTGAGGGTCTCTTCGATGAGCTTCTCGTCGGTGCCCCAACCGTCGGCGGCATACTCGAGCCGCCAGGCGTCCGCGGCTGCCTTGTCGCCCATGGCCTCGGCGTCGATGACCTTGAACTCCGGCGAGGAGGTGGAGAAGTCGCTCATGACCTCGGCCATGAAGCTGCCACCGTCGCTCAAGTTCTCGTTGTAATAGCGGATGGCTTCCTGCACCTGCTCCGGCGTCAGGTCGTCCATGGCCTTGAGGAAGTCGTCCTCCTCGGTGCCCCAGCTCGAGAAGTCCCACCTGTCGCCCGAGCCGTGCATGGCCATCTTCATCTTCACGGCGGCGATGTGGGCCTTGTTGGCGTCGGCCTTGCCGGTGACCTCGTTGATCTTGGTGATGGCGTCGACCATGGCGCGCTCGTTGGTTCCCAGGTCGGCCTTGACCTTCTCGAGGAACCACTTGCCTTCCTTGCCGCTGACCAGCTTGGTGCGCTCCTCGACGGTCATGTTCTCGAGGGTCGCGAAGATGAGATCCTCGTCCTCGCACCAGGAGCGGTCCGAGTACTCCAGGAGCATCTCGCGCACGCCCTCGACGCGGTGCTTCTTGGACATCATCATCAGGGCGATCTTGCCCTCGTTCTTGTCGTTCCAGAAGCTGTCCCAGCCGCTGGCCTCGAAGCCGTCCTCGGGCTTCCAGTCGCCCAGGTCCATGTCCTCGCGCATCTGGGTCTCGAAGTCCTTGCCGAAGTGGCGTCGGTACTCGACCTTGACCAGGTCGATCTCCTCGGGGGTCAGGGACGCGAGGGTCTTGAGCACCTGCTTCTCGTCGTCGCCCCAGCCGTCGATGGCCTTGAACAGCGTGTTGGCCGAGTCCTTGATCTTCTTCTTCTTGGACGTGATGAGCTTGTTGAGCTTCTTCTTGTCGCTCACCGCCAGCTTGTAGATCTCCTGGGGTGACTTGTTCTTGTTGGCCGGGTCCTTGCGCAACTCCTTGACACGCTGCGTGATGGCCATCTCGCGACACGTGTGGTCCAGCTCTTGTTTGCGGTTGCGCCCCGAGGCGTGGTCCTCGGCGTCCTTGAGCATGGCCACGGCGGCCGCCTTTTCGTCGCCATCCAGGTGCTTCTTGATCAGCTCCTCGAGCTTGAGCACGTTGCCCTTGGAGTCCGTGACCTCGACGCCCTCCGGGGCGGGCTTGGACATCAGGTCGCGCAGCTTCACCAGCTCGGCTGGGTTGAGTCGGGCCAGGGAGCCGAGGATCACCGAGTCATTGACCCAGAGCCGGGAGTGCAGTTCCTTCTCTATCATCTTTGCAGAGTCTTTGACCTTCGCGTCGTCGACCGGGTAGCTGCCATCGGGGTTGGTCTTGGTGGCGCCGATTTTGGCCTTCAGCGCCCTGGTCTCTGGGTCGCGGCCCATGCCCAGCAAGGTGCCACCGGCGACCCAGGTGCCGATAACCGCGGCACCGATTGCCGTGCCGATGCCGGGCAGGGCCATGTTCAACACAACGGCACCTACGATGGCCACGGCCGCCTCGAAGAACGTGGGCTTCATGGCCTCGTCGATCTTCTCCTGCAGCTTGCCGCCGAACTTCTTGTCCAGCATCTTGAGCTCTTCTTGGGAGCAGTCCTTGAGCAGTTCGCGGATGCGGTCGCGATCCACCGTGAAACTTGCGTCGAACTCGTCCTCGAGCTCATCGTACTTGTGGTCGACGCGGGCCTTTGTGATGAACTTGCCCCGCTCCTCGAAGGGCATCTTCTGGGACTTGCGTGCCGTCTTGAGCTTGTGCTCGAAGTCGCGATACACCGAGCCACCGACGTTCTCGAGGGACTTGTTCACCAGCTGCGGGTACTTCTCGTACAGAGCGGCCAGCTGGTCGTGGGGGATGCGGTCGATGATCTTCTTGACGCGCTCCTGGTCAACCCAGAGGAGGCTTCCCTCTACCTCGTTCGCCAGGGCGAAGTGGTGTCGCTCGACCTCTGCGTCGAAGTGTTTCACTTGGTGCTCGGCATGCTTCATCATCATGCCGAAGTCGCCTTCGTTCAGGCCTTTCGCTAGCTTGTACTGCGCCACTGCGTTCCTGTAGTCGTCGCTCTTGCGGTCTGAGTGGCTTTTGAGGATGTCCTGCAGCAGGCGCGAGTCGTCGGCCTTCATGCCTTCGGGCAGGGCAGGGGTCGGTTCGAACTTCTCGGCTCGGTCGATCAGCATCATGAAGTCGACGAAGTCCGGGTCGTTGTCACCGTACTTGTTGGTCTTGGCGCCAAACGCCTTGCCGATGCGCGTGCTGGCAGCCCAGTTGAGCGCCTTGCGCGCGTTCGAGGTGGGATTGGTTTTGTTCAGCTGCTTGCGCAGGGCGTCCTTGAGCGCCTGTGCACCCTCGGGGTACTCCTTGAGGACGCGCTGGAAGCCGGCGGGGTCGTTCTTGTACTTCTCGAGGATCTTCTTGATCTTGTCGCGGTCGCCCGTCTTGACGACGCGGCGGATCTCCTCGGCTTCGGTGCGAGCTTGGGACAACATCTCCCGCTGCTTGCGGGCCTCAGCGTTCTTCTTGTTGACGTGGGCGATGAGGTCGGTGTGGCTCAGGTCGTAGATCTGGCCGAGCTCCTTCAGGCGTCGCTGCCGCTCCTTGGGGTCCTTGATCTCCTTGATCTTGGCGAGCTGCTCGTCGACCTCGGGTGGAACCTCCTTGGTCGGCTCCTGGAGCATGCCGTTTTCCTGGGCCTTGGCCAGGATGGTGTCCAGTTCGCCTTCCGTGAGCGGGAACTCGGTGGTCAGCTCGGCCAGCTGCTCGGCCTGCTTCTCGGGCGGCAGCTTTAGGATCTTCTGATACTTCGCGGCAGCCTTGAGGTTGGTCTTCGATGTCTTGGCCGCCTTCTGCAGCTCCTTGACATCACCGGAGAAGCCGCCCCATTCTGCCAGCTGCTTCAGGAACTCTTCCTTCTGGGTGGGGGAGAGGCCTTCGGCGGCTTCGACCTGCTGCTGGAGCATGCCGGTCATGACCGAGCCGTCACCGCCCAGGGTGCCCGCCAGGAATGCCTTGGTGATCTGTTCGCCCGGGCTAACGGTGCCTTGTTGCCTGATCTTGCCAACCAGCTTGTTCAGCTCGGCGAGGCGATGCTCGGGGGGAAGGTCCTTGGCCCATGCCATGCGGTCGGCTAGGCCTTCCGGGGTGTTGGGATCGGCCGTCGCGCGCGGATCGCCGCTCTTGAGGTCCAGCACCAACTGGTCGTCCTTGGCGTTGGGCTTGTAGTCGTCGGCTTTCTTCAGCAGGGACAGCAGCTCGATCTTGTGCTCGCCCTGGACTCCGTTCATCGCGTAGCCGCCCTTGGACTTGCGGCCGCTGATGAGGGACATCAGACCGTTGGGCTTCAAGGCCTTGTCCAGCGCAGCCAGCTCGGCCGCGTTGCAGCCGTGGAGCATTCCAACGACGATCTGGGGATTCATGTAGGAGCCGGAGAGGTAGGCCTCGAGCTTGGCCTGCTTCTTCTCGAGCATTTCCTTTCGCACCGACAGCCCGGAGAGCTTGCCCGTGGTGGGGGGCTCCTTGTCCACGCCGTAGTGCGCTTCCTGGGCCTTCTTCATGTTGGCCATGCGGGCCTGGTACCATCCACCGGCCTGGCTGGGGGCTACGCCCACCTTGCCGCGGATGTGGGCCGGGACCTTGTTGGTCTCGTCGATGGCCTTCTCGCCGCTGAGCAGGCGAGCCATGTTGCTGGCCGAGATGTTGTGTTGCTTGGCCATGCCCTGGAGCCCGACGTAGGCTTGCTTGCGATCGCCCTTCCACTTGGTGGCTGCGATGAACTTGTCCGTGTCCACGACCTGCTTCTCGAGCGTGTTCACCTTCTTGGTGGCCGCAGCGACGATGGGATCCTGCTTGAAGGTCGAGGCGTCCTTGACCATGATGCCGAAGACGTGGTCGCCCTTGGCCACCTTGTCCAGGTCTGGCGGCACCTCTTTGGCCGTACGCTCGCCGGTCTGGATCTGGGCAGAGCAGGCCGCACGCAGCTGGCGGTACTCCTCCACGAACTTGGCCCGCTCGGCGGGCTTCATCCGTGACATCAGGTTCTTGACGTAGAATGCGCGCGGGCCGAAGGGACCCGGGTTCTGCATCTCCTTGAAGAGCGCGTCCCGACGGCGGGTGTAGGCGTTGTTCGAGTGGACGTCGACCTGCTGCAGGGAGTTGCCCAAGGGATCCGCGTTGAAGGCGTTGGCCGCCCGCAAGTAGTTGAGCCCTTTGTCCTCGTCGTCGCCCTGCAGGGCGCTCTCCAGGGCGTCCTTGAGGGGGGGGAGGGGGTCGCCGTCGGTCTTGACGCCCTGGCGACGAGCCTTTTCGTATTCGCGTACGAACAAGGCACGTTCTTGCGGAGTCATGTTGCTGAACGCGGCGAGGATCTTGCTGTCCGAGCAGTCCTCTGTGATGAGCCCCAGCAGCTTGCGGTGCTTCTCGATGTACTTCGGATCGTTGGGATCGCCCAAGGCCTGTTTGCGGGCCTTCTGTTCTTTCTCCGTGAGCTGGATGTCCTGGTTACCCACGCGGCGCTTGAACTCGCGGATGCCTCCATCGAGGTTGCCAGGGGGGACGCGGGCGATGTAGTCCGCGAACTCCTCGGGGGTCATGTTTCGCTTGGCCGCCTCGGCCAGGAACTTGTCGGTGCCTTCCTTGGTGCCGCCGCCCCAGCGCTCCAGGCTGCCGTTCTTTTTGTTTTCCGCGAAGCGCCTCTGCAGCACCACGCGGAGCAGCTCCTTGGGGTCCATGTTCAGCTTGCGGGCCAGCTCGGCGACCTTGTTCCGCAGCCAGGACGCGGGGCACTGGGTTGGATCCATGAGCGCGTCGAGGTCGGCCTTGAAGCGAGGGTTGGTGTGCTTGGCGGCCTCGAAGCGTGCGTTGGCTTGTTTCTTGGCGGCGTTGTACAGCGCCTGGATCTCTTCGGGCTTCTTCTTCAGGTCCTTGGCCAGCTTTTCGAGGGCCTTCTTCTTTTCGCTCTCGGGCAGCATCTCCACCGCTGCCATGTTTGTCACCGCGTGGTTCTCGCTGGCGACTTCCTTCTGGGCTTTCTGGATGTCTTTGGTCTTCAGGCCCGAGTAGCCCATGATGCGCTGGATGGCTTCGGTGCGCTCGGACTCCGGCAGCTTGTTGGCACGTTTGAGCTCCTGCTTGAGGAAGGGGCTCATCGTGCCCTTCGTGGGCTTGTACAGGTCGCCGATCAGGTCCTTGGCGGTCTTGCCGTTGAGCGGATTGGAGAGCTGCTGCATGGCTATGTCGCGCGGGAGCCTTTTTTTCTGGGCGTATGCGTCGATATACGTCGTGGCGTCTTTGATGGGGATGGGCTTGACCTTGCCGTCCACCATGCCGCCCAGGTTGGCTGCCAGCGCCTTGTTCTGCTGGCCCCGCTCCTTGACGCGGATGGCGTCGGCCTTCTTGGCGTCCACTTTTTCTTGCAGACCTTCCTGCACCAGGTCGTTGTAGGCGTCGCCCTTGGCGAACAGCTTCTTGCCCCAGCTTTGGTAGGGGTTGCCGTCGCAGCCGTCCATGTAGGAGTTGTAGAAGCTCTCGCCGTCTTCGTCGACCAGGTTCTTGTCCGCCTGTAGAGCCGCGATCTCCCTGGGGCTGAACTTGTTGAGCAGGTTCCAGGCGTCGTCGTCCTCGACAACGGACTCGTCCAGCTTGGACAGCAGCGCCTCGCACTTCTTTAGGTACCTGTCGCGGTCCCGCTTCGCCTTGTCCCTCTCTTTGCCGTACGGCATCTTCTTGATCTCGTCCAGATCGGTCAGCAGGCGGGTGGCCTTTTTGTTCTGTCCAATCCCCGCCTTGCGCTTCATCGCCTTGAGGCGCTGCTTGTCGGTCTTCTCCTCGGTTGGGTGCCTGCGATCGTAGCTCCAGAGCTCGTGCCTGGCCCCGCGCAGCTCGGGCGGGCACTCTTTCTTCGGGAGGTAGCGGAGCATTGCCATCATTTCGTCGGGCGTGACCTGGTACTGGCGGGACCACCCGAGCAGCTGGTCGTAGGCCTTGTCGCCGGCGAGAAAGTTACCTGAAGAAGTGCAGCGGAACATCTCGCCGTACTTCTTGACTTCGTTCTCGCGGAAGTTGTTGGCGTGGTAGCGACGCAGTTCGTCGACGGGCACGCCGGTCAGGCGTGATACTGCCTGGATGCGTCGCTCGAGCTGGTCGGGGTTGTCCAGCTTCTCGTTCTCGAGGTCGCGGATGGCCGTGCCCAGGGTGGTCGTGGGGCTCTTGCCCTTGGCGACCTTCTCGCGGTAGGCCCCGAGGCCCTCGGCCGTGCGCTTGACGTCGTTTTCGTACGCGGTTCGTAGGGCGTCGGCGGTGAGGTTGAGCTTCTTGGCCAGCTCTTCGAGCTTCTTCTGGCGCTGGTCTTCGGAGAGCTTATTGTTGTTCAGGATGCCGCTGGCAAAGTTGAGGGCTTGTTCTTTTGTACCCTTGTTCTTGTAGGCCAGCCGCAGCTGGCGGAAGGGCATGCCGGTCATGTTTGACAGGTTGCAGTAGGCTTCCCACTGCTGGCCGGGGGGCAGCATCTCGACGCCTTGGACCTGCGTGCGCAGGGCTTCGTTCGCTACCGGGCCCTTGACCAAGCCGTCGGCCGATTCGCCGGCGCGCATCAGGGCGCCGAGCATGGCCTTGGGTGGCATGCGCTTGGTGATGGCGTCCAGGGCGGCCTTGCGCTTGGCGATGGGGATGGCGTGGATTCGCTTGAACTCGGCCGCCAGCTTGGCGGGGTCCTGCTTGGTGGCGGGATCGTATCCGTCGGGACCCGTCTTCTTGAGCTGGCCGCGTGCTTCAGCCTCGCTCACGCCCGAGGCCTTCTCGAGGGTGTTGACGTAGCTATCGACCTCGAGGGGGCTGATGTTCAGTCTCTTGCCGATGAACCGGTTGTCTTTGACCTTGCCTTCGGACTTGGTGGCCTCCTTCTGATCCTTCTCGAGCTCGGCCTTCTGGGGTTGCCCGCCGGTGTACTTCTTTTTGTACTCCTCGTCGGTCTTCTTCGCCTCGTTGATGTGGCCCATGTAGGGCGCGACGTCCTTGGCTATCTTCGAGCTCGGGTCGATGGTGCGCAGGCGCTCCAGCATGCCGCGTGCGTTCAGCCCGCGATCCTTGCCCATGGCGAACAGCGCGTCCTGGGCCGCTTGACCGTTGCCTTTCTTATTGGAATCGAAGCCCAGGTAGGCCATGGCCTGAGTCTGGAACTTCTTGCGCTTGCTGTCCTCGTTCAGCCGCTTGAGATCGTCGACCGAGATGGCGCCCTTGCTTTCCTTGGCGATGCGCTCCATCTCCTTCGGGAGGATCTCTATGCCTTCGTACTGCTTGGGGACTCCCTGCTTGACGGTGTTCAGCCTGTTGGTGAGCTTGAGGTTCAGCTCCTGGATCTTCTTTTGCAGCTGCTCGGGGTTGCGTGGCTTTGGTTTCTGGGAGTTGGCCAGCTTCTCGAGCATCTTGTTGCGCGCATCGGGCGGCATGTCCCGGGCCTTGGAAAGCTGCATCAGGAGGTTGTTCTCCTGGACCTGCTTTTCCTTGGCCTTCTCTTCGGGGGTCTTCTTTTTCTTGCCGGGTTTGGTGCCCTTCCTGGTCGCGGTGAGGGTTTCGCCGCCTGGCGGGGTCAGGGGTTTGCCGTCCGTTCCCACTGGGCCGAGTTTCTTCGCGGCCTCGCGCTTCTTCTTCTCCTCATCGGCCTTCTTCTTGCGCTCCGGGGCGTCTTCCGTCCACTTCTTGTCCTTGGCGGTGCGTTGCTCCTCGGAGAGGTCTTCGTCGCCGGCTTCCCAGGGGCGAGCGTCCTTGGGGAGCCACGCCATGCGCAGCTTCACGCCCACGCCGTCGGCGATGATCTGGTAGAACGCCATGGGCTTGGCCAGCGTCGTGACCGCCTTCTTCATCAGGTCCAGCTTCTTGGTGAGTTCCTTGTTGGCGGCCTGCTTTTCCTTGAGGCGTAGCTTCTTGCGCTCCTCGTCCTTGGTGGCCATGTCCCGCTTGCGGATGGCCTTTTTTCTCTTGGCCGTGACCTGCTTGATGAGCTTGCCGAGCTCGGTGAGGCGCTTCTTGTGGTCCTTGGTGGACTTGTTGCTCGCCGCCGATGTGGTCTTGGTGGCGCTCTTGGCCTTGGTCTTGCCCTTGGCTTTGCCCTTGGCCTTGCCCTTCTTCGCGTCGGCGGCCTTCTTCGTGGCCAAGGCGGCCTTCTGCGCCTTGATCTTCTTCTCGATCGCGCCCTTCTCCTTTTTGTGACCGCCAAGCGTGGTGTCGAAGTTGGCCTCGGCTGTCTTCTGCTCCGAGATGGTGGTCTTGAGGGCCTCGAGATCGGTCTTGAGCTGCGTCTCCGCCTTGGTCTCCTTCTCGTTCTTCTTCGTCTCCTTCTCGAGCTTCTTCTCGGTGTCTTCCTTGAGCCGCTTGCAGGTCTCGGGCACGTCGGGGTTGCCGGTGCCACCGCCACCACCGGACTCGAGCTTGGCCTGCAGCTCTGCGATCTTCTCGTCGATGTCGGCGATGTCGTCGTTGATTTGGCCTTGCTCTTCGTTGACCTTGTTCGTGGAGGCCTGGATCTTCGTGACCTTGCCCTGCAGCTTGTCCAGCTTCTTGGGCAGGCGTCCGCTCTGTAGGTCGAGGAACTTGAGCTGGTTGTCCGTGTCCGCCGATGGCGCGCCGGGTTGACCCTGCTTGGACAGGGCGAGGCGGTTCACGACCTCCTTGCGCTTCTCCGTTCGGCCACCGAGGTCTTGCTGCTTGCCCTGGACCTTGCTGATCTTGGTCTGCTTGTCGCCCAGGTTGGTCAGGTGGGTGTTGATGTCGAGGTCGAGGATCTCGAGGTCGATCTCCTTGAAGCCCCGCTGGATCTCGAGGCGCTCGATCTCGGCCCGGATCTCCCCCTGGGACATGGGCTTGACCGCCTTGCCGCCGGCTTTTTCCTTCTTCTTCTTCTTCTCCTTTTTGTCTTTGGCGTCCTTTTTTCCGCCCTTGGTGCTGGCGTCGGCGGTCGGGGTGGTGTCGCTGTCGCCCTCGGAGCTGTCGGCGTCTTCCTTCTTCTTGTCGGTGGTGGGCTTGCCATCCGCACCCGGCTCTTTCTCGCCGGGTTTCTTCTCGCCGGGTTTGCCAGCTGCCACCTTGGCCTTGCCGGGCTTGCCCTTGCCTTCCTTGGACTTTGGGGGGCCCTTGCCTTCGGTTGCCGTGTCATCGGCATCGGTCTCGGTGGGAAGCTTGGAGCTTGGGCTGTCGAACAAGCCCAGGACGTCCTTTCCCGGGCCCGGCATGCCGCCCGTTTTCATGGACTTGTCACCCATGTAGAGGCTCGGATCGCCCAGGTTCAGCGCGCCGAGCGTGGGATCGATGCCACCACCCCAGAAGTCGTCTTCGTCCTCGTCCTCGTCTTTGTCCTCCCCCGCGTCACTCACCGAGCGTTCCAGGGCGTCCGCACCCTTCATCATCTGCTCGATGTCCAGCTCGGTGAGCAGGGCGTGAGGCTTTGGAGCCGTCTCCATCGACAGGTCGAGGATCTTGTCGTGTTCGTCCATGCCCAAGGCGTCGAATGCGGGAATGAGCTGTCCGGGTGTGTACTCGGAGCCCTTGGGTAGGGGAGCGGGAATCCCACCCTCGAGGATGCCCAGCAGGCGGTCTTGGGGGCCCATCTCCTCTTCTTCTTCGCCCGGACCTTTTTCCTTGTTTTGGCCACCCGGGCCACCTGGGCCTGCGTCCCGCTCGCGCCGATCGCGGGCCGTCGGGCCCTTGTCACGGCCGCCCGCGTTGTCGCGTGCGTTCGAATCGGATCCAGGCATGCCCGGGGCGCCCTGCAGCTCCTCGGGTAGCTCTTCTTCGGAAGGCATGAAGGTCGCGATGACGCCGGCGATGGTCTTCGCCAAGTCTTCCGGCTCGGTGGTCTTGGCTTCCGGTTTGTCCCTGTCGGCTCCCTTGCCCTTCACCGCGCCCTTGCCGCGCTTGGGCTTGCGTCCCCGATTACGCCCACCGCCGTTCTTGCGCATGACGGGGCCATGGGTGGAGGGTCTGGCGGAGGCTGAGGAGCGTTCTCGTTCGGCGGGAGCGAATTCGCCGGATTGTTCGGCTGTGCCGGCCTCGATCACGGGGAGGTCGATGGGACCTTCCTTGAGCGGCGCCTGGGACCAGCCCTTGTCGA
>CAZVHW010000008.1:37097-37747 GCA_964626835.1 uncultured Enterobacterales bacterium
GCGGAGGCGACGTCGGGCACCCAAGCCAGCTGGGCCACCGCCTGGCGGGCCATGGTCTCGGCCTCGACCTCGGAGCGGTCGGTGGGATCCGAGACACGCTTGTCGTCGCCGTGTGGCAGGCGGCCATGGTCGGCTTGGACCACGTGGGAGAGCTCGTGGGCGAGCAGATGTTGGCCCTTGGGAGTTTCGGGCGAGAACTCGCCGGGGCCGAAGTAGATGTCGGTGTCGGCGGCGAATGCGCGGGCGTCCAGTTGGCGGGCGGTGCGGGCTGCTTCGGGGTCGGTGTGGATGCGGACGTGGTCGAAGTCGTGGCCGAAGGCTTGCTCCATGCGCTGGCGCACGGCTGGGGGCAGGGGGCGACCGCGGCGGCGGCCGATGCGGGACATCGAGGTGGGATCGGGTTGCTCGACACCGACACGGTGTCTGAGGTCGGCGTGCAGCTTGGCTCGCATCACCGACATCTTGCCGGTGCCGGGGACCATGTCCTGCACGTCCACACCGGCGATGCCGAGGCTCAATGTGTCGGCGGCCGCGCCCGCCAGCCCCTGGGGGTCGGCTGTGGACAGTGCGGCGAGCAAGGCTTGGTTGCCGAGTCGGTTCTGGATCTCGCTGGCGGCGTGGGCTGCGGGGTCGCGTTCGGCCACGGCATC
>CAZVHW010000009.1:0-36580 GCA_964626835.1 uncultured Enterobacterales bacterium
CGCGGTGGCCTGCTTCGATGGGGGCGGCGAAGCGAGCCTTGAACCGTTCCCAGCTGCCCAACAGGCCCGGCTGTAGGAGCTGGAACAGGGCCCACAGCTCACCCAGGTGGTTCTCGATGGGGGTGCCCGTGGTGGCCAGGCGGAACTCGGCCTGCAGGCGCGTCACCGCCTTGTGTCGTTGGGTGTTGGGGTTCTTGACCGCCTGGGATTCGTCGAGCACCAGGGTGCTCCAGCTGATGGCCGAGAGGCGTTCGATCTCGCTCTGGACCAGGCCGTAGCTGCAGACGACCAGGTCGGATGGTCCCAGGCCCTCGAGCATGGCGGCGCGGTTGCCGGGGCCGAAGCGGTGCACGTCGAGGGTGGGGGCGAAGCGCCACGCCTGATCGCACCAACCGCCACAGACCGAGGTGGGGGCGACCACCAGGGCGGGCCCCAGCCCGGCGCGGTGCAGCAACAGGGCCAGGGCTTGGACGGTCTTGCCAAGGCCCATGTCATCGGCCAGGCAGGCCCCTGCGCCCCAGGTCGCCAGCCGCGCCAGCCACGTGAAGCCTTCGACCTGGTAGGGGCGCAGCTCGGCTCGAAGGGTTCGAGGCAGCGCCGGATCGATCTCGTGGGCACCGTGGAGCGTCTCGAGCTGCTCGCGCCAGGCACGCCCGGTGTCGGCTTGCCCCGCGGCTTCCACCAGCGGCTCCACCGCAAGGGCGGCCAGGCGATGGAAACGGGTGGTCTTGCCGCGACCCTGGTTCAACCGGTCCAGCAGATCCAGCTGGCGGCGCAGGGCGTCGGTCAGGGCCAGGAAGCGGCCGTCGTCCAGGGTGACGAAGCGGCGCCTGCGCTCGCCGAGCAGGTCGAGGATCTCGTGCAGCTCGAGCACCAGCCCGCCGTCCACCCTCAGCTGCCCGCTGGCCTCGAACCAGTCCCCGCGGCCTTGTACGCTCATGTACAGCTCGTCGAGCCCGACCTCGCCACGCAGGCGCAGGGCTTCGCCCTCGGGCCACTCGAGGCGCACCGCGTCACCATGCCTGGCCAGGTCGACCAGCAGCTCGAGGGCTTGTTCCAGCTCCTCGAGGTGGCGGGCGTCGCCCCACCACGCGGCCGCAGCCAGGCTGGGGATGTCGGCTTCGAGGGCCTCGGCGCGCCGTACCTCGTCATCCAGGTCGCGCTGTACGCGGCAGGCCTGGCCGTCGATTCGCGCCAGGAGCACCTCGCCACCCATGCCCGGGTCCACCGTGGGGCCCACCTCGCCGAAGGGGCGCGCCAGCAGCTGGGCGGACAGTCCCGCACCCTGGGGGACGAGTCGCAACACCGGGCGGGGATCGTGGGGCATGTCTCGGGCTTGGGTCTCGATCCGGGCGCTCTCGTCGTGGACCTCGAACAGGCCCGTGAAGTGCGTGAGGAGGGCCCCCAGCCGGTCGCCGGCGCTGGTGGGGAGAGCAAGTCCGCCATGAAGCAGCTCCACCACTCGTCGGCGCGCCTTGTCGAAGTGGTAGACCTCGCGGCGCTCGTGGGCGGGAGCCAGGACCACCACCTGCTGGTCTTCCTCGGGCTCGGGCTCGACGTGTATCACCAGCTCGTCGAGCTGTTGGCTGATGACCAGCTGGGGCTGTGCCTCGGCCACCTCGACGCGGACGCCCGGCTCGTCGAGGAGGAAGACGGCCGGGTGGCCTACCAGGGCCCGCCAGGTGTCGACGGGGTGCCAGGTCTCCTCGTCTGCGGAACCTCGGTACCAGCCTCGGCCGCGCCGAATGGTCAGGCAGGCTGCGATGGCGATGTCCTGCTCCCCCATGCTCTCCACCGAGCCGGGATCGGTGTGCAGGCGGTTTACGCCCACCTTGCGCCCCTTGGTCCAGCCTGCGCCTCTTCGTCTCTGTACCCGGGCCTCGAGGTAGACCTGACGGTGGTATTCACCGAGGTACCAGCAGACGCGGGCCGTGGGGCCTGCTGCGCTCGCCTCGTCCCGGGAGCCTGTCGGGGTGCCGAGGGCTTCTTCGAGGGCGTGGAGCCTGCGTTCCCAGTCGGCTTCGGGCTGGCGCAGCGCGGCGAGGGGAGGCAACCCGGAGACCGCCTGTTGGTGGTCGCCGGAGAAGAGCACGGACAGCTCGCCTGCCAGCCAGTGGAAGCCCGCGACCTGGCTGCGGCGGATGGCTCGGTCCAGCGCGGCGGTGTCCAGGGGCTCCCCCGCCCAGTAGGTGACCAGGGAGGCGAGCAGGACCGCGAGGGGATGGCTGGGCGGGGGGGCGTCGGGCAGAGGTTGGCCGTGCACGAGGGCGTCGAGCCGCCGCACGTGGAGGTGGCCGGCGAGCATGTCGTCCGGCATCACGAAGAGATCGTTCAGGGTGGCTTCGACCAGGCGTCGCGCCTGCTTGACCCGTGCTGCCGTGCCCAGCAGCAGGTAGGCGAGGGGCTGGAACGCCCCCTCCGGGCCGGGCAGCCAGCCCATGCGGCTACCCTCTCGTTTGCGGCGGGCGGCCAGGGCCTTGGCGTAGTGCTTCACGGAAGCGTCGAGGTCGCCATGGACCAGGTGGAGCAGGCCGCGGAGACCATCGACGGACTCACCGCTGATGGTCTCGAGCATCTCCCCCGCGAGCTCGAGTTGCCCGGCCAGCAGGGCTTCGCGCGCCAGGGTGACCCGAAGGAGGGCTACGGCAGGGGGGGGCTCGTTCAGGGCCTTCACCAGCTCGAAGAATCCGTCAGATGGATCCATGGTGACCGAGCGCGACAGGGACAGGTTTTCGAGCAAGGGCGCGGAGATGTCGGGAGGAAGCCTGTGGAGCAGGTCTACCTCGAGGGGGTGGGTGAGCCAGCCGTGGATGCGCGGGGGCCGGCCCAAGCTGCGCTGGTTCTCGTGCCAGCGCTTCAGGATGGCTTGGAAGGCTGGGCCGTTCGCGCTGTAGACAGCCCGTCGCAGCTCGCGCAGTGCGGTGCTTCGGCGCACACCGTACCAGCCCGTCGCGGCCGCAGGCAGGGGCTCGTGCTTGGCCACCAGGGCGGCCAACGGCTCGAAGCGGTCCTCTCGAAAGAGCTGCCTGCACACCGCCTCGGACAGATCTGCGTGGACTGCGTATCGCCCGTCGTGGCGGGCCAACCCCCGGTCTACCAGCAGCTCGAGGACGGGTCGGACGCTGGCGGCCGACAGACGCCGTCCCTCGGCTCGGTGGCCAAGCTCCGTGAGGGCCAGGGAGATGACGGTCTGGGTGAGCCCACCCTGCGCCACTGCCAGCAGTTCGAGGGCGTGGCGGTGGGGTTGGGACAGCGCGTGGGCGCGCTCGAGGAGGACGGTCGGGGTGTCTGGGGGCACGGTGGGGGCTCTCGGTGGTATGGGACTCTATCGCGCGTGAAGGCCCGCATCCCTCGCTGACGATGGAGGTGACCATGACCCCCGAGAGCCCCCCCTCCCAACTCGGCGAGAGGCTGTTCCTCGGCTTCGTCGTGGTCTTGCTCGTCGTCGTCGCGGCCGTAGAGGTGGTGGCGTTGTTCTCCATCCATCAGCGCCTGGGGACCATCGGCGACGAACTGCGGGCCACCCGTGCGGAGCTCGCCATCTTGGGTGAGCAGATCGAGACGGCCCGTGGCCAGCTGGCCGAGGCTCGGGAGCGAGCCCAGACCCAGACATCTCCGCCGAGATCGAGCACCTCCCGGTCCACCGTCGCCCCCGAGGGCCTCGTCACCAGCCAGGAGGGGGACAGGTTCATCGTCGACACCACGGTCCTGGGGGACCACGCGGACGCCTTCGAGGACATGACGCGGCAGGTGCGGGTCATACCGCACCAGGCGGAGGACGGGTCGATCGATGGGTTCCGCCTGCTGGCGGTACGGAGCGGCAGCGTGTTCGACGTGCTGGGATTCCAAAACGGCGACGTCGTGCACCGCGTCAACGGCCACGATCTGTCCAGCACCGAGTCCGCATTGCGGGTCTTCCAGGCGCTCGAGGGTGCCACGAGCTTCCAGGTGGAGATCACCCGGAGGCGCGCCGAGATGGAGTTGGCGTACGAGATCCGGTGATGGGGTCGAGCCCTCCGGAGCGAGGGGTCCGGACCGGGCACGTGATTGACACTATGGACCGGGACCACGGCGCGAGCTGTATGCGGGGTACCAAGCTAGGTCTCCAGCCCACACCCGCCACGAACGAGAGAGCCCACCGTTGACCCAGTACCCGAAGCCCGAGCAGGATCCTCACGAGGAAACCGCCCCCTCCGACGACGCTGGCGCCAGCCCGCCCCCCGCGCCCGGCGCGTCGAGGGTCGATATCCACACCTCGGCAATCCTCGCCGGCATCTGCGCCCTCAGCCCCACGGCCCGCCGTTGGGGGGTGGGGAGCGAGAGGTGGGGTGGTGTGCGGTGGGGGTGGGGAGGACGGGGGGGCGTTGAGCGCCCCTGCGGCTATACGCGGCTATACGCGCCCAGCGCATAGGGTTCGCGTGTAGCGCCTTCCAGAGCGTGCTTCCTTTTTGCGGCCCCCTTCCTCTCATCGAAGTACATCCTATAAAGGAAGCATGAACTGGGAACGAGAAGCCGCCAACGCTCTGGGTCGCAGCGTGTTCGGCTCCCGGACCATCCCGGTGGTCGTCGTACCCTATATGGGCCCCAAGGCTCGTACATGGGCTGAGGAGCGGTGCCTGTCCTGGATCGATCTGTCGGGCAACGCCGCGATCCGCGCAGAACACTTCTGCGTCCTGGTCCTGGGCGAGCCCAATGCCTACGCCAGCCCCGGGCGTCCCTCGAATCCGTTCACCCCTCGATACTCGAGGGTGAGCCGCGCGCTGCTTGTCTACGACAAACGGTGGTGGAAGCAATCCGATCTGGCGCGGGAGGTCGATCTCCCGTCGGGGACCGTGAGCAAGGTGGTGGGTCGGCTCCGGGCGCTCGAGCTGCTCGAGAGCAACAGCGAAGGCGAGCTCCGCGCCCGCGCCCCCAGCCTGCTCCTCGAAGCCTGGGCACAGCGCTATCGCTTTGGGGGCCACGCCCTGCGTCGCTTTCATGTACCTGCCCGTTCGGGAGTCGATGCGATGGAAGCACTCGCAAGTCGCTTGAATGACCTCGGCAGTGGATGGGTCGCGACAGGGCTGTCGGCTGCCTGGCACTACACGCACTACACGGACTTCCGCCTGAACACCTTCTTCGTCAAGGAACACCCTGTCGATCCCCAGGTGCTGGGCCTGCGACCAGTGGAGCGTGGAGAGAACGTCTGGCTCATCGTTCCAAGTGACGATGGTGTGTTCTATGAGAAGGTCCAGCAGGGCATACAGTGCGCTCATCCGGTGCAGGTCTACCTTGATCTGCAAGCCCACCCCGAGCGTGCGGCAGAGGCTTCGGCCGAGCTGCGGAAGACGATGATGACCTGGAGAGCGTGATGGACCCCACCACCGTGACCGCGCTGGACTACCCTCCCGGGCTGGCCGAGGAGGCTCGCCGGATGGCGCTGCACCTGGCCACGCTGCTGGGTGATCTGACAGAGGACATCGTGCTCGTGGGGGACCTGGTGCCCTACCTGATCGTCGATCAGAAGCGAGCACCAGAGCCGCATGTCGGCTCCCGCGATGTCGATCTGGGCTTCTCTGTCGCGGTGTTGGGGGAGGACCGTTACCGCGAGATCAGCCAGCGGCTCCGCAGGCACGGGTTCCGCCCAACGCAGACCGAAGAAGGTCGCTCCAGACGCCAGACCTGGAGACTGCGCGACGAGGCGATCACCATCGACTTCTTGATCGGCCCCGTGCCTGGCGGTCCCGCTCCGGGCAAGCTCCAGGATCTCGAGCCGGACTTCGCGGCCTTCGTCATCCCAGCGCTCCAGCTCGCATTTATCGACACCTTGACCGTCGTCATCGAGGGCCGGACGACGGAAGGAGAGCTGGCGAGGCGTGGGGTTCGGGTCGCCGGCCCGGCGGCCTTCGTCGTGCTCAAGGCGCTGTCGTTCCGCAACCGTGGAGCGACCAAGGACGCCTACGATCTCGTGTACGTCTTGCTGAACTATGGTTCGGTTCCGATGCGGGAGATCGCAGACCGGTTCGCACCCATCGCGCATGATCCCGAGGCTCAGCTGGCGCTCACCATCCTGGCTGAGGATTTCGCTACCGACGAGCACGTGGGCCCGATGCGCAGAGCGGAGTTCCTCGGGGCCCGCGATGACCCCCATCTGCGGCAGGATGCTGCGGGTGCTGTGCTGGGGTTCCTCGCGCTCGTGCGAGAGAGTGGGTGATGGCCGGTCTCCCCCTGGTTTCGAGAATCGCCTCTCGGGACACCCGTAGGGGCTAGCGGAGCGAAACCCCGAGACGGCGTAGCTGACGCGATCCGCGGCCTACCATGCCCCATACGGCCCCCCATACGCCCCGATATCGGACGTGCTGCCGTCGGTGTCCAGGATGGTGCTGTCGCCTGCGTCGGTGCAGACCGAGGCCGAGCCCAGCGTGAGGTCCCAGCTGGCGGCGTCGCTGGCGGAGGTGTCGGTGTAGTCGGGGTCGCCGCTGATGTTGCCGTCGGTGCCCACGGGATCGGTGGTGTTGAAGTATTCGGTGCTGCCGCCGGAGTTGCCCCAGACGTTGTCGTGGCTCATGGTGAGCACGCCGCCGCCCAGGCCGTAGGTGTAGTGGGCCAGGGCGTGGCCGTTGAGGCTGCCGCTGCCGCTCATGGTGTTGTCGACGATGTTCACGTTGGTCAGGGTGACATCGCCCCAGTCCGAGGTGCGCACGCCGGCGCCCAGGCCGGTGGTGTCGGCGTCGATGAAGTTGCCGACCACGTCCACGTTGGTGAGCGTGGTCTGGCCGTTGTAGCACTGGGAGAACACGCCACCGCCCCAGGCGTAGGTGGGGCTGGTGACGCCGTTTCCGGCCACGATGGCGTTGGTCCAGGTGGCGTCGCTGTAGGTGAACATGCACAGCCCGCCGCCGTAGCACTCGTAGTCGCAGGACAGCTCGTTGTCGGCCACCAGGGCGTGGCTGGCCTCGATGGTGGTGTTGGTGGCGAAGAAGCCACCGCCGTAGGCGTAGCTGCCGTCCGACGCGCTGGCGTCGGCCACGTTGCCCGTGAGCACCAGGCCGTCGATGTCCATGGAGGATCCCTCTGCGTAGATCCCGCCGCCGTAGAGGAAGGTGTCGTCGTTGCCAGCCTCGCTGGTCACGCTGTTGTCGCTGACGGTGAGGTCGGTGATGGTGGCGTCGCTGTCGTACAGGGAGAGCCCACCACCCGAGGTGATCACCGTGTTGCCCGAGGCGCCAATCTCGACACTGTTGCCCGTGATGTCCACGTCATCGAGGACCAGCGTGCTGTTGCTGGCGTACAGGCCGCCCCCGAAGCTGTAGGCCATGTTGACCGACGAGGAGACGGTCTGGGTGTTGTCCGAGATCTCCACGCCCGTCAAGGTGGCCGTGGCGTCCACCAGGGCCACGGCGCCATAGGCGTATACGCCGTTGGTGGTGTGGGTCGGCTCGCCGTGGTTGGCGGTCACGACGCTGTCGCTCAGCACCAGCTCGCCATCGTAGACGTACACGCCGGAGCCCATGGCGTAGTCGGAGTTGTCCGAGACGTTGTCGCTGACGATGACCTGATCCACCGTGGCGTCCGAGCCCGACAGGTACAGGCCGGGCCCGCGCTCGGCGGCGCCGCCGGTCAGCGTGAACCCGCGCAGGGTGGTGGCGGTGGTGTTGCCCTCGGTGAAGCGCACCACCAGGCCCAGGTCCATGCCGTCGATGATGGTGGTCTCGGGGCCGTCGTAGCTCTCGACGGTGATGTCTTGGCTGCCGAAGGCGACCACCTCGAGGTAGGTGCCGGCGGCTACGCAGACCAGGTTGCCGGTGCTCGCGGCGTCGATGGCGTCCTGGATGTCGGTATGGGTGCCGGGGACCTGCAGCAGGGTGTCGACGGTGCCGTCGCAGTCGCGGTCCACGCTGTCGCAGGCCTCGGTGGCGCCGGGATGAGTGGCGGCGTCGCTGTCGTCGCAGTCGGTGTCGGTGTCGGTGTAGCCGCTGGGCAGGTCGCAGGCCGTGGTGGTGCTGCTGGCATCGCCGTAGCCATCGTCGTCTGCGTCCAGGTACCAGGTGGACTCGTCCACCGCACCAGCCTCGTCGGTGTCGCCGTCGCAATCGTTGTCCACCTCGTCGCAGTATTCGTCCGCACCCGGGTGGTTGGCGGCGTCGGTGTCGTCGCAGTCGCTGCCGTCCGCGAGGTAGCCCGAGGGCTGATCGCAGGCCTGGGTCGAACTGTCCGGATCGCCAAAGCCATCGCCGTCGGCGTCGGCGTACCAGTCGGTCAGCGAGCCTGCGTCGAAGCTGTCGTCGTCGTCGTCCACCAAGCCGTCGCAGTCCTCGTCGGTGTCGTCATCGTCGCAGACCTCGATGGCCGCGGGGTTGACGTCGTCGCGCGTATCGTCGCAGTCGAAGGCGCCCCCATCCTCGGCACCGGCCACGTGGCCTGAGGGTTGGTCGCAGGCTTGGGTGGGTGCCTCTTGATCTCCGTAGCCATCCGAGTCGGTGTCGGCGTACCAGTCCAACAGGGTGGCGGTGTCCAGGCTGTCGTCGTCGTCGTTCACCAGCCCATCGCAGTCCTCGTCCACGTCCTCTTCGTCGCAGACCTCGGTGGCCCCGGGGTTCACGGTGTCGTCCAGGTCGTCGCAGTCGAAGGCGACCCCGTCGTCCGCGCCGGCCACGTAGGCGTCGGGCGCGTCGCAGGCCTGCATCGAGGTGTCGGCATCGCCGTAACCGTCGGCGTCGGCGTCCACGTACCAGTCCAGCAGCGTGGTTGGATCCACGCCTTCGTCCTCGTCGTCGGCCGCACCCGAGCAGTCCTCGTCCACGTCCTGCTCGTCACAGACCTCGGTGGCGCCCGGGTGGACGGCGGGATCGCCGTCGTCGCAGTCACCGTCGGCGAGGGTGTAGCCGTCGTCGTCGTCGTCGGGGCTGGCGGTGCCGGTGTCGTCCTTGGGGTCGCCGCAGGCGGTCAGGAGGAGGGTGAGGGCGAGCAGGACAGCGGACCTGGCGAGCATGGGGGGAGTCCTTGATGACCGGGTGAAACACCGAAGATACCACGCCCGGTCGCTTGGAATGCGCGCCTACTCCGAGAGCAACGCCCGCGTCACGGCCTCGGCGGACACGCCGTCGAGCACCGTGACCTCGGCGCTTCCTTCGGCCTGCTCGAGGACGGCGGTCCCCCTGTCGAGGCGGTGCGTTTCCTCCGCGCCCAGGTCCTTGCCCGGCTGCTGCGTCACCGAGCTGCTGGCTTCCCGGCGCTCGCCGTGCGTCAGCCTGCAGTGACGGGAGTAGAACGGATGTCTGCCTTGGTCCTGCTCCACGTCGCACTCGGTGTGCTTGGGGGGCCAACCCAGGGGCTCGAAGGTGGCCCCGAGCTTCTCGGGGTCGAAGTCGGCGACCGCGCTGCCCTTGGGGACCAGGGTGCCCAGCAGCGTCACCGCGCAGGGCCCGTTGTCGGCGTGGACCTTCAGCAGCCAGCCGCCGTCGATGCGGGTGGTGCGGCCGGGGAAGGAGCGCTCGTGGTTCCACTGGGCGTCCGCCGCGCCGGCTGCGACGACATCCCCGCTCAACGCGGCGCCGGGGTCAACGCTTGGTGATGGCCGATCTGGCCACCCCTGTCACGCACCGTCCATCAACGCCCGGTAGGCCAGTTGGTCCTTCCACATGCGTTGAAACACCCGATACTTTCGGTCGTGGTAGACCGCGACCTCGCCACCTGCCGGTTGCAGCACGCTCCCGGCGGAGCTCATGGCGCCCATGGCCGCCTGGACCGAGGGGTGGGTTCCCGCCGCGACGGAGCCCAGCATCGCCGCGCCGAGCAGCACGGCCTCGGGTTCTTTCGGCAGGACCAGCCGGCAGCCCGCGACGTCGGCGTGGGCCCTCACGAAGAGGGGGTTCTTGGTGTCGCCACCGCCGGCCACGATCGTGTCGATGGCGTAGCCCCCGTCGGCCAACACTTCCAGGATGTGTCGAGTGCCGTAGGCGATGGCTTGGATGGTAGCCAGGTAGAGCAGGGCGAGGGAGTCCACGGTGTCGCTCAAGGTCAGGCCGGACACGACACCCCTGAGGGTGGGGTCGGCGCGGGGGCTGCGGTTGCCGTGGAAGTAGGGCAGCACGTGCAGGTCGCGGGTCAGGGCTGCGGGGAAGGGGAGAGCCCGCGCGAGCGCGTTCACCCGCTCGTTCAGCAGGGTGTAGGCGGTGGAACCGTCACGCACGGCTTGGGCTCGCAGCTCGGGGCCCCGCGCGTGGCTGTCGATGACGTGGTCGATCAGGGCTCCGGTGGCCGACTGCCCGGCCTCGGTGAGCCACAGGCCGGGAACCATGGCTGAGTGGTAAGGGCCCCATACGCCCTCGATGAACCTCGGGTCGGGTGACACCGCCATGTGGCAGCTCGAGGTGCCGCCGATCAGGGCCAGCCGCCGGGACAGAGCGGCGCCGGTGGCGGTCGAGCCGTCGACCGGCACCCCCAGCAGCCCGAGGCCCCCCGCGTGTGCGTCGATGATGGCGACGCCTACGGGGGTGCCTTCCACGAGACCCAGCTCCCGTGCGGCCGAGGACGTCAGCCCGCCAGCGCGTTCGCCCATGGGCCGCACGTCGGTGCCGACACGTGTGAAGCCTTCCTGGACCAGGTCTTCGAGTCCGATCTGCTCGAAGTAGTCGGGTTGCCAGCCGCCCGCGTGGGCCAGATGGGTCCACTTGCAGACGGTGGTGCAGAGGGAGCGGACGTCCCGCTTCGTGGCTCGGTAGACGAGGTAGTCGGGCAGGTCCAGGAAGCGCGCGGCTCTGTCCCAGCAGTGGGGTAGGCGTTCCTTCAGCCAGAGCAGCTTTGGGGTCTGCATTTCGGGGGAGACCGAGCCACCCACGTAGCGCAGGACTTCGTGCCCGGTTGTGTTGATGCGAGTGGCTTGGTCGATGGAACGGTGGTCCATCCACACCACCACGTTCCGCTCGTCCCGCCCGGTAGGGCTCACCGACACCGGGTGGTCGCCGGCGTCCAGGGCCACCAGGGAGCAGGTTGCGTCGAAGCCGACCCCCACGACGTCTTCGGGCTTGGCACCCGACGCGTCGAGAGCCTGGCGGATGGCCAACCCGCAGGCGTGCCAGATGTCGTCCGAGGACTGCTCGACGAAGTCCGTTTCCGGTCGCCAGGTTCGTATGGGTTGGCTGCCTACGCCCACCCTGCGCCCCGTGGGTTCGAACAAACCGGCGCGGGCGCTGCCGGTGCCGACATCCACACCCAGCAGCAGCGGCTCACCCATCGCGGCGCTCCCCGAGGACTCGCACGCGGAAGCCCAGTTCCTGGGACAGGGCGATCATCTCGTGGAATACGTCCCCGTAGGCCACCGCGACGTGGTTCGACATGTAGTGAGCCATCAACGTGTCGCGTGACACGCCCAGGTCGGCGGCCATGAACGGCCACTGGCGGGTGGTGCCTTCCCACCAGCTGTCGCGGACGTCCCGTGGCAGGGCGACCACCTCGCCGCGCCCCACGTCCATCACCACTTCGTCGCCGTCCATCCAAGCCCGCGACCACGTGATGGCACCGGGGAGGCTCTCGCCGGCGAAGGTGCCCCCCGCATGGGGGAAGTACAGCGATGGCTGTCGGTAGCTGTGGACACCCCGGAGGGTGTCGGGGTCGTGGTTGAAGGCGTAAGCCCCGCAGGAGCCCGAGTTGAGCAACACCCACAGGAAGCGGCCATCGTGCTCCGCCCCCCAGCGCACGTCGTGGAACATCACCGCCTGGTGCAGTCCCTTTGCCTTCAACAGGCGCTTCATCAGCTCCATCGGCACGGCGTTGCCCTGGTCGGCTTCGGTGGCGCAGGCGATGGTGTCCCCGGTGCCTTCGGGGCGGCACGCCGAGTTCAGCAAGCCCTCTGCGAAGTCTGACGGGGGGCGCAGCGGGAGCAGTCCCAACTGATACTGCCAGCCCACACAGTCAGCCTTGTACTCGTCCACCAGGTCCAGCACCGCCAGGTAGTCGCGCAGCTGTTCTTTGGTGGCCACCTCGTCGAAGTCCTCGGCGCCTGCCTCGCGCCAGTGGAAGGCTACGCCTCGGTCGCAGACGAAGGCGAAGGCGTCATCGATGCGCGCTCGCGATACCTTTGGGCCGCGATCGAGAAGCCAGGCCTGGTCCACCTTGTGTTCGGCGAAGCCGTGCCGTGCGAGCAGGCGAGGGCCGAAGTAGCCGTTGATCATGCCCATGGACGTGTCGCCGAGCATCAGCAGCAAGGCGCGGCGCCGCAGGAGCCCGTCGGCCACTCGGGCCGCGAGGGCGGCGGCATCGGCGGGGACGGGCCCTGGCGGAGAGACCTGGTCGGCTGCGTAGTCGATGTGTCCCGTGTCGCACCAGCGCTCCAGCCGGGCCATGAAGGTGTCGTTCGTGGTCCAGTCGTCCGAGTCTGTCCAGATGCGGGAGTGGTCCCGCCCCAGGGTGCGGAGGCACGCGCCGGTGTTGAGCAGCCCCACCAACCCGGGCCATTGGCCCGAGAAGTTGCTGGCCAGCAGCAGGGGATTGTTCTTCCCCACCACCCCGTCGGTCGTGTGAGGGCCGTAGAACCAGTGCACGCAGACCCCCACCATGGGGTCGTCGATGGGTCCCAGCTTCTCGATGGCGTGGTGAGGCTTGGAGAGGAAGCCTGGCACGCGGTACGGCGTGCGGCCGAGGCGCCCGAGGGCGGCTTCCATCTGGGCGGTGGCGTGTTGGATGCTGGGCAGGGCCAGCCGATTGGGGACGTCGCGAGCGTCACCGGGCCAGAAGAGGGCGATCTTCTGCTTCATTCTTGGCCTCCTCGAGAAACGATGATCGTCTATCATGGCTGCGGTCAGAGCCGCTGTCGCTTGGCGGCCCCTCGGCAACACGCTAGGTCTTTGCCTTGTCTATCGTCTGGTCTCAACCCCCGGAGCCCCCATGCCCGACGTGAGAGTCCCCCCGGAAGCTCGGACCCTCGAAGACACCGGGCTCGACGAGGCCTTTCTCCTCGACCTGGCGCTGAAGCACGTGTACTTCGGCGGCACCATCCCGGGCATCGACGTGGCTCAGCGCATGGCGCTGGACTTCCAGGTGGTCCAGGGTCTGCTCGAGACGCTCAAGCGGCAGCAGGTCGTCACCGCCGGAGGTGGCAGCGGGGCGTTCGGGGGTGCGTGGTTTCGGTACTCCGTCACGCGCCAGGGCCGCGAGAAGGTCGACGAGATCCTCGCTCGCGACAACTACCGAGGGCCGTCTCCCGTCCCCTTTGCCCAGTACGCGGAGCAACTGACTCACCAAAAGATCGACCGCAACGACGTGACCCCGGCCAAGGTCGAGTATGCCTTCAGCCGCCTGGTCCTGGATCCCTCGGTGGTGGCCCGCATCGGGCCCGCCATCAAGTCCGGTCGCCCGGTCTTCCTGTACGGGCCCTCGGGCAACGGCAAGACCTCCATGGCCGAGTGTATCGCCGAGGCCATGCGCAGCGGTGTGTTCATACCCCGCGCCCTGCTCGTGGAGTCCGAGGTGGTCGTGGTCTTCGACAAGGTCCACCACGAGCCCATCGTGGACGACAGCATCCAACACGATCGCAGGTGGGTCTACTGCAAGCGGCCCACGGTCGTGGCTGGGGGCGAGCTGTCCCTCGACATGCTCGATCTGGTCAGCGTTCCCCAGGCCACCTTCTACAAGGCTCCGTTTCAGGTCAAGGCCAACTCCGGGGTGATGTTCATCGACGACTTCGGGCGCCAGCGCTGCGATCCTCGCGAACTGCTCAACCGCTGGATCGTGCCCCTCGAGAGCCGCCTGGACTACCTGACCTTCGCGTCGGGCCAGAAGGTAGAGCTGCCGTTTGACAGCCTGGTGGTCTTCTCCACCAACCTCGATCCCCGCGAGTTGGTCGACGATGCCTTCCTGCGGCGCATCCGGTACAAGATCGCCGTGGGCTACCCCACCGAAGAGATGTACAAGAAGATCTTCGAGCGTCAGTGCAACGAGCACGCCATCGCGTATCAAGAGTCCGCGGTGGACTACCTCATCCAGCAACACTACCGGCCCAACGATCGTCCGCTACGGGCATGCGAGCCCCGCGACCTGGTGGAGCAGATGATCGACATCCACAGCTTCTCGTGCGACATGCCGGAGCTGACCAACGAGGCCATCGACCGTCTGGTCAAGCTCTACTTCGTGGACATCTGATCGCCTCTGATACAGCTCACGTGTTGCGGCGCCTGCGTCGAACCACGGGCGCCAGGCCCACCAGCCACAGCCACCAGGCAGCCCCAGCGGGAGCCGCGCAGCCGCAGCCATCATCCTCGGTCACGTCCTCGTTGGCAGCCATGTAGCCCACCAGCGGCGTGGACAGGTTTCTGGTGTTCTGGGGATCGTGACCCATCATGGGCCAGTCGGCGGGTGAGCCCACCGGGGCCGTGGTGTCCCACAGGAACAACCAACCGGCACGGGTGCCGACCACCACCTCGTACAGTCAGCTCGCCAGGCTTCGCGAGCAGGCGCTTCGCGCGGCCCAGCCTGGGAGCCAGGCCATGGATCGCGCTGGCCTGGAGATCAGCTTCGACCGCGCCCTGGAGCGTCTCTGGTTGGCCTTCCAGCCCATCGCGAGCTGGAAGCAGCGACGCATCTTCTCCTACGAAGCCCTGGTGCGATCCGACGTGCCCGCGCTGCCCCACCCCGGCGCTCTGTTCAGCGCGGCCGAGCGCCTTGGCCGGCTTCGCGATCTCGGGCGTCGGATACGCCAGCTCGCCGGTGCGTCCTTGCCTCGATTGCCCGAGGGCGTGCTCTTGTTCGTGAACCTGCATCCCGCGGACCTGCTCGACGAAGACCTGTACGATCCCGAGAGCGGCCTCTGCGCGGCCGCCTCTCGGGTGGTCCTCGAGATCACCGAGCGGGTGTCGTTGGACGAGATCCCCGGCATCCCCGGCCGGCTGGACACCCTCAGGGACCTCGGTTTTCGCTTCGCGCTGGACGATCTCGGAGCGGGCTACGCGGGTCTGTCGGGATTCTCCACTCTCGAGCCTGCGGTGGTGAAGCTGGACATGTCGCTGGTGCGAGACGTGCACGAGTCGCCCACCAAGCTCCCCATCATCCGCTCCATGGTGGAGCTCTGCCGCGAACTCGGCATCGACATGGTGGCCGAAGGCGTGGAGACCGCGTCGGAGCGAGACGCCCTGGTGGGTGTGGGCTGCGAGCTGCTGCAGGGGTTCCTGTTGGGGAGGCCCGAGCCCGGATTCCGAGACGTGGTCTGGCGTTGAGTCGGTTCCGCCGGGGGGGGGGGGGTGAAGCGGATGGTGGCCGTCCTCTCCGGGCAGGTCGCCGTGGCGAGCCGCCCGCCTCGATCTACCCCTCGTCCCGACCCACCGAAAACGCCTTTGCCAACCACTCCCCAACCCCGTAGTAGCTGCGGTCGCCGCTCGAGTAGATCAGCGGTTGGATCCTCGAGATGTCGGGGCGACCCTGCTCGTCGAGCACCGACTCGTCCACCTGGACGTCCAGGATCTCACCGACGTACTGGGTGTGCAGGCCCAGCTCGAAGCTGTGCAGCAGCTTGCAGTGCAGCACCACCGGGAACTCCGCCACCGCGGGTGCGTCCACCACCGAGCTGCGTTCGGCGGTGAGACCACAGGCGGTGAACTTGTCACCCTCCCGCCCGGACACCAGTCCCGCGCGGTCTGCCGCGACGACGTGATCGGCTCCGGGGATGTTCACCGTGAACGCCCCGGTCCTGGCGATGTTGCCATGGGTCAGCGTCGCGGCCCTGAACGATACCGCCACCGCCGGCGGCCGGCTGCAGCAGATGCCCGACCAGGAAGCGGTGGCGATGTTCGGCGTGCCGTCGGGTCCGTAGGTGCCGATGACGAACACCGGGTGGGGGAAGACCATGGTCTTGGGGCCGAAGGACGTCTTGGACATGAGCTCTCCGTCGAGTCGTTGATCAGGGTTGGTCGAGCACGGCCGAGGAGCCCGCGTCGGGCGGCACTAGGCGGCCCCCGAAGGCCACGCGGCCTGCGGCGGGCGGCTCGTAGATCACGTGGACGTTGTCCGGTGGGCGGCCACAGACCGCGGCGACGGCCTGGCAGAGCTGCCTGGCCTGGGTCTCGCGGGCACGCAGCTCGGGCCAGCGCGCCGCGAGCAGCTGTACGAAGACCGGTCGTTCGCCTTCGACACGGGTATTTTCGGCGTAGTCGGCGGACTGCAATCGATGCAGTCGCACCCAGGTGGCTCCGGGCCGGTTTGGGGTCAGGACCGCGCCGGCGGCGTCGGCCAGAGACTGGGCCAGGCCCCGAGAAGACGACCTTTCGCCGACGATGGTGATGTCGAGAATGGGCATGGTCTGGGTCCTTGGCAGAGCGCTGGTTCTGTATTGCCGCGCTCGGTCCTCGCGGTCAAGGGCTTGGCTTGCCGCCGGGCTTCTGGTATCAAGCCATCGCCCGCCCTCTTGGGGAGATCCGTGACCCCGCCCGCCAAGCAGAGCTCCGAGCGCCGTCAGGCCACGGTCATGTTCGCCGACATCTCTGGTTTCACGGCCATGTCCGAGCGCATGGATCCCGAGGAGGTGACGGACCTGATGAACGAGTGCTTCGAGATGATGGGCAGCATCATCCAGTTCTACGGCGGTGTCATCGACAAGTTCATCGGTGACTGCGTCATGGCCGTCTTCGGTGTCCCCGTGGCCATCGAGAACGCGCCTACCAAGGCCGTCAACGCGGCAATCGAGCTGCGCAAGGGTGTCTACCGGTTCGCCGCGCAGCGGCAGATGCTTACGCCGCTGGACGTCCACATCGGGATGAACACCGGAACCGTGCTGGCGGGACGGGTCGGGGCCCGAGACAAGAAGCAGTTCACGGTCATCGGCGACGCGGTGAACCTCGCCTCGCGGCTCGAGGACTACTCCAAGCCGGGCCAGGTGCTCGTGGGTCCGGCCACCTACCATGCCACCAGCCGGGACTTCGAGTACCGCGAGATAGGCCCCGTGGAGCTCAAGGGCAAGAGCAAGCCGGTGCCGGTCTTCGAGCTGCTGTCGAAGAACGAACGGTTGCATCGGTCCCGCCCCGTGCGGGAGCGCAAGGTGCACTCCGACATGGTGGGCCGGCAGGACGAGCTGGCGCGCCTGCAGGGGTTGGTCAAGGGCGTGGTCGAGGGCCGAGGGGCTGTCGTCAACGTCGTGGGCGAGGCCGGCATCGGAAAGTCTCGCCTGATGGCCGAGGTGCGGGCCCGGTTCGAGGCCGACAGCTGCCGCTACCTCGAGGGGCGGGCCATCTCCATCGGGCGCAACCTGAGCTTCCACCCCGTGGTGGATCTGCTCCGCAACATGGCCGATGTCGAAGAAGGCGACAGCGACGAGGTCGCCGTGGTGAAGCTGCAGCGCTTCGTCGACTCCGTGATTACCCAGGCCGAGACCACCGAGCTGCTCCCCTTCGTGATCACCCTGACGGGCCTCGAGCTGCCCTCCGTGATGGAGGAGCGTGTGCGGGGTATCGAGGGTGAGGCCCTCGAGAAGCTGATCATGCGCAGCCTGCGGGTGCTGGTCAGCCGGGGCGCCGAACGACGCCCGCTGGTCATCTGCATGGAAGACATGCACTGGGCCGATGGCAGCAGCTTGGCTCTGCTCGAGGGGCTGTATCACCTGGTCGAGACGCACCGCGTGCTCTTCGTCAACGTCTTTCGTCCAGGCTTTCCCGAGACGAGCGAGCGGCTGCTCCAGGCCCCGCTCCACCTCGAGGGTCGCTGCTCGGTCATCGCGCTGCAGTCCCTGGACGACGAGCGCTGCAACGAGCTGTTGGACAACCTGATTCAGGTGCGGGGCCTGCCCCAGATCACCCGGGAGATCATCCTGCGGCGCGCGGACGGCAACCCCTTCTTCATCGAGGAGGTGGTGCGTTCCTTCATCGAGCAGGGCGCCGTGGTCCAGCGCGACGGCCGGTTCGAGATCACGGAGCGCATCGGGCAGGTGGAGGTGCCCACCTCCATCAACGACGTCATCATGGCTCGCATCGACCGCCTTGACAGGGACACGCGCGAGCTGCTCAAGACCGCCTCGGTGCTCGGACGGCGGTTCTTCAGGCGCATCCTCAAGGAGGTGCTCGACACCCCCCTGGATACCGACGAGCACCTGCGCATCCTCACCGAGTCACAGTTCCTGCAGGAGCAGATCCGCATGCAGGAGCTGGAGTACCTGTTCAAGCACGCCCTGGCCCAGGAAGTCGCCTACAAGTCGCTGCTGCTCCAGCGCCGCAAGCAGCTGCACTTGCGGGTGGCGCGATCCATCGAGCGGGTGTTCGCCAACAGGTTGAACGACTTCTACGGCATGCTGGCCTACCACTACTCCCTTGCCGAGGAGCCGGAAAAGGCCGGGCGATACATGAGCCTCGCTGGCGAGGAGGCCGCCCGCTGCTCCGCGTCCATCGAGGCCTTGAACTACTACCAGGCCGCCATGGACCTGGTCGGGCGCCAGGCTCGAGGGTCCTTCGATCCCGACGAGCTGCTGCGGCTGCAGGAGAACACGGGTCGCGCCTACTTCGCCCGTGGACACTACGTCGAGGCGGTCGACTACTTCGAGCGCGTGCTCCGGCAGCTGGGGTTCAGGGTGGCGCGCTCCAGGCCTCGCGCGGTGTTGCGCTTCGGGTTGGGCATGCTCCGCCTGGTGCAGCACCTCTACCTCCCCACCACGATCCGTCGCCGCGTCCCGGGCCCGGGCTTCAACCGTGGCTTCAAGGTGCTGGTGGACTACGTGCGGGCCTTGGGTTGCATCGACGCCGCCATGTTCACCCTCAACGCGCCCGAGGTGCCCTGCCGCGTCCTGGACGTGGGGGTGGAGCGGGTAGACCGCGGTGTCGAGCTGCTCTCCTCGAGCAGCGTGGGGTTCTGCTGGTCCGGCGCTTCCTTCGGTCTCGCTCGCCGCATCCTCGAGTACGCCCGTCACAGCGGTGGCGCGAGTCAGCCGCGCAACGCGCTGTACCTACGCTTCGGCGAGGTCATCTACGGATTCCTGGCAGGCGACTGGAGCATCCCCTACGACGAGGCCGTCGTGGATCGAGGCTACGAGAAGGGTGAGCTGTGGCATGCCACCACCCTGCTGGTCTTCTGGGTCTACACGGCCATCGAGCAGGGCCGCTTCCTGGAGGTCGAGGCCATGCTTGGCAAGATGGAGCGAGCTGCCGGCGCCTACAACGATCGTTTCGTGCTCTCCCTGCAGCAGCAGGCCCGCGCCATCCTCCTGCTCCAGCAGCGTCGCCTCGAGGAGGCGCAGTCCGCAGCGGATGCCACCATCGCCATCAACATCGAGATCGGGCAGGAGGTGCGCAACCTCTCCCTGTACGGACTCAAGGCGCGCGCGCAGGTCGTCGCCGGCCAGCTCGACCAGGCCGAGGTGTCGCTGGTGCGTGCGGAGGCGCTGGTGGCGCGGGAGAGCATGGTCATTCCGTTCCACCACAGCAACGTGCTCGTCGGGCGTTGCCTGCTGCACCTGGGCCGTGCGGGGCGGGGTGACGCGAAGCAACTCGGGCAGGCTCGAAAGGCGTTGAGGAGAGCCCGTCGCAACGCCCGCAAGGTGGCCTCCGAGCAAGTGGAACTCCTGCGTCTGACCGGCCTCGGAGCCTGGCTCGGTGGCAGGCAAGGACGCGCCATCCGTTGGTGGGCTCGCGCTCTCGAACGCGGCGAGCAGTTCGGTGCCCCCGTGGAGCTCGCTCGCACCCGTCACGAGGCGGGGCTGGCCCTGGATGCCGAGGGTTCTTCGCTGCTCGTCCAGGGCCAAGACGGCGCAAGCCTCGTGAAGCAGGGTGCCGCCGAGCTGACAGCCTTGGGCGTCGATGTGTCACCGCGACCCTGGTGGCTGGACGGATAGGCCGAGCGCTCGGCGCCGGCTCCCTCACGCCACGTCGTCGACCTCTCGGTGCACCCAGCGCATGAGGAACCAGCGCCACAGCAGGTAGACCGCGGGGATGATGATCAGGGTGAGGATCGTGGAGCTGATCAGCCCACCCACCATGGGCGCCGCGATGCGCTTCATCACCCGGGTGCCGGTCTCGGTGCCGAACATGATGGGCAGCAGGCCGATCAGGGTGGTGGCCACGGTCATGAGCTTGGGCCGCACGCGGTCGACGGCGCCCTCCATGATGGCTTTCTTCAGATCCTCCAGGTTGTTCATGCGTCCCTCGTCCCGGAAGCGGTCGATGGCCTCCTCCAGGTAGACGAGCATGACCACGCCGGTCTCGGCCGCCAGCCCGGCCAGCGCGATGAAGCCGACCCCCACGGCGACGCTCATCTCGAAGCCCAGCAGGTACATGAGCCAGATGCCGCCCACCAGCGCGAAGGGCAGGGTGGCCATGACGATGGCGGTCTCGCCTACGCGGCGGAAGTGCGCGTAGAGCAGGATGATGATCAGCCCGAGGGTGAGGGGGACCACCACCGACAGCCGCTTCGAGGCGCGCTCCATGTACTCGTACTGGCCGGACCAGACCAGGCTCACGCCCGCGGGGAGCTGGATCTGTTGCTCCACCACCTGCTTCGCGGCCTCGACGTAGCCACCCAGGTCACGCCCTTCGGGGGTTTCTTTGTCCAGGTCGACGTAGATCCAGGCGGTGCGGCGAGCGTTTTCGCTCTTGATGGCTGGCGGGCCCTTGGAGATGCCGATGTCGGCTACGTGGGACAGGGGTACGGTGTGTCCCATGGGGGTGGGCACGGCCACGCGGCTCAGGGCCTCCATGTCGCCCCGCAGCTCCCGTGGATAGCGCAGGTTGACCGGGTAGCGCTCGAGACCTTCAACGGTCCAGGTCACGTTCATGCCGCCGATGGCGCTGCGCACCACGTCTTGCACGTCCGCTACCGCCAAGCCGTAGCGAGCGGCGTCGGTCCGGCGCACGTCGATGTCGATGAAGTTGCCCCCCGTGACTCGCTCCGAGTAGACGCTCGAGGTCCCTGGCAGCTCGCGCACCACGGCCTCGATGCGCTCGCCGATGGCGTTGAGCTCCTCGAGGTCGTCGCCCAGCAGCTTGATGCCGATGGGGGTCTTGATGCCCGTGGCCAGCATGTCGATGCGGGTCTTGATGGGCATGGTCCAGGCGTTGGTCACCCCTGGGAAGTCCACCATCTCGTCCAGGTCCCTGGCGATGGACTCGATGTCGGTGCCCTCGGGCCAGGTCTCCGGATCCGTGAGGATGATGGTGGTCTCAATCATGGTCAGGGGTGCGGGATCGGTGGCCGTATCCGCCCGGCCTACCTTGCCCAGCACGTGCTCCACCTGGGGGTGAGCGGCGATGACCTTGTCGGTCTGCTGCAGCAGTTCCTTGGCCTTGGTGATGGAGATGCCCGGAGGCGTGGTGGGCATGTAGAGCAGGTCGCCCTCGTTCAGCGGCGGCATGAACTCGCTGCCCAGCTGGCTGTAGGGAAGCACCGTGAGGCCCAGCAGGGCCACCGCTGCCAGCACGGTGGAGCGCGGCCAGCGCAACACGACATGGATCAGGGGCCGGTAGATGGCGATGAAGAAGCGTGAGAGAGGGTTTCTCTCTTCGCTGATGATGCGCCCGCGCACCAGATAGTACATCAGCACCGGGATGATGGTGATGGACAGGATGGTCGAGGCCCCCATGGCGAAGGTCTTGGTCCAGGCCAGGGGCTTGAACAGGCGGCCCTCTTGCGCTTCGAGCGTGAAGACGGGCAGGAAGCTGATCGTGATGATGGCCAGGGTGAAGAACAGGGCCGGCCCCACTTCCTTGGAAGCGCCGATCACCAGGTCGAGCTGAGAGCGGTCCGGGTGGCGCTCCTTGTGTTTGTGGAGGTTTTCTACCAGCACGACGCTGGCGTCGACCATCACCCCCACGGCGATGGCGATGCCTCCCAGGCTCATGATGTTGGCGTTGATTCCCAGCAGGCGCATGATCAGAAAAGCCATCAGCACCCCGATGGGCAGGGTGAAGATGGCTACCAAAGCGCTGCGCGCGTGCAGAAGGAAGAGCAGGCAGATCAACGCGACGACCAGCATCTCCTCGAGCAGCTTGACCTGCAGGGTGTCGATGGCCCGCTCGATGAGCCCGGCCCGGTTGTAGGAGACGTGGACCTCTACACCTGTGGGCAGGCTCTTCTTCAGGGTGTCGAGCCGCTCCTCGACCCGGTCGATGACCTCGAGGGCGTTTTCCCCGTAGCGGAGCAGCACGATCCCCGTGACCACCTCGCCCTCGCCGTTCATCTCCGCGATGCCGCGGCGCCCTTCGGGTCCCAGTTGGATCCGCGCGACCTGGCTCAAGAGGATGGGGGTGTGGGTGTCGGCGTCGACCCCCACGGGGACCGTCTCGAGGTCTTCCACCGAGCTGATGTAGCCCCGCCCGCGCACCATGAACTCGTGCTCGGCCATCTCCACCAGGCGCCCGCCCACGTCGAGGTTCGAGCGCTGGATGGCCTTGCGCACCTGGGCCAGTGAGACGCGGAACGCGCGCATCTTCTCGGGATCGGCTTCCACCTGGTACTGCCGTACGAAGCCGCCGACGCTGGCCACCTCGGCCACGCCCTCGAGGCTCATCAGGTCGTAGCGCAGGGTCCAGTCCTGCAGGCTTCGCAGCTCGGAGAGGTCGAGACCTCGGAAGTTGGCGGCCTGGGACAGCTCCTCGCGGCCGATGTGCGCGTCGTTGTCCCGGTCGAAGGCTTCCAACAGGAAACGTCTCGAGTGTTTCAGGAACTCTTCGGGGCTGGCGGCCCCCACGGGATGGGTCACCCGAAACAGCTCCTCGAGCTGCGCCTCGGCGTAGATGGGGATCGACTCGCCCTCGACCTTGATTATCAGCTCGGGCCGGGGGATCTCGGACTCGCTCACCTCGCCATCACCGTTCTTGTCGAGCTTGCTGCGGAGCACCTCGGCTCGGGGGGTGAAGTCGGTGAGGGTGTACTCGTAGATCCAACCGACGCCGGTCGCGTCGGGTCCGAGCTGGGGTGAGACCCCTTGGGGCAGGCGGCCGCTGACGAAGTTGAGGTACTCGAGCACCCGGGACCGTGCCCAGTACAGGTCGGTGCCGTCCTCGAAGATGATGTAGACCAGCGAGAAGCCGAAGAAGCTGTAGCCGCGCACGACCTTGGCGTAGGGGACGCTCAACATGGCGGTGGTCAGGGGGTAGGTGACCTGGTCCTCGACCACGCCGGGTGCCTGGCCCGGGTACTCGGTCAGCACGATGACCTGCACGTCGGACAGGTCGGGGATGGCGTCGATGGGGGTGGTCTTCAGGGCCCAGATCCCCGCCATGGCCACCATCGCCGTCACCAGGAGGACGAAGAACCTGTTTCGAACGCTGCCTTCGATGATCTTGTCAATCATGGCGTGGCCCTAGTGCTCGTGCCCGTGGTCGGTGCTCTGTGCGCCCTCGAGGAACATGCCGCAGTCGGGGCACCTGCCGGGCCGCTCGCTGACCACTTCCGGGTGCATCGGGCAGGTGTAGGGTCCGCCCTCGGTGGACTCGAGGAACATGCCGCAGTCGGGGCACTTGCCGGGCCTCTCGCTGACCACTTCCGGGTGCATGGGGCAGGTGTAGGTTGCGTGGTCGTGGCCGGTGTGCTGCGCACCGTAGACAGAGGCGAGCTCTTCGCTCGTGCCCTCCCGTTCCTCGAGAAACATGCCGCAGTCGGGGCAACGCCCTGGCTCGGCTTGCAAGACATCGGGGTGCATGGGGCAGGAGTAGACCGTGCTCGTGGTTGCCTCGCCCGTGGTGCCCTCACCCGCGCGCAGGGCCAGCAGCTTCTGCACGGCTTCCTGCAGTTGGCTCTCGCTGTCGATGAGGAACTGGCCGGAGGTGACCACCACCTCGCCCTCCTCGAGGCCGCTGAGCACTTCGGTCAGGCGATGATCGGCCACCAGCCCGGTGGTGACCTCGCGGGCGGCGAA
This sequence comes from uncultured Enterobacterales bacterium, assembly GCA_964626835.1. Taxonomy (GTDB): domain Bacteria; phylum Myxococcota_A; class UBA796; order UBA796; family JAFGLY01; genus CALDOK01. The sequence continues at coordinate 23,798 of CAZVHW010000009.1, forward strand.
GCGCCCGCTGCCCAGGGAGACGAAGACCAGCTCGCGCTCGCCGGAGTGGACGACCGCCTCGGTGGGGACGGCCAGCGTGTCGTCTTGGCGCCGGTACTGGATGTGGACCGTGGCGAACATGCCGGGCTTGAGGGCCACGCCGGGGTTGTCGAACTCGAGGCGCACCCGCAGCGTGCGGCTCTTGGGGTTGAGGGTGGGGTAGATGTAGGCCACCTCGCCCTCGAGGACGGTGCCCTTCTGGAAGCTCAGCTCCATCTGGGCTGGCTGGCCCAGCGCGACCCAGGGAGCGTCGAACTCGTAGACCTCCGCCTCGACCCAGATGCTGGCCAGATCGCCGATGCGGTACAGGTCCTGCCCGGCCTTGATCCGAGCACCCTCCACCACGTTCTTGTGCAGTACGTACCCGGCGGATGGCGCGCGGATGGCGATGCTGCGGGCCGCTTCGCCCGACGTCGCCATGGCGTCGATGTCCCGCTTGTCGATGTCCCACAGCTCCAGCTTGCGGCGCGCGGAGTGGGTCAGGGCGCTGTCGGGCCCCTGGCCGCGGAGCGCCAGCAGGTACTCTTCTTGCGCGGCCACCAGCTCGGGGGAGTAGATCTCGAAGAGCCGCTGACCCTGCTTGACCTCGTCGCCGGTCTTGTCCACGAAGATACGCTCCACCCAGCCGTTGAAGCGCAGGTTGACCACGCTCACCTCGTCCTCTGCCACCTGCACCTCGCCGATGGTGCGGAGGTGTCGGTAGATGGTCTGGGAGTTCACCACCTGGGTTCGCACCCCCATGTTCTGCACCACGACCGGATCGATGCTCACCAGGCCGCCGCCGTCCCCGGTCTTGGCCTGGCTGGTGGGCGTCAGGTTCATGCCGCAGAGCGGGCAGCTCCCTGGGTGGTCTTGGACAACCTGTGGGTGCATGCCGCATGTCCAGAGGCTGGCGGCCTCGTCCTGGCCGGCCTGTTCCCCGGTTCCCACACCGAAGCCTTCCCAGCCATCGCAGGACGCGGTGAAGGCCAGGAGCAGGCTGACGAGGACGAGGAGAGAGAGGCTGCGGCGGTTCATGGCTCGTCTCCAGTCGGAAGCTGCGTTTCCCCGGTGAGCGCGCGTACGGCAGCTCGTTGCAGCTGCGTCTCGACGATGGCGGTGAGGCGCGCTCGCTCCAGGTTCAGCAGCTGGACCTCGGCCTGGTAGAGGCTTGCGAAGTCGGCTTTGCCCACACGGTAGTCTGCCAGGGTCGTTGCGAGAGCTTGCTGTCCCGCGGGGAGCAGCTGGTCTCGATAGACCCCCGCTTTTTGCTCGGCACGACTCCAGGCGGCGTGGGACGAGGTCAGCTCGGCGGTGATGGTGTCCAGCAGCGCTTCGCGCCGCAGGCGAGCTTGCGAGGCCACCTCGAGCGCTGCGGTCTCCGCGCCGCGGCCGACCCTGGAGGACTGCAGGGTCAGGGGCACCGACAGCCCCAGGGAGGCGAGATCGGTGCCCGGATCGGTCTCGGTCTGGATGGTGCGGACGCGGTAGCCTGCCCACACCGTCAGGTCTGGCTTGGCATCTCGCCTCGCCAAACGGGCCTGAAGCTCGGCGCTGCGCTCCACGGCCGCCAGCTCCGCCAACGCCGGACGCTGCTCCACGGCGCGATCCAGCCAGCGGTCTACCGTGTCATCGGGCCGCAGGGTCAGCGCCTGGGCCTCTGCGGGCGTGGGGAGCGGTTCGACGTCCCGGCGATGCATGGCCGCTGCCAGCGCAGCCCTGAGCTGTCGCTCCTGCCGGTCGAGGTCTCTAATCGAGTCGATGAGCGTGTCGCGCAACAGCTCCAGCCTCACCAGGGCGTGCTGTCCGGCGGCGCCGGTTTCGTAGCCTACACGGACGGCTTCCACGAGCTGCTCGGTGAGCGCGACGTGCTGCTCCGTGACTTGACGGAGCTGCCGGACCAGGGCCAGGCGCCACCAGCTCTCCTCTACCGCCCGCGCCAGGCGCAGGCGCGCCTCGTCGAGCTGGGCCGTAGCCACTTCCACCCGTGACTCCGCCAGCTCGGACCGCAGCGAGGTCACCCCGGGGAAGGGGATGGTCTGCTGCGCCTTGAGCTGCAGGCCCGACATGGGATGTCCACTCAGGGACCAACTGGAGACGGGCACGTTGGAGTACTCCAGTGCGGCCATGGGATCCGGCCAGCTGCCAGCGACGCTGGCCAGCGTCTCGAGCTCCCCGATTCGAGCTTCGATGGAGGCGAGGCCTGGGTTGTCAGCCAGCGCGGCGGCCACCAGGTCGGTGGGATCCTCGGCGGCGAGGGCACTCGCTGCCAGGAGGAACGAGATGGGGATGGCGAGTGGCATGGAGCGCTCCGATCAGTGCTCGTGTGCTTCGTGTGCTTCGTGTGCTTCGTGTGCTTCGTCGCCCTTCGAGCCCTCGGATGCATCGTCCGCCGGGACCAGGCTCATGCCGCAAGTTGGGCAGTCGCCGGGACCTTCCTGGCGCACTTCGGGGTGCATGGGGCAGGTGTGGATGACGGCGGCATCGGGGGAGGGTGGCGCTTCGGGCTTGGCTTCTTGCGCCGTTGGGGTGGGCGCAGGTTGCGCCATCTGGTGCTGGGTGGGTGTGGGTTGGGCTGGATCTGGCTGGCCACAGGCGCCCAGCAGCAGGGTTGCGAGGATTATCGAAGAGTGGTTCACGGGAGCCTCTGTTGGTGGGGTTCGTTCCGCAGTGAAGCAAGGCTCGTGCCAGCGACGTCGTGGCCGAAAACCCGCCTTCTTAAGTCACGAACCGTGTTTGGTCGGAAGACTATTCTCCAGACCTGGTGAATAGTCTCCATTGGCGTCGCTTGACTCGTCTTCGGTGCGCAGTCGCACGGGGCCTGCCTTTTCTGGGATGCACCCGACGATGTCCGTGTAGAAAGATCGGATGTGGTCCATGTCGGCCGCGATGTCCCCGGTTGGGTGGAACGGCTCGCTCATGCCTCCAATCTTGCGGCCGTAGTCGAGGAAGCCGAAGACCAGCGGCACTTCGGCTGCCAGCGCTATCCTGTAGAACCCCGACTTCCAGTAGTCGGTCTTCTTGCGCGTACCCTCGGGTGCCATGGCCAGGTACATGCCCTCGGCGCGAGCGATCTGGCCGGCGACCGAATCGACCAGCCCCCCCGGGGCGGCGCGGTCTACGGGCACCGCGCCCAGCCATCGGAGAGCCGTTCGGAACGGCCATCGGAAGGCCTTTTTCTTGAGCATCCACGACAGGCGGACGCCCAGGGCCCAGGTGAGCGCCACCAGGAACACGCCGTCCCAGTTGCTGGTGTGGGGAGCCGCGATCACCACCGCCCGTCGAGTGGTCGGGGGGATGTGACACACGGCCTTCCAGCCGTACACGAGGGCAAAGGCGCGACCCAACACGCGGCGGAGGGGGCCAACGCGCAGGCCGGTGGTGATGGTGGTGGGTTGTTGCATCAGAAGGTCTCGGGCATCCAGGGGGCGGGGCCGGCGAAGAGCGCTTCGAGGACGGTCAGGTCCCGATCGGGCCCCTCGAGCAGGCCGGCAGTGCGGGTGGTCCAGGGGGAGTGAAAGCCGGTGTAGAGGGACGCGAGTGCCCGTGCGCCGAGGCGGACGGAGCCGTTGCCACCCCGGGTGATGCGCGCCTCTCCGCCGGAGACATCAAGTCGCCAGGTCCCCTGGTTCGCGGAGACCACGGGATCTTCCAGGAGGAGGTCGACGCGGCCCGTGACCCCCTCGGGCCAGCCTCGTTGTTTCATGGCCGCCTCGATGTCCAGCACGCGGAGGTAGAAGTTCTCCCACAGGGTCATGTTCACCCGCGGCGCCGGGAGGGTCAGCATCGTGGGATCTGCGGGTGAGCTGGGCCAGCGCACTTCGCCCACCATGGTGGCGTGGTCGGCCAGCAGGCAGAGCAGGCGTCGCAGCGCCCATGGCGTGCACGCCACCATGTCGATGACCTCGAGGACTTGGGAGATCCCCTTTCCTCCCGCCGGGTGGACGGTGAGGTAGCCTTGGGGCGCGCCGCTGGGATCGACGGCCAGCCAGGAGCGATAGGGTTCGTCGTCGCGGTCGTGGGTAGCGCGCCTCCACAGGGCTTCGTCGCGGTCCAGGAAGCCGTTGCGCTTCCTGGCGACGCCCCGGTAGAGCTGTCGCTGGACGTCGCGATCCTCGTCTCCCATGGGCCTGATGGTGCCTTCACGCTCCACCACGCCGATGCGGTCGGGGGCGATGGATGCCACGAATCGCGAGCCGCACTCGCCGTAGCCGACGCTGCGGTACAGCGCGTGGTTGGCCGCGTACAGGCCCGACAGTGCGATGCCCCGTTCGGCGCCTTCTCGCAGCACGCGTTGCATCATGGCGCTGGCCAGGCCCCGGCGCCGATGCTCCGGCGCCACCGCGACCCCGGCGATGCCCCAGGTCGGCACCGAGCGGCCCCCGAAGAACCAGCCCATGTCGTAGAAGGCCAGACCGGCGGCCACCTGGTTTTCGGCCAGGACGATCCTGGCGCGCTCGGTGCCCGCACGGTTCAGCCAGCGAGCGGATTGGCTCGGGGCCGTGCCAAAGGCCTGCGACATCAGGCTCACGAAGCCGTCCAGGTCGCGGTCGGTGGGGTGGTCCCAGCGGTCGAAGGAATGTTCCATGATGGATGGCTCCCGGATGGAGACGCTGAGGTATCCCCACGGGATGAATGCGGCCTGTGGGGCGGTTCCTGCTATCCTGGGCGAGGAGGCCTCCATGAGACCGCTCGCCATGCTCGCTCTCGGCTCGTGCCTGCTATCGGGCTGCAACGGTGGGAAGGACACCGACAGCGCCGTGGACACGGGAGATCCACCCATCGACCGGGACGGGGATGGCTACTCGGACGACCTGGACTGCGACGACTCCGACGCCAGCATCCACCCCGGCGTGGACGAAGCCTGTGACGGCATCGACAACGACTGCGACGGGTTCGTGGACGACGAGGATGCGGATCTCGTGGATGGAGACATCTGGTTCGTCGATGCGGACATCGATGGCTATGGCGACACGGACAGCGCCATCAACGCTTGCGAGCAGCCCGATGGTTACATGGACATAGGCGGGGACTGCGACGACTCGGATGCCACCATCAACCCGGACAAGCTCGAGGACTGCGACGGCATCGACAACGACTGCGATGGTGAAGTGGACGAAGATGGCGCCACTTGGTCCGAGCCCTGGTATGCCGACGGCGACGGCGATGGCTTCGGCGACCCAGACGACATGCGGGAGGCTTGCGAGCAACCCAGCGGGTGGGTGGAGGACGACACCGACTGTGATGACGACGATGACGACGTGTATCCTGGCGCCCCGGAGCTGCAGGACGGCGAGGACACCGACTGCGATGGCTTCGTGAACGAATTCGGCCCCGACGACGCCTGGGCCGTGCTCGAGGGCGAGAGCGCCAGTGACCGCGCTGGACGTTCCCTCTCTGGCGCGGGCGATCAGGACGGCGACCGCCTCGAGGATCTGTGGGTCGGAGCCCGGGGAGACGACGACGCTGGCAGCAGTGGCGGTGCCGTTTACCTCGTCACCGGGGACGATGCTGGCCAGCGCTCCCTGGCGAACTCGGCGGTCAAGCTCACGGGCCTGTCGGGCAGCTGGGCCGGACAGTCCCTCGACGGTGGGATGGACGTGGACGGCGACGGCACGCCTGACCTCGTGGTTGGCGCACCCTACGACGACCAGGGGGAACGCAACGCCGGCGCAGCATGGCTGGTTCGCGGTCCCTTCGAGGACGGCTCCCTTTCCGAGCACGGGGTCGCCCTGACCGGTACCAACGACAGCGACTACGCGGGCTGGTCGGTGGCTCTGGTGGGGGACGTGGACGGTGACGGCGTAGGCGAGGTCCTGGTCGGGGCGCCCTACGCCAAGTACGAGGCTACCACCCCCGGTGTCGCCTACCTGGTGCCCGGCGACGTCGACGGCAACGTGGCCCTCGAGGACGCCAGCTGGGCGCTGCGGGGCCAGAGCAACAGCGACGGCGTCGGCGCGCGGGTATCGGCGGGGGGAGATCTGGACGGCGACGGGTTGGCGGATGTGCTCGTGGGTGCCAACGGGGTCAACGTCGTGGGTGCCGACTCCGGGGCCGCCTACGTCGTGTACGCCTCCGACTTGGGCACGGGCGGGTCACTGGATCTCACGACCCTGGCCTACCGCCACCACGGCGAGAGCAACGGCGATCACGCGGGCTACGGCTTGGCCGGCGGTGGCGACGTGGACGGCGATGGTCTGGACGACGTGCTGGTGGGCGCGCCCTACGAGGACGAAGCTGGCAACAACGCCGGCGCCGCCTACCTGCTGCTCGGTCCGGCGGCCAGCGTGGGTACGCTGGCGAACGCAACCGCCAAGCTGCTGGGTGCCCAAGAGGGGGACAGCGCCGGCCATGCTGTGGCCTTCGCCGACGACGTGGATGGCGACGGCGTGTCGGACGTGCTGGTGGGAGCGCCGGTCTACGACGACGACGAGGCCCCCGGCTTGGCTGGCCTCTGGCTCGACAACCTCGAGGGTACCCTGTCCCTCGCCGAGGCGGACTGGCTCTTCCAGGGTGGGCATGTCGGGGACTACGTGGGCTACGCCCTCGCCGGCCCGGGAGACATGGATGGCGACGGCCTGGGAGACCTGCTGTTGGGTTCGTCGCTCAACGACGGCGCGGGCACCGAGGCGGGGGCCGCCTACGTGGTGGTCGGGATCTTCTGAACGTGGGCCACTTCCTGGCCTTCTGCGTCTTGCTCGTCGGCTGTGAGTCTCCCGGGGACTCTGCCGCTGTCGAGCCGGTCGTAGGCTCCGTGGCCACCCAGAACGCCGGCACCACCACCTGGCTGGATCTGGTGGCCGACAGCCCGTCGGAGGAGGTCCGGCAGATCTGCTCCGACTGGTACGACAACAACCTCTGTTTCGGTGAGACCGAGGGTCTGTTGGCCTCGGCCATCTCCCAGGACGGGCCTGGATTGCTCTTTCTGGAGGAGGTCTGGGAGCAGGCCCGCTGCGACGAGGTGGACCGGGGCGAGGAGATCAATGGCGAACCTTTCGCATGCGCTCGAGGGGACGATCCCCAGCCCGAGCGCTTGTTGACCGAGGAATGGCAGTGGGGCTGTGCCGGTGGCTATCCAGACAACTGCATCGCCGTGCATCGAGAGGTCGCCCAGCTCGAGGGCTGCGATGGGCGAGACTGCTCGTCGTTGGTGGTGTCGAACACCGCACCCTGCGGCGACGACGGGCGCATCGCCTACCTGGAGATCGACACGGCCGGGGGACCCTTGGTGGCGGTGGTGGTGCACACCAGCGCGGGAATGGAGGCTGACGACGTCACCTGTCGAGCGGACCAGCTGGGCAGCATCCAGGCGGTGCTCGAGGCGTACCCCTCCGACACCTCCATCGTGATGGCGGGCGACTTCAACCTGGACCCGGAGTACTACACGGGGGCGGATGCGGAAGCCATGGGCGACCTCGCGGAGACGCTGGGACTCGAGACGCTGGAGACCGACGGTGAGACCCACCGCATCTCCCACGTCCGCTTGGACTGGGTGTTGGTGAGGGGGGGCGCGGTGGCGAGTGAGATGGGTTGCGCGGTGCGGTTCTTGGACGAGGGGGAAGACGACCTGATGTTGGATCACGGTTGGGTGATGTGTCGGTCGTAGGGTGCGGAGAGCGGTCCCCGGTCAACCCTTGCGTCGAGACCGAAAATCCACGACCGAGTAGTAGGCCAAGGCAGCCACGCTCAGCGCCAGGATGGTTCCGTTTGCCACCTGATAGCGCCCTTGGAGGCCGCCCCATTTGGTCAGGTTGGCCACCTGGTGCAGGACCAGGAACCCGAACATGCCCAACTGGACCAGGACCCTCCCCTCGCGGCGCTCAGCCGTCGTGCCCAGGACGAGGAAGATGGCCCAGGTTGCGTAGTAGTACCGGGACAGGACCATCAACGCGAAGGCTGGAATCAACCCGAGAACGCAGGCATCGACGCGCGTTCTGCGCGGTATCACCCACAGTGTCCACAGGATCAGGATCGCCTGAACCGCCCTGTAGGCAGGCGCTTGGCGGGCCAGGATCTCTCTCCGGAGCTCCATGCCCTCGCTGAGGCCCGGAACCAGGTAGTCCTCCCCGAACAGCGTCGCGAGGCCGAGGTGATTGGTGCCTGCCGAGATGCGATGGGCATGCAGGGAGATCTTGTGGTACCACTCCGACCAAGCCTGGGTCCCCAAGGGGGTGGTCAGGCTCGCCAGGCCGATGATTCCCATCGTGACCGCGAGCACCGCCAGGAACCGCAGGGTCGTGCGATCCGCGGACCACTGGCCAGGGCTGGCGGCCTTCTTGCCCCAGAGCCCAGTGATCCACCCCACCGCCGGCCCGATGCACAGCAGTCCTACAAAGCCGCGCATCAGCCCGCCGTATGCCAACAACGGCGCTGCCAGACCGCCTCGCCCGCGAGCGATGAGCGCCATGGCCACCATGCCGAGCGCGTACCAGTCGTAGGTGAAGTACCCTCCCAGCAGCCGGCCCCGGTTTCCGAAGAACAGGGTCGTCCACAGCGCGATCCACAGCATGCCGCGCATCCCGAAGGCCCACCACAGAGCGGCGATGGTCCCTATGTACATGGGGACCTGCAGCAGCGCGGACACCTCGAGGGTGCGGCCTCCGTGAAGATCGACTGAGTTCAGCAGCGGCCGATGGACGATCAGCCACGCCGGGGAAGGATTGAAGCCCAGATCCTTGAGGACACCGGAACGGGCGGGCTTGGTCAGCAGGCCGAAGAAGATGTCGAGGTCATCCGCGAACAGCCGCCAGCGCTCGTCGGTGAATCGAGAGCGGAGATCCTCCGCTTCCGAGCGCTGCAACGCCTCGGCCCGGGAGATGTACTCATAGGTGTGGAGATCGCGTACCTTCCGGACTCGCGAGAACTGCCGCTTGCCGCCTTCGTCCACCAGCAGGATCGCGTTGTAGATGTCGAAGTACTCCAGCTCGTCGAAGTACTTGGTGCCCAGCACGTAGTGGAACTGGTTCCAGGTGTGCAGAGGCAGGTGGACCCCGCTCGGATCCGGTGCGTTCCGCAGCCCCAGGCCTCCGGCGACGAGCGAGAGCAGCAGGATTCCCGCAGCGCCTCTCTTCCAACCCAACGAGCGGACCAGGAGGCCAACACATCCCGCCACCGCAGCCAGGACGAGGGCGATTTCAATCCAGGGCCCCCCACCGTGGGGGAGCGAAGCGAAGACGAGACCGGCCAAGACGATGGAGACGCCCGGCGGCCCCCAGGGAACGCGGGCCGCCAGCGGCCGTAGAGCCGCCAGCAACATCGCCGTGGCCGCCAGCACCAGCACCCAGATTGCGCCCTTCTGATCCCGCAACGCGGCTGCGAAACAGGCGGCCAGGCAGAGGCTGGCCGTCAAGCCGAAGCAGAATCGGCTGATGGACTTGTCTCGGTGTGAAACCTGCATGGCGGGACGGGGAAAGAGGGGATTCTATCAGGGTTGTCGGTGGTTCTTGGTGCGGTGGAGCGTGCGGGGCTGGCCAGCCGGTCGTCGACCCTGGGCGCGGCTATCGCCTGCCCGGCAGCTCGAAGAAGAGCCGGTTTGGGAGGATGAATACCTCCAGTTCGAGCCCGTCGGCCATGGGGCTTCCCGGATCAGAACTTCTCGGGGACCCGGAGTATCTCGGCGTCCACGTCTAGGTCGGTGTCGGTCTGCTTGTCGGTGTCGATGTCGTACATGTCGGCATCGCGGTGGTGCATGGTGTCTCCTCGGCGCCCGGCGCTGGGCGCTCCCGTAGATCACTCTACATGCTCGGCCGAGAATGGCCTGCTCCTCCATGGTTTTTCCAGACTGTTCCTCGAGGGCTCAGCGTTCTTCGCCGAGGACGTTTCGCATCACGAGCGTTGCCGCCAGGATCCCGGGATCCGCATCGAGATCGGGCAGGTCGTATCTTCGTCCGAGGTCCTTCCAGGTCATCGGGGTACCGTCGGCATGGTGGCGTATTGCGGCGCGCCGATGGGCCAAACGCCGCGCGAGATACTGCTCACCCACGCTCATGGCGAGGTGGACATCGGGCAAGATCCCGCCACCGTCATCCCGATCGAGCGCCCGGCCCCCGGGAAGCGTCCACACCAGGTTGGTGTACTGCACGGCGAAGCCGAAGTCGGGATCCGCACGCAGCGCTTGGGTCCGCCCCTTGCCCCAGGTGTGGATACCCACGACCGGGGCGCCGGCTCGGGCTTGCAGGGCGCCGGCGAGCAGCTCCGCGGCCGACGCGGTCCCTGTGTCCACCAACAACACGACGGGTATGCCCTCGAGGCCGTGCCCAGGGGCGGCTTCGTTCCACTCCGCGAGCCGCTCGCCCGTGGACGGATCGAAGGCTGGGCTTGACTCGGGCATCACGCGGCCGGCCACGTTGATCAGCCAGCCCTCGGCGACAAATCGATCGGCGATCTGCACCGCCGAAGCGATGTCGCCACCGGGATTGCCGCGCAGGTCGATCACCACGCCCTGCAAACGATCTCTTACCGGTAGGGTCAAAGCGTCGAACGCGGCCTCGGTGGTCGGCTTGAACGCCTCGATCCTGACGTATGCCAGGCCGTCATCCTCATCGAGCCAGGGGTCCCAGCTGGCGTCGTCGCGCCGCTGGAAGCCGGTCACCGTCTCGATGACGATCGGCCCACGCGTCAGCCTGACCTCGAATGGGTCGTGATCGTCGCGGTGCATCAGCAGCGTCACCGAGCTTCCCGCCGGCCCCTGCAGCGCCCGCTCGGCCGCGGTCAGCCGATCCTCCTCGACCTCCGCGAGTGTGAGGGCGTCGACCCGATCCACACGATCGCCTTGGTGGATGACCGATGACCAAGCCGAGCTGTTCAGCATGGGGCGGGCGACCCGGACCTCGCCGAGGGGACCGCTCTTCAGCTCGAGTCCGACGCCGTAGTGGATCCCCTCGTGCTCTTCCTGCCACGAGGCCAGCTCGGCTGGCCAGACCGCACGGGTCCACGGGTCGAGCGAAGCCAGAGCGCCGTACATCCACTCGGCGATGACCGTCTCGGGCCCGAGCCCCGCCCCCTCGCCCCAGGTCAGCGCGGCGTCCAACGCCTCGACAGGGTCCTCGAGCGCCGGAGGGACCGCGGTTGCGCTGGCGACACCCAGATCTGCCAGCCAGCCCAGCTGGCGCGCAGCTGCCTGGGTCGCGGCCGCCCAGTCGGGCTCGACGTAGTACTCCCGGTCGATGCGCTGCAGCATGCTCACGGCGACGTCGCGCTCGATGCCCTCCTGGGCCGCATGCGTGGCGACCAGCCGTGCCGCTGCGTAGCGGCTCTCGAGCGCCGCGCGGTCAGCCTCCTCCAGGTAGCGTGCGCGCCGCAGCGGATCGCGACAGACCTCGGCCAGCTCGATCCACGCACGAGCGCGGTCGGCAGGCGACGCCAGGATCATCGCCTGCTCGACGGTGTCTCGCAGGTCGAGCAGGACGGGCTCGTCCCTCGCCGTTCCCAAGGAGGCAGCGAGCAGCCCGGCGGCCCTGGGCAGGTCGTCCAGGATCAGCGCGTTCTCGACGCCTGTCTTCAGGATGCGCAGCTCTGCTTCGTGGACCCGAGCGCGTGGCGCCCCGATTTCGAGCCAGGCTTTCGCGGCTGCCGCCAGCTCGGGGTCGCTGCTCTGGAGCAGGCCGCGCGCCGCGGTGTCGAGATCGGCAGGGGGCGGCTCCACCAGGACGGGCTGGTGGTGGGCGCAGGCCGCGAGCAGGAGCAGGGGGGCGAGCATGACTTCTCCGCGAGCCGGGAGTATAGCGCCACCGCATCGGCATCTGTGTCGCCGTCGGCAGCTGTGTCGCCGTAAGGTCGCAGGGTCGTTGACTCGGGCTCGGGCGGGGACTCGCGGCTCAGAACCGCGGCCAGGATTCCACCTCGAGGGCCTCCAGGGTGGTGGCGGCTCCGCCCATTTCGTCCTGCAGGGCGACGCTCCCGGAGAGGCTGCCCCAGAGATACTCCCTGTCGCCACTTAGGCCCGTGACCGTGAAGGTGGCGCTATGCTCGCCATCGCCCCGGTAGAAGAAGTCGAAATCACTGGACATCACGGCGTCGGTGTACAGGACCTCGCCCACCGCGTACTCGCCCATGCTGGAGGTATCCCCGAGGATCTGGACGTTGACCTGCTGGTCCCCCATGACTGCGACGACGTAGCTCGTGCCGCCCGAGGTGAACCAGTAGCCGGGCTCTCCGTTCCAACCCGCGCCGCCGAAGGTCGCTGCGTACACCGGCTCGCCAGGCTGGAGACCGCCGGTGTCGGTGTCGGTGTCGGTGTCGGTGTCGGTGTCGGTGTCGGTGTCGGTGTCCGTGTCGGCGTCGGTGTCGGTGTCGGTGTCGGTGTCGGTGTCCGTGTCCGCCTCGGGCGTCGCTGCGGTGTCGTCTTTGTCCCCGCAGCCCATGACCATCGACGGCAGGGCGACGGCGAGGGCGAGAAGGAGTCCATGGATGTAGGCTTGCATCGGTAGGTCCCTCCTGATCGTTCACGAACACCATACCATCGGGTCGTGAGGGCTGGCGGTGGTGGAGGATGGTTGCGGTCTCGGCGACCCGGAATGCTCGGAATACCGGCGTCATACTGATACTGGTGATACTGGGGTCAGGTCGATACTATTACAATTACCCCCATCACCCGCCTTCCCCGTAACTATTCTTCTGCCCCCTCGACGCTCAGTGGCGACATGTAGGCGGTGAGGAGCGCGTCTCTCCACTCCGCTAGGCTCCCTTCTGCAACCCTCACACGATGGGCAGCAGCGCCCACCGAGCCCGGCCTCATGAATAGAGCGTGGCCCACGCGTTCGCGCG
>CAZVHW010000010.1:0-3014 GCA_964626835.1 uncultured Enterobacterales bacterium
CCGCGACCTCGAAGTACTCCTTCGGGGGCACGATGAAGCCACCGACGCCCTGGACAGGCTCGGCCAGCATGCCGGCGATGCTGCCGGTGGTGGTGTACTGGATGAGCTTCTCGATGTCCTTGGCACAGGCCATGTCGCAGGAGGGGTACTCGAGGCCGAAGTCACAGCGGTAGCAGTACGGGGCGTGGGCGTGTTTGACGCCCGGGATCTGGGTGGGGAGCACGCGCCAGTTGCTGTGGGCCGTGAGGGTCTGGGCCAACATGGAGCGGCCCGAGTAGCTGTTACGAAGGGCCACGAGCTCGCTGTTGCCGGTGTGGCACATGGCCAACATGACCGCGGTCTCGTCGGCCTCGGTGCCGGTGCCGACAAAGAAGCTCTGCATGGGCCCGCCGGGGGCGAGGTTGGACAGGCGCTCGGCGAGCCGCACCGTGGGCTCGTTGGGGTAGAGCGTGCTGAGGTGCTGGAGCTTGTCGGCCTGGGCCTTGATGGCGGCGGTGATCCTGGGCTCGCAGTGCCCCATGGACACGGTGAGGATGCCGCCGAAGAAGTCCAGGTAGCCTCGACCCTCGGTGTCGTAGACCGTGCACGCTTCCGCTCGGTCCACGGCGATGGGCTCGGCGTAGTAGTTGATGGTTGCGGGGAAAAGGAACTCAGCGTGCTTGGCACGAATCTCGTCGCCGGTCATGGGGTCTCCTGGCACTGCGGGACATAGGGGCGGAGTTTATCTCCGCCCGCCACAAGACGCCTCTCGGAGCGACGGGGCCTAGAAATACCACCGCCCACCGATCCCGGTGGACACACCCCAGTTGTTGAAACCGACGAGGTCACTCGCCGAGGGGCTGTAGAAGAAGATGCGCAGATCGGTCTCGATGAAGACCGCCGCAGGCACCTCCTTGAAGCGCATCTCGGCCCCAACTCCACCACAGATGCCCAGCTGGACGGTGCGGCCGGTGTAGCCTGGGTAGAGGATCTCCGAGACCAGGATCTTGTTGAAGAGGGCTCCCAGGTCCCAGTAGCCACCCAAATCGGCGAAACTCCAGTCCGCGAACTCCATGACGCGCATCTCGTACTGGCCCCGAAACTCAATCCAACCGATGCCCGCCCACAAGCCGCCGACGTGGCCGGAGATGCCGTGGTTGTCGCTCAGGAAGTACTTGACGGTGCCGGTCATGGGCCAGCCGAACTGGGCGCCGAGCCCAAGCTTCTTGGTGTCGCCGACCTCGGTACGAGGCCCAGCGATGGCCAGGGACGACAGCAGGAGCAGGGACGCGATCATGGAGGACCTCCCGGCGCCGTCTCGGCGGCCAAGAGAACCCTATCGCACAATGAACCGAGCGTGCAGGGCTAGAAGTACCAGCGCCCGCCCAACGCGTAGCTGTAGTCCCACCAGGAGTAGGTATGGCCCAGCACGTAGACCGCGGCACCGACCTCGACGAACACCGCGGCAGGGACAGGCTTGAAGCGTAGCTCCCCACCCACACCGCCCGAAGGCCCGAGGGAGAGCTCGTTCGTGATGGTGGGAATGACCCAGTAGCGGGTGGCCAAGCCGGCGTGCCAGTACATGCCGACATCGCCGAAGTCCCAATCCCCAAACTGCACGAACTGACTCTCGTACTGCAACCGACCTTCGTAGAAGGTGCCGAACCAAGTGCCAGCGTGGAAGACGATGCCGCCCGACTCGTTGAGCCAGTACTTTCCGGTGACCGTAAGAGGCGAGCCCAGCTGCACCCCGATGCCAAAGTTCTTGCCGTGCCCGACCTCGGTGGTTTCGGCAGCGGCGGTGAGTGCAGACAGGAGGACGAGGCTGGCGAGCATGTATGAACTCCCTGGTTGTGGGGCACGGGGTCGAGCCGTCGCGACCCTATCAGGTGCGCGCCGCAAACACCGTATGGTCTGCTACAACGCCCATGACCACCGAGCGTCCGCGTTCCTGGCCCGTACCCCGAGCCGGGGCAGCGGCGCGAGTGGTACCATGGCGGCCATGCGCTCCCCAGGCCGCCCACGCCGCTCCCTCGCCCAGGCAGCATCGCTCGCCGGCCTCCTGCTGGGCTGCACGCCTGCACCCGAGCCCACTGCCCAGCCCACCGGCCCCGCCATCGTGCCCGCGGACGCGGCCGTCGTCGTCGCCGCGATGGGGCTCGCGCGGCTCGAGACCGATGCTCCCCTGGCCGTTGAGATCGGAGAGCCCACCGCCTACCCAGGCTACACCGTAAGCCCACTGTCCTTCGAGGCCTGGCCGGGCTTCCGCACCTCCGCCGCTCTATGGCTCCCCGAAGGCGAAGGCCCCTTCCCGGGTGTGCTGGTCCTACCGGGGCACTTCGGAGAGGGAAAGGCCGCTGGAGAGTGCCAGGAAGTTGCCCACGCCTTGGCTGCACGAGGCTATGCGGCACTGGCGGTGGACATGCCCGGTGTCGAAGAGTGGGAGGGGCCCGACCGCCAGCTGCACTTCGAGTCCGGCGCTCACAACCGCGCCGTCTTGCTGGCAGCCGGTAGCAGCGCGCTGGGCCTCCAGGTTCACGTCTCGAGGAGAGGTCTCGACGCGCTGGTAGAGGCGGCCCCCGTGGACCGCATCGCCGCCACGGGAGCCAGCGGCGGCGCCGTCCTCGCCTTCTACCTGGCCCTGGCCGAGCCGCGCGTCCACGCCATCGCCCTCGCCTCCTTCGTGGGCATCCCCCGGGAAGAAGGTGGTGGGTGCTTCTGCGACGCCCTACCAGGCAGCCCGGGCCCCGATCCCGCCACGCTGGCGGCCCTGCCCCAAACCAGCCTCTGGATGGGCGAGATCCCCCGCGAGCGGCTCGAGGGCCTGCCCTCGAACGCCCTCTTCCACGTCCTCCCTGGCCCCCACTCCTACACCGCCGAGATGCGCACCCTCGCCCTCCCCTGGCTGGACGAGCAGCTGGGCTGGGAGCCGCCCGACACCGAGCGGGCCCAGCAGGTCCTCGAGCAGCCTCCCTACACCCCGGGCGCAGCCCTGCGCTCGCATCCCCGCGGCCGTCCGGGACCTCCATGAGTTG
>CAZVHW010000010.1:3024-36410 GCA_964626835.1 uncultured Enterobacterales bacterium
CACCGACCACGGCGCCCTGTCCATCACAGCGCTGGCCCAAGCCGTGGGAGGTCCCGCAGAGTGGGCCCCGCGTCCCGACCTTACGCTGCGCCTCGAGCCCGTCTGCGTCGGCGAAGGCGACAAGCTCGTCACGGCAGGCGCGACCCTCCCCGAGCTCATGGCCCTGGGAGCGGCCGGCTTTGACACCTGTTCGTTCACCCTCCCGCCCGACGAGCCATGGGAAGGCACGGCCATCGCCGAAGGCCGGGCCCTCGTGGACCGCCCAGCAAGCGCCTTGAAGCGGCTCAGCGAGGACTTGGGCGGCGCCCCCGTCTACGCCACCGGCCCCTGGGCAATCGCCGCCGCCGCATCCGGCGTCCCGTGGGTCGGCCGCGCACCGCTGACAGATCTCTCGGAGGTCGACCCCCAGCAGCATCCCCCATGGGTCCACGTCCCTGGCGGCTGGTGGGGCGGCCTGGACGTACTGTATTCCTCGGCCATCGCCATCGACGACGACATGGACGTGCTCATCGAAGCGTTGAAGGCCACCACCACTCACAGCGCCACCACCACCCGCCCCGGGTAGCGCCAGACCAGGGCGTCGCCGATCCGCGTCACGGAGATGATCCCCGAATGTCCCGGCGCCAGGGCGCGGCGGAGGGTGCCGCGTGGAGCGCGGTGCGGCAGGTGCTGCTGCGTAGCTCCCGTCGCCGGGGAGCGGCAGGTGCTGCTGCGTAGCTCCCGGCGCCAGGGCGCGGCGGAGGGTGCCGCGTGGAGCGCGGTGCGGCCGGGCAGCGTCTCGCAGGGAGGGTCAAGGCATGACAATTACGCGGACGACCTCGTCTTCCCAGCATCTCTGTTTGCGTAATTGTAACGCCGTGACCCGGCGTTGGTGAGGTTGGAAGCACCCCGGTCGCCGCGGCGCTTCGGGGACGCAACCCTGGTCGCAGTGCCGCAGTGCCGCAGTGTCGCAGTGTCGCAGTGCCGCAGTGCCGCAGTGCCGCAGTGCCGCGGTGCCGCAGCGCTCCGGGGAGGCGCGACATCACCAACTCAGACCCGGCGAGACATCGCTCATCCTCACCCCCGCTTCTCGGGGCACCCGCCGCTGCCCTCACCACCACTCCCCGCTTGCTCGCCCCCGCCGCTGCCCTCGCCACCCCTCACCGCTTGCTCGCCCCCGCCACAGCCCGGCGGTGTTGGACGCCCTCACCACAGCTCACCAGCCTCCTCGCGCGCGCAGGCAAGAGCGGCCACGACAACGCCAACAATCCCACGCACAGCATCAGCAGGCCCAGCCAGAGCCTGGGAGGCCGATACACCAGCTCCCCCGGCCCCTGCACCACCTCGACCGACAGCAGCCCCTCCGCCGACCCTGCCTGCTCGCCCTGGTACGTCCACCCCGCGAAGGCGTTCTGGTTCACCACGAGGACACCCGCCTCTGGCGCCTCGAAGCGGATGCGGTTCGGCGTGATGTCAGCTGCCACCGGGGCCCCGCTCGCCATGTAGACCTCGCCCTGATACCCCTCGTCCCCCACCGCCAGGACTGGCCCCGGGTCCGCCAACCAAGCCGTGGTCCAGCAGCGGGGTTTGCCGCGGTAGGCGCGCATGGACTCCCAAGTGGTCAGCTCGTCGTCCGCCTGCACGAACTCCCCCGCGGCCGGGATGGCGTGGGGCTGTCCGGGACCGATGTGGTAGTGCCACGCCGCCTTGGGGGCGGTCTGCCAGACATGCCAGGAGGCAGCCACCACCAGCAGCGCTGCCAACACCCAGCGCAAGAAAGGCGGCCGGCGCAGTCGCCACAGACCCCACGCTCCCCAGGCCGCGAACCAGCCCAGGAAGAGGGTCCAGACCGCACCGTAGCGCTCCACCACCCGGATGTGGTCCCATGGTGGGACACGATGGAGCACCTCCAGCAGGTTCACCGCCGTGGCACCACCCCAACCGATGTTCAGGAAGAACAGACCGCACAGGGCCATGGCGGGCCGCTTGCGCAGCGCCCACGCCAGCCCCAGCCCCGCGAGCACCAAGGGCACGGGGGAGTAGAGCACGTTCTGCCCGTTGTGGGCGCTGGGTCGATCCACCAGGCCCAGCAGCACCTGCAGCGCGCGCCAGGGCCCGTAGTCGTCGGCCACGGAGAAGGTCAGCTGGGGTGCCAGTCGCTCGGCCCGAACCCAGAGCGTCGGCAGCGTGGCCAGCTTGGGCCCGCAGAGCAGCGCAGCCAGCACGCCGGCAGCCAGGACGAGCATCAGCCCACGCCACGGCAGCCCCTCGGATCGCGGCCGCTGCCAGCCCAGGGCGACCAGTCCCAGCACCACCATGGGCCAGAAGGCCCAGGCCTGTCCCAGCAACAGCAGGTTGAGCACCAGCCACGCACCTAGAGCGCAGGCACGCCGGGGCTCCAAGCAACGGAAGACAGCATCCACCACCAGCAGGAGCAGGGTGTAGAGGAAGACGTGGTGGGCCCCCGCCAGGATGGGCATGGCCAGACAGACCCCCGTCCAGCGCCAGCTGCCCTTCCGGGCTGCTACCCAGGCCAGGGGCAGCCAGCACAGGGGCAGGTACATGATGTGCCCCATGGCGGTCTGGGCCGGAAGCTGCGCCGAGCAGAGGGCCAGGATGCCCGGCGCGTGGGCTTCCATGGGCCCCAGACCTTGCACGCGACCGGCCCACCAGCAGGCCGCCGCCAGCGCCACGAGGTGGAACAGCACCCAGAGCTTGAGCCCGGGACTGGACCCAAACAGGATCACCAGCAGGAAGGGGGGGTAGAGGAAGGGCGACTCGGGGTTGGCCAGCAGGGGCACCCCCCCCTGCACGAAGGGGTTCCAGCCGGGCAGCTGGCCGTACTCCACCAGAGAGAGCCGGCAGGCCTCGTAGAATCCCAGCTGCCAGTCCCAGTCCTCGTTGATGCCGTGGGAGATGGGCGTCGACAGATCGGTCCCCATCCAGCGGAACTGCCACCAGGCCAGCCAGGCCAGAGCTGCCGTGCCCACGACGCCCACAAGCAGGGGGCCCCAGCGCTTCCACCAGGCGGGCATCAGCGGTCCTCGAAGGGGGCGTCGCTGTGAGGTTGGGCGTCCAGGTACAGGCCCTGCAGGCGCCCTTCGACGCTCACCGTGATGCTACCAGCCGGCGCATCCACGATCAGCGCGAGCAGGGTCTGCTGGTGCCCGGGGGCCTCGGCGGTCACGGGCTCGCCGGCGCCTACGCGCAGGCTGGCGTCCCCGCGCAAGCGCGCGGCGACCAGCACGGGTCCGCCGGGGGTCGAGAAGGCGTAGGTCCCCTCCCCCGGCTTGTAGTCCTGGCGGGAGAAGCAGGTCTCGAGGTCCTCGGCCGACAGGTCGTAAGGGTACCAGCTGTAGGCGAGGTGATCCGCGGGCGGGAAGTGCTCGCGCAGGCAGGCGAAGCGCCCCGGGTGCCCCCAGACGCCCACCAGACGGTTGGCGCCCACCAACATCGGCCCCACGGCGGGCACGTCGGCGTCCACGGCCCCGCCCGGGTGGTCCGCAAGCCAGGCCTGAACCTCGAGCCCGTGCTGGTCCCAGTCCAGGTCGCTGTCGGCGACGTGTCGCCAGGCGTCGACGCGCGAGAGCAGGCGCTCGTTCTGGTAGCAGAGCCCGTGGGGGAACCAGGTCAGCCCGGAGATCGCGGCCAGCGCCGCACCCGCCAAGCCAATCTTCCACGGCAGCCGCGCCGCCGCGATGGCCAGCAGCGGGATCACCGGCAGCAGGTAGCGGGTGCCGATCTGGAAGTTGAAGGCGAAAGAGAACCAGCCCACCAGAAACACGGTGGGCAAGGCCAGGAAGAGAGCCTCGCGCCCCCGCTTCCGCGGCCAGACTAGGCCCAGGAGCCCCAGCGCCATCAGCGGCAGCGTGAACTTGCGGGTCGCGGCGCGCAGGTAGTGGTCCGCTTGGCCCTCCGCCGTGTACTCGCCATCGGCGTAGATGTTGCCCGAGCCGTGCTCGTCGTCCGAGCGCACCCAGTCGAGCCCCTCCACCCACGGCCGGGGAGCAGGCAGGGGGACCTGCAACGTGGCGAGGGGCTGCATCAGGTTCGAGCGCCAGGCGATCTCCGACGCCGTGGTGAACGTGCCTTGGAAGCCGTAGGCCAGGTTCAGGGCCAGCCAGGCAGCGAGCAGCCACGCCAAGGCACCCTTGGGGCCCAGGGTCCAGCGGCCGTCCCGCAGGCGCTTCCAGACCAGCGCGACGGGGACGGCGAGCCCCAGGATGGGCACCAGAAAGGCCGCGGTGAACTTGGCCGCCTGAGCCAGCCCGAAGGTGGCCCCGGCCAGCAGCCAGCGCTTCCAGCCGCCGTCTTCCACCGCCAGCCATGACGTCCACAGCACCGCCAGCACGAAGAAGACGATGGGCGCATCCGTGGTGACAAGGCCCGCGTGTGCCATCAGGTTGGGATCGAGTGCCACGAAGCCCGCCGCCACCAGCGCGGCCCAGGAGCCGTAAAGGCGACCCGCCCAGTGGCCCGCGACCAGCGCGGCACCCAGCAGCCACAGGGCCTGGGGAAGCCGCGGCCAGAACCAGTCGCGGTGGGTGATCGAGGGACCCTCGTCTCGGGGCTGACCGCTGATGATGGTCGGTAGCGCGTTGAGCGCACTCACCGGCATCTTGGAGTTGTCGAAGCGCGACCAGTCCGCCTCGAGCAACACCTGGCGCCCCATCTGCAGGTGGCGCGGCTCGTCTGAAGTGGGTGTCCGGTGCCAGGTAGAGGCCCAACACAGCAGGCAACCAAGCAAGGCCACACCCCAGACCGCGCGACGCCAGGGAGTGGAAGATGAGCTGGGGACGGCGGGGCTGCGCGCCATGCCTCATCCATAGCACCCTTGCCCTTCCCGAGTCCCCCAGGGTCGACCCACGGCGAGTTATGGCACGGCGCCTGTGAGGGCAGCATGGCATCCGAGACCGACATCGTCGTCGTCGGGGCCGGCCACGCCGGGTGCGAGGCCGCCGCGGCGGCAGCTCGTCTGGGCCGGCGGGTGCTGCTGATCACCCTACGCCGTGATCGCATCGCAGCCCTCAGCTGCAATCCCGCCGTGGGGGGCTTGGGCAAGGGGCAGCTGGTGCGAGAGCTCGACGCCCTCGGTGGCCTGATGGCCCGGGTGACCGACGCCACCACCATCCAGTTCCGCCGGCTGAACACCCGCCGTGGCCTGGCGGTCCAGGCCAGCCGCGCCCAGGTGGACATCCAGCGATACCCCTCGGAGATGGCGCGAAGGTTGGCGGAGATCCAGGGCCTGCAGATCATCGAGGCCGAGGTCGAGGGATTGCTCACCCACCGGGACCGCATCTCCGGCGTGATTCTCGCCGACGGTACCCAGGTCCGGGCGCCGATGGTGATTCTCACCACGGGCACCTTCCTGGCCGCGGTCATGCACTGCGGCGAACAGCGCGAGCGAGGCGGACGCCTGGGGGACGCCGCCGCAACCTCGTTGTCCGCCAACCTCACCGCGCTGGGCCTGCGCCTGGGCCGCCTCAAGACCGGCACGACACCCCGGGTGGATGCCAGGACGGTGGACTGGAGCGCCTGCCAGCTACAAGCCGACACGTGGCCCGATGGTCACTTCTCCTTCACGCCGCCGACCACCCGGCTCCCCCAGAGGGACTGCCATCTCACGACCACCACGGCGCAGGCCCACGAAGTCATCCGCGCCAACCTGGACCGCGCCCCCCTCTTCACGGGAGCCATCAAGGGCCAGGGCCCCCGCTACTGCCCATCCATCGAGGACAAGGTGGTCCGCTTCCCCGAGCGCGAGCGGCACCTGCTCTTCCTCGAGCCGGAGAGCCTCGACAGCCACCACATCTATGTCAACGGCCTGTCCACCTCCCTGCCCCGGGACGTACAAGATCGCGTCGTGGCCACCGTTCCCGGCCTCGAGCGAGCCCGGATCCTGCAGTACGGGTACGCCGTGGAGTACGACTACGCCGACCCTCTTCAGTTGGGGCACGACCTGCAGGCCCGCGACCTTCCCGGCCTATACCTGGCGGGCCAGGTCTGCGGCACCAGCGGCTACGAAGAAGCGGCGGTCCAAGGCTTCGTTGCAGGCGTGTCGGCCGCCACGGGGCGACCCTTCGTCCTCGCGCGCCACCAGGCCTACCTGGGTGTGCTGGTGGACGATCTGGTCACCCGAGGCGTCGGTGGCGAACCCTACCGCATGTTCACGAGCCGCGCGGAGTTCCGCCTCACCCTGCGCGAGGACAACGCGGACCGCAGGCTCACCGCCCTCGGGCGCAAGCTGGGGCTGGTGACCGACCCTGCCTGGCAACGGTTCCAGCGCAAGCTCGCCACCATCGAGCGCGCTCGCGAGCAGGTCGAGACCATCCGGCTGCCCGTGGAGCCCGCGCTGGTCGACCGCGTCTCGGCTCTGGGGGCCGGCCCCCTGGAGCGGCCCCTCACGCTGGCGGAGCTGCTCAAGCGCCCTGGAGTGGCATGGGACACCGTGGTGGCGCTCCACCCAGCCCTCGCCGAGATTCCGGTCGACAGCGCCGAGCAGGTGGTCACCGACATCAAGTACGCCGGCTACATCGCCCGCGACGCTCGGCGCGCCCAAGAAGCGCTCCGCCTGGCCCAGGTGACCCTCCCACCCGATCTGTTGGAACACGACCTCCCTGGCCTGTCCATCGAGGTCCGCCAGCGCCTAAGAGAAGCCCGACCCGCCACCCTCGCGGAAGCGGCGCGACTGCCCGCCGTGACACCGGCCGCCATCCACCTACTGGCGGTCCACCTGGCTCGCCGGGACGCCCTGACCGTCCAGGGCGCCGTGAAGATCGAACAAGATGCCGTGCCAAGTGCCTGATCACCCCGACCCTCAACAGGTCCGAGAGGTACACCAGCGCCTCCTGGAGCGCTGGCGCAAGGCCATGAACCTGGTGGGACCCGGCCCCACGGACGCGCACTTCGAGGACAGTGAGGCCGTGGCATGCCTGCTCAGCCCCCGGGGAAGATGGGCCGACCTCGGCAGCGGAGCGGGCTTCCCGGGTGTGGCCCTGGCGGCGAGCCACCCGAACGTGTCGGTCACCCTGGTGGAGAGTCGAGCCAAGCGCGCGGCCTTCCTCCAGCGGGTCGTCCGCCAGACCGGTCTGGTCAACGCAGTGGTGTTCCACGGGCGCGCAGAAGATCTCGACGGGCAGGGATGGGACGGTGTCATCTCGCGAGCCTTTGCCCAGCCGCCCGTCTTCCTCGAGCACGCTCGGCGGCTGCTGGTGGTCGGGGGTCAGGTTGCCGTCCTGCTAGCCCGACCGGAGCCCCCCTCGTGTCCCGGCCTGGCACTCAGCTGGCAGCGGGCCTACCCCGTACTGAGCCGAAAACGCCACCTCGCCGTGTTCTCTCGCTTGTCCGATAACGACGTATAGGGCGGCCTTTCCGGGTGCACGCGACAACTCTTGACACACATTTTGGTGAAACTCGGCGACCCGATGTGCCGATGGGTAGGGGGCATAGGAGGTCCCCGTGCCCAGTTCCCGACATGCCATCCCCTTCGCGCTTCTTCTCGTCGCCTGCGGTGCCGAACCTGCGTCCCATTTCGAAGTCTCCGTGGAGATTGACGAGCAGCTCGCGACGGTCCTGAACGTCTCCTGGACCACCGACGATCCAGGCATCTCGTGGGTCGAGTTCGGTCGCGACGGTGAGTACGACCTGACCACTCCGATGGAAATGCAGTCGGGCACCGAGCACAGCTTCCAGCTGCTGGGCGTCACCGCACAGACCGAGGTCAACTTCCGCTGCATCACCGAGTACAAAGACGGCCAACTGGTCAGTGAAGGCACGGCCACCACGGGTACGCTGCCGGAGGCCATCGCCAACTTCCGCGTCGAGACCTACGACGAGGACATCGCCTCCGAGCAGAGCTGGCTGCTCACCGGGTACGAGTCCAATGACGGTTCCTGGATGGTCGCGCTCGACCGCCGCGGCGGCGTGGTCTGGTACGAAGCCGTCCCCGAAAACGCCATGCCCTACACGATCGAGTTGTCCGACGAAGGCCCCGGCGTTGTCTACAACGCTCGGCAGGCCGACGGAGCGCGGGACAAGTCCTGGCTGGTCACCACCTCCCTGCTCCACGATGTAGACGAGCAGATCACCCTTCCGATGGGACACCATGGCATGACCCAGCTGCCCCGCGGTGGCGTGGCCTGGATCGGTGCGGACATCCGCCCCTGGGAAGACCCCCGTGACGGTCAGGTGGTGGGCGTACAAGGCGACACCATCAACATCCTCAGGCCCGAAGGCGAGAGCATCGAGATCTTCAACTCCTGGGACTGGAGCCGGCCGGTCTTCTCGCCGTGGTTCGACTCCGAGTTCTTCGAGGACGCCAAGGACTGGACCCACGCCAACACGGTGGACTACAACGAGCGCTCCAACAGCATCCTCTTCTCGGTTCGAAACCTCGCCCTGCTGCTCGAGATCAGCCTGGAGACCGGTGAGGTGATGAGAAAGCTCGGCGGTGACACCCCCGAGGCGTACACGCCCGAGAGCAGCCGCTTCAGCTACCAACACGATCCCAACTGGACCGACGACGGCACCATCCTGATGGTCTCCACCAGCCCACGCCTGGACAACGGCCGTGATGAGACCATCGCCATCGAGTACCAGGTCGAGCCCAGCACCGGCGCACTGCGCGAGATCTGGAGCTACGGCCGCGACATGGGCCTTCACGCTCCGTACCACGGGGGCGCACGGGCCCTGTCCAACGGCAACCGCCTGGTCAACTTCGGCGCCGCCGGCGTCATCCACGAGGCCACCCCCGAAGGCGACACCGCCTGGGCCGTGAACAGCTCGCCTGCCGTAGCGCTGGGCTCCGCCCTGATGGTGGACAGCCTGTACGACCTCACGAAATAGACCTTCGGGCCTCGCAGGCAAGGCGCGCCCCGCGCGCCTTTTCTTGGTTGGGGGCTTGGCGTGACTCGTATTTGAGTTACCATCGCCAGGTCCACCCCTTCAGGAGGCCCCATGTCCCGCAACGGCACGTCCTCAGCCAACAAGGGCGATCACATCCGGCGCGTCGGGATCGTCTTCTCCGGCGGTCCGGCCCCCGCTGCAAACTCCGTCATCGCCGCCGCCGCCATCTCCATGATCGACGACAACCGTGAGGTGATCGGGTTCTTCCACGGCTACAGCAACCTGCAAGACTACCACCCCATCTCCCACCGCCTGCTGCCCGATACACATTACCGAGTGTTCGAGGAGAAGGACGTCTTGGGACTCCGCAACCGCCGCGGCGTCATCATCGGCACGGCGCGCGCCAACCCGTGCCACGGCGTGGAGACCAAGGCGGACCTGAAGGAACCCAAGAAGACCACCAAGCTTCGCAACGTCTACACCGCGCTCATCGACCTGCAGATCGACGCCCTCGTCTCCATCGGCGGCGATGACACCCTCAAGACCGCCAACCTGCTGCACATGTACCAGCAGACGCTCCCGCCGAACGCCCCCCGGGTCAACATCGTCCACCTGCCCAAGACCATCGACAACGACTACATGGGCATCGACTTCACCTTCGGCTTCTTCACGTCGGTAGACGTGATGGCCAAGGAGCTGTTGAACCTCCGCGCCGACGCCGAGAGCAGCTCGAGCTGGTTCTTGGTGGAGACCATGGGCCGCAAGGCCGGCTGGCTGGCCTACGGCGTGGCCATCGCGGGAGAGGCCAATCTCGTCTTGGGCTGCGAGGACCTGGACGACGAGATCACGACCCCCGAAGAAGTCACCCACCCCAAGACAGGCAAGAAGGGCCAGGAACGCAAGCTCGACATCCACAAGCTGGCCAACAAGATCGTGGAGCTGATGATCCAACGCGAGAAGCGCAACAACAAACACCACGGCACCGTCGTGCTGGCCGAGGGCTTGGCCGAGCATCTTCCCACATCGGTCATCGAGGGCATCGACCGCGACCCCCACGGCCTCATCCCCTTGGGCCAGCTCGACCTGGGGCGCATGGTGGGTGAGGCGGTCAAGAAATGCTACCTCGCGCGCACCGGCCGCAACAAGAAGATCACCACCGTGCAGCTAGGCTACGAGAGCCGCTGCGCCGCCCCCCACGCCTACGACGTGATGCTGGGCTCGCAGCTCGGCATCGGTGCCTACCGAGCCCTGGTCGAAGAGGGCCTGACGGCCCACATGGTCTCGGTCTCCGGCCAGCTCGACCTGCACTACGTCCCCTTCACCAAGCTCATCGACAAGAAAACCTTGAAGACCACGGTGCGCTTCATCGAAAACGGCAGTGACTTCCACAAGCTGGCCCGCTTCCTCGAGACCCGCAGCGAGGAGATCACGGACTGGTCACCGGGGCATCGGGAAGAGCGGGTGCTCTAGCCCTGCGGTCTCTTGTACTCCTGAGCCTTGGCGATGCCGATGTCGAGGGCGGCCTTGTTGGCTGGTAGGAAGCGCTCCTTGCCGACCATCTTCTTGGCCATCGCATACTTCACGATGTCGGCCGTGGCTGCGCCGGTGTACCCGATGTAGGCACCCAGGACCACCATGTTGGCCGACTTGCCCGTGCCCACCTCGGACTCGGCCAGGTGGTTCGCCGCCACGTAGAGCACGTCGATGTCTTCGCGCTCGGCCTTGCGGTTGATCAGCGAGCTGTTGACGACGAGCAAGCCGCCCGGTTTGATCAGCGGCTCGAACTTGTCCATCGAGGGACGGTTCATCACGATGGCGGCGGAGGGATACGGCACGACCGGCGACCCGATCTCGCCGTCGGAGACGATCACGGTGCAGTTGGCGGTGCCTCCGCGCATTTCCGGGCCGTAGCTCGGCATCCAGCTGGTGTTCGACCCCTGCATCATGGCAGCGTTGGAGAGCAGCTGACCGATGAGCATGACGCCCTGGCCGCCGAAGCCCGCGATGATCACTTCGTACTGCATGGCTAGTCCTCCTCGGCGGTCTTGTCGCGGTAGACGCCTGGGGGGAAGGCCGGAATCATGTTCTGGCGGGCCCACTCGTTGGACTCGACGGCGGCCTTGCCCCAGTTGGTGGGGCAGGTGCCCACGAGCTCGACGAAGGTGAAGCCCTTCATCTGCAGCTCGAAGGCCTTCTTGACGCCGCGCTTGGCCTTGAGGATGTCCTTGGCCGTGAGCAACGAGTAGCGAGCCACGAACAGGGGCGCCTCGAGACCCGCGAGCAGCTCTGCTACGCGGATGGGGTAGCCCGCACCGCGGTGACCCGGATCGCGTCCAGTGGGGCAGGTGGTGGTCTTCATGCCCACTAGCGTGGTGGGGGCCATCTGGCCGCCGGTCATGCCGTAGATGGCGTTGTTGTAGAAGATGACCGTGAACTTCTCGCCCCTGTTGGCCGCATGGATGATCTCGGCCATGCCGATGGACGCGAGATCGCCGTCACCCTGGTAGGTGAAGGTGTACAGCTCCGGGCGTGCCCGCTTCACGCCGGTGGCCACCGCGGGAGCGCGTCCGTGGGAGGCCTGGATCATGTCGCAGTTGAAGTACTTGTACGCCAGGACGGAGCAACCGACCGGGCAGATACCCACGGTCTTCTCGCGGATGGCCAGCTCGTCGAGCGCCTCCGCCACCAACCGGTGGGCCACGCCATGCAGACAGCCGGGGCAGTAGTGCGTGGGCTTGCGGGTGAGGCTCTTCGGGTAGTCAAAGACGACGGTGGCTTCTTGTTCGCTCATGTCGCCTCCTAGCCGACAAGCTCGCGGACCTTGTCCGCGATCTCGTCTGGGGTTGGGACCATGCCGCCGACACGGCCGTAGAACTCGACGGGGACCTTCTCGACGACGGCCTTCCGGACGTCCTCGACCATCTGGCCCATGGACATCTCGACGTCGAGGATGATGTCGACCTTGTCGGCCCACTCACGGAAGGTGGCGGTGGGGAAGGGCCAGAGAGTGATGGGCCGGACGAGCCCCACGCGGAGGCCCTCGGCGCGAAGGATCTCGATGGCAGTCTTGCAGATACGCGCGGTGGTACCGTAAGCCGCCAGGCACACCCGGGCGTCGTCCATCTGGTAGAGCTCGACGCGCACTTCCTTCCGCTCGCACTCGGCATACTTGCGGAACAGGTGGTGGTTGTGATCCTCGAGCAGGGATGGCTCGAGGTACAGCGAGTTGATGATGTTGATCTCGCGCCCCTCGCACCCCGTGGTACACCAGGACTTGTCGAAGGACTTGGGTTCGTAGTCCTTGAAGACGACCGGCTCCATCATCTGCCCGATGAGCCCGTCGCCAAGCACCATGACGGGGTTGCGGTATTCGTCAGCCAGATCGAAAGCGTCCATGACGAGATCGGCCGCTTCCTGCACCGTGGAGGGGGCCAGGACGATGTAGCGGAAGTCGCCGTGTCCAGGCCGGGTGGACTGGAAGTAATCGGACTGAGAGGGCTGGATACCACCCAGCCCGGGACCGCCCCGCATGATGTTGACGCACACCACGGGCAACTCGGCGCCCGCGCAGTACGACAGACCTTCCTGCTTGAGGGAGATTCCCGGCGAGGAGGAGGAGGTCATGACCCGGGCACCCACGGCCGCGGCGCCGTAGATCATGTTGGAGGCAGCGACCTCGGACTCAGCCTGCACGAAGTGCCCGTCCACCTCGTACAGGCGCTTGGACATGTACTCGGGGATCTCGTTCTGTGGGGTGATCGGATAGCCGAAAAACAGCTTGCAGCCCACGCGCACGGCGGCCTCGGAGAGGGCCTCTGCACCCTTCATGAGGAGCTTCTCTGCCATGATGGTCTCCTAGACTGCGGCCTTGCGCTTTTTGCGCGGCCGGCGAAACACGATGATGGCCACGTCGGGGCAGGTCACGGCGCACATCTTGCAAGCGATACAGCGAGAGGCGTCGGTCTGCACGGCATAGTGGTAGCCGTTGAGGTTGATGTCTTTGCTCAACTCGACGATCTGTCGGGGGCAGGTGACCACGCAGAGGCCGCAGCCCTTGCAGCGATCACAGTCGACTTCGATCCTGTTTCCCATGAGGAAGATCCTCCTCCTGTGGGTGCAGTTAGGAGTTGTGGTTTGTCCCACCGGGCGGCGCTGAGGCACGGCGTGCGGCGATCTGCTCGCGCATCACCCTGCTGCGCTGGTCGCGCGACGGCGCGAAGCGGGTGGGATCTCGGTACCAAGGGGGGAAAAGATGACGCTGGATGACCAGCACGGGGACGCCCCGTGCCATATCGGGGTCTAGCTGATCCGCCAGCTCTCCCATGACGCAAAGCCAGGCTACGGGCAGGTCCAGCGCCTCGGCGGCGCGTACAACCGTGTCGTGCCCCTGCCGGATGACGGAGAGTGTGGTCTCACCGCCCAGGTTGGGGTTCGAGACCAACGCCGTGACCGGCAGGCGGGCACTCTCCTGCACGCGGGCGATGGTGTCCGCGATGCCCTGGGTGTGGCCGGTCCAGGGACGGCGGTCGTTGAGGACCATGTAAACCTGGTGTGGCACGGGCGCGATGAAGTGCGCGAAGCGGGCGAGGGCCCGCGCACCAGCGTCATCCCCACCCACGTCGAGGACGAGATGGAGGTCGGGATTCTCGATCGCGCCCCGCACCGCAGGTACCACGATGGGAAGGTCGGCTTCGGCCAGTTCACCGACGGGGGCCAACACCGTGATACCCGCCGCCTCGAGCTCGGTGCGGAGGCTCCGCGACCGGAAGAAGGGGTTCACCAGATCGAGATCGGCGATCGCGACCCGCTTGCCCTCGGCGGCCCAGGAGAAGGCCCGGTTGAGGGCGACCTCGGTCTTTCCGCTGCCATAGGCGCCGACGAAGATCCGGATGCGCTCGGCCATCGATCACTCCAAGACAGGGAACCGGGGCCGAGAGACGGGGAATGCCAGGGACCACCGGTCCCGGCTCTTATCGGCCCTACGTCGGCCTCTCAACCACCATGGAGCCAAGCCCGGGCAAACCCGATCCACGTCAGGAAACAGTGGAGTGAAGGGCTAGCTGGCTCACAGAATTCCGCCTGGAACTTGGGCATGGGTGTGGGCGCAGGCCAGCGTTGTACCGCCCTTCCCTCCGGCATAGATCCCTCGACCACCACGGGGTTTTCATGGCCGAGCACGACACCCTCCTGGTTGGCCTCGCGGGCGGTACCGCCTCGGGGAAGACCAGCATCGCTCGACGGCTCGCTGCGGACTGGCCAGGGCTGCTCACCATCGCGCACGATCGGTACTACCACACCGTCCCCGACCCCAGCCGCCACAACTACGACCACCCCGACGCCCTCGACTCCGGGCTGCTCTGCGAACACCTGGACCTCCTGTTGGCCGGCCATTCGGCCGAGCTACCCCTCTACGACTTCGCCACCCACACGCGTCAGCTGGAGACCGAGCGGGTCGCTCCCGCGCGGGTCGTGCTCGTCGAAGGAATCCTGGTGCTGGCCGATGCCAGGCTCGCCAGGCGCTTCCACTTGAGTGTCTACGTCCACGCTCCCGACGACATCAGGCTCATGCGCCGAATCCGGCGCGATGCCGTGGAGCGCGCGCGAAGCGTGGCCAGCGTACTGAACCAATACGAGGCCACGGTGCGCCCCATGCACGTGCAGTTCGTGGCCCCGAGCAGGCAGTGAGCGAAGCTGGTGCTCGATGGAGAGGCTCCCATGGCGGGAGAGGTCGACCAGCTGGCCAAGGCCATCCGAGACAGGTTGTCGCGCCAACAGCGCTAGCGCCTACTCCTTCTCGCACTCCTTGCTCCCCCCACTGCCCGCCTCGACGGTGATGCCAAACGACCAACGGGCGCTGCCGCCGTCGGGATCCTCGACGATCACCTGGACGTTGTACGCGCCAGCCGCGGCGTCCTCGGAACCCGCGTAGTGCAGCGTGCCCGAACCCGCATCGACGGTCATGCCCGCCGGCTCTCCCTCGAGATGCCAGCTCAGATCGTCTCCGTCCACGTCCTGGGCCCGCACCTGGTAGCCTTCGATGCTGCGCAGCGTGCCCGACTTGTTGACGATCTCGGGGGGAGTGTTGCGCACCAGGATGACGGGCGTGGAGCCTTCGGTCTCGTACTCTCCATCCTTCGCGATCACCCGCAGGCGGACCTCGTCTCCCTTCTCGAAGTAGGTGTGCGGCAAGCGCTTGCCGCGCTGACCCCGCACCTCCCTGTCGTTGATGAACCACTGACGCTCTACCCGCACGTTGTCGTCGTCCGGGTCCTCGGCAGTGACCCGCACCTCGAGGTCGTCACCGGTGCGCGGCTGGCCTGGCTCGAGCTCGATGGCGAGGATGACTGGAGCGCGATTTTGCTCCACAACGGGCTCGGCTTGGGCAGGCTCGGGCTCCGGGGCGGGCTCTAGCGCTGGGGGTTGCTCGACGGGCACGGGGATGGGCGGGAGAGGTTCGCAGGCGGACAACAACAGGCAGAGCACGATGAGCCGCGACATGGGCGCTCCGGCAGCAAGGAGGGACCCCAATGATATCACTCCCCCCCTCCTCCTCCTTGCCTCGGACCGGCCCCACGTGAATGATAGTTGCAACGCTAACGGCCGAGGAGCCCCAGCATGACGGCGAACGGCACGATGGAACCCACCCCCACCGAGCCGCTGCGCATCGACCTGACCCTCGAGGGCGAAGACGGGGAACGCTGGCGAGTACGCGTGGGCCTACGGCCTACCCAAGGCCCGACCCACATCGACGGTGCGACCGTGGCCCTCTGCGACGGCGCGGGGCGTCAGTTAGGCCCGGCGGTCGTCCTACCCGTGGCTGGGGAGATCGCCGACTACGTCGAGCTACACGGTCGCATCCAAGGGCCGCGCCCTCTGCGGCCAGGCTCGGTGCTCCGCTGCACCACCTTCTTCTCGTCCGGCAACGACCCGCAAGTAGCCGAGGAACCGGTGGTCCCACGGCGAGGCTTCTCGGCATGGATGCGCGGCGAGTGCGTCGTCGAGCTACCGTCAGTGGTCGAAGGCCGCGCCTTGACCGAAGACGAGGTCGCCGCGCTCCGCCTGGCCTGGCCCGATCTGCTTCCCGAAGCCGCAAGCCAGGGCACGGCCTTCGACGTCTTCAGGGACGACCTGCTCGCATCCCTCGACCTCGAAGAAGACGACTCGGTGACCGAAGAGATCCTGCGGATGCTCAAGGGGGACTGACGGCACCACGGGCAGCGCGCCGCCCCTACAAGCCGCCACCCAAGATCAGGTACGCAGCCCCAGCGCTGTCACCGGCTCGATCGTTGTAGGGCGCCCCTACCAGACAGTCGTCGTAGCCATCGGCATCGACATCGCCAGGCCCGCCGACCCACACGCCCGCGTAGTCCAGCTCCTCTTCACCGATGAACCTGGCCGAGGTCACGCTGGCGGAGAGGTCCCCAGTGAGAGGTCCCAGCAGTAAAAAGGCAGCGCCCGCGTACGATCCACCGTCGGTATCGTACGAGCTGCCTACCAACACATCGCCTGACCCATCTCCGTCCACGTCACCAGCGCTGGCGACGCTCTCACCGACCCGATGATCTTCGTCCTCGCCCACGACCGAGGCGTCCGCCGAAGCCAAGCTCACATCTCCGCTGACCGGCCCTAGCACGACGTAGGCCGAACCCGCGTTGGACACGCCGTCCACGTCGCGCTGCCACGCCCCCACAAGCAGGTCGTCGACTCCGTCACCGTCGACATCACCCGCTGAAGAGATGGCATAGCCGGCTTGATCGTCAGCGTCTTCGCCGATGAGGCGGGCGTCCGCGGACGCCAAGCCGATGCTGCCCGAGACAGGCCCAAGCAGCAGGTAGCAGGCGCCGACGTCGGAGGATGAGCCGTCATCGAAGTACGGCGCACCGACAAGGAGGTCGGCGACACCGTCCCCATCGTGATCGCCCTTGGCAGACAGGGAGTAGCCCGCGGTGTCCCCAGCCACCTCGCCCATGACAACGGCATCGGCCGAGGCGAGGTCCAGGTCGCCGCTGATTGGCCCGTACTGCACGTAGACGACACCGGCGTTGGAGCCAGAGCGGTCTTGTTGAGGGGACCCGACGGCCAGGTCGGCGAAGGCATCACCATCCAGGAGACCGCCATCCACGATCCAGCCAGCGATGTCGCCGCTGTCCTCACCGAACAGACGAGCGTCCGCTGACGAGAGCCCAATGTCGCCGGTAACAGGCCCCAACACGAGGTACGCCGCGCCGGCATTGCCTCCGTTGGTGTCGTTGGCCGAGGCTCCGATGAAGACGTCGTCGTAGCCATCTCCGTTGGTGTCGCCAGCTCCCGCCACCGACCCACCGGCGATGTCACCGATGCTCTCTCCCGTGAAGGTGGCGTGTGCAGACGACAGACCGACTTCACCGGTAACCGGGCCCAACACGAGGTAGGCGGCCCCTGCGTTGTACCCCGCCAGGTCGGAGCTATAGGCACCGACCAACAGATCGGCGTACCCATCGTGGTCGACGTCCCCCGCGCCCGCGACGGAGTCGCCGGCTACATCGTCGTCCGCCTCACCGATGAAGATGGCGTCCGCCGTTGACAGGCCCACGTCCCCCATGGGTGTGCAGCCAACGGCCTCGCCGTCACAGTCATCGTCGACACCGTTGCCACAGGTCTCACCTGCCCCCGGGTTGACGTCGAAGTCGGTGCCAGCACAGTCTCCACAGGTGGCGACGTAGCCGGACGGCTGCTCGCACGACACCTGGAGGTCATCGTCCACGCCGTAGCCATCGCCGTCCGAATCGGCACACCAAGTGGAGGCGTCCAGAGCATCGTCTTCGTCCACCTCACCGTCGCAGTCATCGTCCGCACCGTCACAGGTTTCATCCGCACCGGGGTAGGTGGAGGCGTCGGTATCGTCGCAATCCTCTCCGAGGCTGGCGTCCACGTAGCCACTGGGCTGCACACACTGCGTGAAGGCATCGCTCGAGACACCATGGCCGTCTCCGTCCGCGTCTGAGTACCAGGTGACGGCATCGACGGCGTCATCCTCGTCCACCGTGC
This sequence comes from uncultured Enterobacterales bacterium, assembly GCA_964626835.1. Classification (GTDB taxonomy): domain Bacteria; phylum Myxococcota_A; class UBA796; order UBA796; family JAFGLY01; genus CALDOK01. The sequence goes on from CAZVHW010000010.1 coordinate 20,875, forward strand.
CGTCGCAGTCGTCATCAGCACCGTTGCAGACCTCGTCGGCACCTGGGTTGATATCTGCCAGGACATCGTCACAGTCGTCGGACACAGAGGACTCCCCGGCATCCGCGCAGTCGGCATCGCCGCTGGTGATCGTAGCGGTGTTGCCGTAGCCATCGACATCCGCGTCCTCGTAGCAGACCTCCCCGCCGTCGCAGTCCTGGTCCACGCCGTCAGCCACGATCTCTGAAGCCCCGGGGTAGACCGAGGCGTCGCCGTCGTCGCAGTCACCGTCGTTGTCCACAAAGCCGCTGCGGGCCTCACAAGCCACCTCGGAGACTCCGGTCCCGCCGTACCCGTCACCATCGGCGTCGGCGTACCAGGTGATCGCTTCGACCGATACGGGACCGTCCACCAAGCCATCGCAGTCGTCGTCCTCTCCGTCGCAGTGCTCGTCCGCCCCAGGGTATTGTGCGACATCGCCGTCGTCACAGTCGGTATCCACGGCGGACTCTCCGAGGGCCGTACAGTCCAGGTCAGCGCTGCTCACCGTGGTGGTGGACCCGTAGCCATCGCCATCCGCATCGTCGAAGCAGACCTCACCGGAATCGCAGTCCTGATCCACCCCGTCGGCCACCACCTCGGTGGCGCCTGGGTAGGTGGAAGACTCGCCATCGTCGCAGTCCGTGTCCTGCGTGGACTCGCCGCTGTCGGCACAGGAGAGGTCAGCGCTGACGACGGTACTGGTGCTGCCGTAGCCGTCACCGTCCAGATCCTCGTAGCAGACATCGCCGCTGTCGCAGTCCTGGTCCACTCCGTCGGCCACGACCTCGGTGGCGCCTGGGTAGGTGGAAGACTCGCCATCGTCGCAGTCGCTGCCCTGGGCGCTCTCTCCGCTATCCGCGCAGCTCGTGTCGCTGCTGATGACGGTCGTGCTGGTGCCCCAACCGTCGAGGTCCACATCCTGGTAGCACAGCTCGTTCCCGTCACAGTCCCCGTCCACACCATCGGCCACCACCTCGGTGGCACCTGGGTATGTGGAGGCCAGACCGTCGTCGCAGTCGGTCGACACCGAGGACTCACCGCTGCCAGCACAGTCCAGATCCGACGACGAGATGGTGACGCTGCTGCCGTGACCATCGCCGTCCGCGTCCTCATAGCAGAGCTCCGCACCGTCGCAGTCCCCGTCCACGCCGTCGGCTACCCCCTCCGCAGCTCCGGGGTAGGTGCTGGCTTCGGAATCGTCGCAGTCGGTGTCAACACTGGACTCCCCGCTGGCCGTGCAGTCCAGATCCGAGCTGCCGAGCGTGGCCGAGCCCCCATAGCCGTCCCCGTCGGCGTCCTGGAAACAGGTATCTCCCCCGTCGCAGTCCTGGTCCACGCCATCGGCCACGACCTCGGTAGCCCCGGGATAGACGCTCGAGATGCTGTCGTCACAGTCGCCGACGGCATCGACCCCCACAAAGGCCAGTGGTTGGGCGCAGTCGATGTCCGTGACCGCTGAGTCTCCCCAGCCGTCCCCGTCGCCATCCGCGTACCAGGTGAGCACGTCCACCGCGTCGTCCTCGTCGGTGGTACCGTCACAGTCGTCGTCCTCGCCGTTGCAGGTCTCCGCGGCGCTCGGGTACTGGGAGGCATCCGCGTCGTCGCAGTCCGTGGAGTCCACGGTCCAGCCCTCTGGCTCGGAACCAGAGCAGTACACCTCGCCTGCATGGCTCGCATCGCCGTAGCCGTCCGCGTCGGCGTCGGGGTACCACAGCTCCGCGTCGGTGATGTCGGGATCCTCGTGGTCCACCAGCCCGTCGCAGTCCTCGTCGACGCCGTCACAGGTCTCGGCGGCGAAGGGATTCAGCAGGGCATCGCCGTCGTCGCAATCGGTGCTGTCGGCCACGAAGGCCTCGGGCTGGTAGCACGCCACATCGCTCACCATGGCGTCGCCGAAGCCGTCCGCGTCACCGTCCGCATACCAGGTGCTGGCGTCGACCGCGTCGTCTTCGTCCTCGACGCCGTCGCAGTCGGTGTCCGCGCCGTCGCAGTATTCGGTCGCACCAGGCCAGGTGGCGGAATCCAGATCGTCGCAGTCACCATCCTGCCCCGGTGGCACGTCCAGGGGCGTACCTCCGGAGGCCAGCACGCGCTCGACATAGTCCTCGGCCCAGTAGCCGTCGCTGTCCTGATCGCCGTCGTTGCCATCGCAGTTCTGATCGACGCCGTCGTACCAGGACTCGAGCACGTCGGGGCTGATCCCCGGATCTTCGTCGTCACAGTCCTCGCCGGTGTCACCGTCCCGCGCCGTCCACTCGGAGCTGGCGGCGCCGTCACCGTCCTGATCGAAGTCGTCATCCCCGGCGCAGTCTTGGTCCACACCGTCGTACCAGGCATCGGTGGCATCGGGTGAGACATCGGCCGCGTCGACCTGCTCGAAGCCGTTGATGGCCACCAAATCGTCGGGTGGATCCTCGACCTCCATCGGGACGTCCCAGCAGTCGCCCTCGGCACCCTCCGGGATGTTCAGCGGTACGCCCCCCGCATCGGCGACTCGGTCTTCGTAGTCATCGGCCCAGAAACCGTCGCCATCCTGGTCGCCGTCGTTTCCGTCGCAGTCCTGGTCCACACCGTCGTACCAGACCTCCCCGAACCCATCGCCCGAGCCCACGGTGGCGTCGGTGTCGTCGCAGTCCTCCTGCTCGCAGAATCCGGCGTTCTCCGGGTCGGCGTCCAGGCCGTCTTCGTCCTGATCGCAGTCGTTGTCGTCGCAGTCTTGGTCCGTGCCGTCGTACCAGGTCTCGTCTGCGTCCGGGTGGACCACACTCGAGTCGCTGCCCGCAGGGTTGTCGGCGTCGTAGGGGGCACCATCGATGCAGTCCTCGCCAAAGACGCCGTCACGGTTTGGGTAGCTGGACGCGGCCCAGCCGTCTCCGTCCTGGTCGAAGTCGTCATCACCGGTACAGTCCTGGTCGACCCCGTCGTACCAGGTGTCCGTGGCTCCAGGGTGAGTCTCGCTGGCCAGAGGTTGGGTCCAAGCCAGCGCCTGCCCCTCCGCGTCCACTAGCGCCTCGGACACGACGGAGTAGTCGATAGGCGTCTCGGTATCGTCGTCCCAGCAATCGCCAGCGGGCAGGCTCCCACTCCCCTCGACTCCCAGTGTGACCATTCCGTCGTACTCGTCGGGTACGTAGCCGTCGCCGTCCTGATCGAAGTCGTCGTCTTCCCCGCAGTCCTGGTCGACCCCGTCGTACCAGATCTCCACGGCACCCGGGAAACGCTCGGCGCTGTCACTGTCGCAGTCCTCGGGCCAGGGTACGCCGTCTCCGTCGGGGTCGTAGGCTTGTTCCCGAAGGTCTGGGGGCAGCAGATCACAGCCCGCCAGGAAAGCGAGCGCCAAGACGATTGGTCGGCACATCTGGGACATCACTCGGACTTGCACCGGGTGAAACCCGAAGAGCAGCGGATGGTGGTGGTCTGGCCTGCGTGGACGGACGCCCGCCCCGCTACCATGGATTCCCTGCCTCGGAAGGTCGCCCGCACGGTATACGACCCCTCGGGCACCCACGCCGGCAGCGTGAAGCTACCCGCGGCGCCCACCAACACCACCTTGTCCGCGTCTCCGGCCACCTCGGCTCGACCCTTGGGCGAATCTGTCGCGTCGGGCCGTGAGGAGCCGTCAGGTTCGGCCAGCGTGGCGGGATCGGACTCGTCCGGTACGGGAACCACCTCGGGGGTTTGGGGATCGGAACCAGTTGGATCGGCCTCGGCCCCGGGCGGTTCGAGCCCCAACTCAGCCGCGGGGTCGGGCTCGGTCACCGGGGGTTCGATGGCCGGTGGCTCGGCGGGCTCGGCAGGCGCAGGGTCCAAAGCCGCAGGGGCGTTGGATTGACGCACCAGGTTGCCCGCAACCAGAATGCCCACGCCCAGCGCGGCGGTGACGAAGAGCAGGAGGACGAGCACGACCAGAAGGGTCAATCTGCTGCGCTTGGGCGGACGACCCGACAAGCCGGGATCCGTCGCGGCTTCTTCCTGATCTGGCTTCTCCACCGCTCCATCACCGGACACCAGGGGGCCAGGTACCTCCATCTCCGCGGTGACCTCGGGCGAACCCTTGGGCGGCTCGAGCCCCGGCGAGGAACGCAGTGCCGACGCCGGGGCGAGTGGCGGGGCGGGCGGCGGTGGTACGGAGCCCGTCCCGGTGCCCGACCCACTCGCGCTCCCGGCCGCGGGTCTACTGAAGGCGCAGGAGCCGGAGGCAAACGACCCGCTGGCCACGCTCGCCACTGACTTGCTGAAAGCCCCTGATCCAGTGGTGTACGAAGCGCTGGGCACCCTTGCGGCGGGGCGACTGAACGCCCCCGACAACGAACCATCCGATGTCGTGCCCACTGCGGCTTTCGGCTTGGGGTGGGATCCCAAACCGCTGATGTCTGGCTCGGGGGCGGGATCGGTGCGCGCAACCGGAACGGCGAAGGCACCCTCGGACTGTTCCACCAGCGAGGAGCCGGTGAAATCGTCAGCGGGTAGCTTCTCGGAGTTTTCCAGAATGATGGGCACCACCTGTTCGGCCCAGTAGCGCAGGGGATCGTCCTCGAACCGACGGCGAAGGTTGACGCACATGCGCTCGAGCTGCCGCGCTGTAGGGCGATCGTCCGGATCGTAGGCCAACAGGCTGCCAAGGAACAGCAGCAGGTCGCGGTTGGCCACGCCTTGCTCCACCAAGAACCGCAGGCCAGCATCGACGTGCTTGACGTGGCGCTCCGGTACGGCCGAGGCTCGGCCAAACGCCCGCCCCGTGACAAGCTCGAAGAAGACCACACCCAGCGCGTAGACATCCGCCGCGGCGGTGTCGCGGAAGTCGAGACGCTCGGGAGCCATGTAGGGCAGCGAGCCCATGCCGAAAGCGCGGGTCTCCGCCTCGCGCTCCTTGAAGTCGGCGCGGGCGATGCCGAAGTCCAGCACCTTGATCTCGCCATAGGCGGTCAGGAGGATGTTGGAGGGCTTGATGTCGCGGTGGATGAGCCGGATGGGCTTGCCGTCGGGACCCTCGGTGTTCCACGCCGCGTGCAGCGCCCCGGCCACCTCGCCGATGACCTCGATGGCGGTTCCCGCTGGCACGGGCTTGTGGGCCAGGACGCGCTTGAGGTCCACGCCCTCGACACATTCCATGACCACGGCCCAGCGGTCTGCGAGCCGGACCAGCCTGTCGGCCCGCACGATGGCGCGGTGACGCAGCATGCCCAGCAGCCGAGCTTCGTCCCGCAGCCGGGCCAAGACTTCCTCGAGATCCGCCATGTTCTTGTTGAGGACCTTGAGGGCCACGACCTTCGAGAAGCCGCCCTCGCCCACGTACCGTGCCCGATAGACGGACCCGAAGCCCCCCTTGCCCAGCAGGGATTCGATCTCGTAGCGCCGGCCCGAAGCTACCATATCAGCGTGACGCCTCCGACCAGTCCGAGGCCCAGCGCCAGCCCGGCACCACCTTGCGCGACGAAACCGAACACGCGAGCACGGCTCGCGAGATCTTCATGCTCCGCGAGTGCCGCGTCGGGGGCGTCCGCACAGCCATCCCAGACAACACACTCGTCTACGGCCTCCTGCCACTTGCCGCGGGTGAGCGCCGCGGCCAGATACAGCCCACCCGAGGCAATGGCTACGCCGCCGGCCGAGGCCAGAAGCGCGACGCTGGCTCCGTTTCCGGCGTTCGGATCAGCTGTCGGCAGCGCCGAATCGCCGGGCCCTCCGCTGATCGGGGGCGGCGCCACCGTGAAGACGTCCATGGGGTCGTCCTCGTGCATGGCCGCCAACACCTCGATGGGCAGGTGGGCTCCCTCGGGCAGGTACTGGGACCACCTCACGTTGCCGTGCTCGTCGATCCATTGCAGCACGAAGGGGCGGTCGGACGGGCGGGTGGTGGATGGGAGTCCATCGACCCAGAACGAGCCGGAGGTGGGCTTCGCCAGCTCGGCGCTGGCCCCGGCCTCGTGCTTCTTGGAGTCGTCGAACAGCTCGCGCAGCAGGTTGCCCCGCGGCGCGAGGTCCCAGGACAGCTCGAAGCTGGGGTCCGCCGCCAGCGCGGCCCTGAAGGCTGCCTTGGTGCGCTCGGAGTCCTGGGCCATGTAGGCATCCAGAGCCATGACCACGTGGGCCCGCCGCACGAGCATGGCGTCCACGGCTCCATCGGGACATCGGACGAGCTCCTCGAAGACCTCCAGCGCAGCGCCAAAGGTCTCCGCATCCATGTCCTCGAAGGCCGAGACGGCCGCCTCCAGGGGCTGGTGCAGATCGTCCAGCGTGGCCGGACAATCGGCCGCGCTGGCAACGCTGGCGATGAGGAGGGACAGGATGAGCACGCGGAATCCGATGGTGCGCTAGTTGACGGTGAAGGTGCCGAGTTGGTCGAGATCGAAGACCTCGCCCGGTGCGTAGCCACTGGGACCCTCGGTCTCGGTGTAGGGGGAGTCGCCCCGCAGCTCGCCGTAGACCCACGGACCGCTGTCGTAGGAATAGCGGAAGGTGAAGTCGTAGGTGCCCGCCGAGAGGGACTCCAGCTGGGCGTAGTACTCGCTGTGGTAGGCGGTGCAGTCCGCGGCGGAGCTGTTGAACTGGGTGTCGATCCAGGTCCAGCTCGCGTCGTAGCGGGGATCGGTCCCTGTCGGGCCGTACCCGAGGTCCACGTCGTAGTCGCTGGGCTCGCTGGTGCAGTCCGCCACGCCCACGTGGTAGACGCGGCCGTAGATGTCCTCGGTGTCCTCGCCCGCCTCGAGCGTGCTGCCGCCGCCCGAGTCCGCGATGAAGTCCTGCCCGTAGCTCGCGTGGGTGCTGGGGATGGGCCACCAGATGTAGGTGGTGTCGATCTCCACCCAGTTCAGCCCGTCCTCGAGCAGGGCGAGGTTGATGCCGTTGTACAGCACGATGTCGGCGGAGTCCTGGCTGGCGGAAGACTCTGCCGTGAAGTCCACCGCGGTGTCGGCCGTGCTGTCCGGAGTGAGCTCGGTGTCTGTGCCCCAGACGCCCGCGGTGACCACGACGTCCCCCGAGGACCAGGCCAGATCCGTGCCGGTGATCGTGATGGTGTCATCGCCGGACAGATCGATCTCGGAGGGATCGATCTGATCGATCAAGGGACAGCCAAGGTCGTTTTCGCCGCCCGGGGTACCCATGTCGTAGTCCAGCGACGCACCCGAGTTGTCGATGCTGTAGTAGCACTCCGACTCGTTCCAGTTGGTGTCGGTGTTGTTCGCCACGGCGGTCATGTTGCCAGCGTCCAGGGCCATGGACGCACCGTCGTCCCAGGGCCAGGTGTCGTCGAACCAGACCTCGTCGATGACCGTACCGTCCGTGCCGTCCGTACCGTACGTGGCGAGGATGACCTCGTCTCCGGAGGACAAGTTGGTCAACGTGAAGTCGGACAGGACGTAGTCGTACTCCCGCAGTGCCGAAGCGTTCCGGACCAGGGTGACGAAGCCTCCCGCGGTGACGACCACGGACGAGAGGATCTGATCGGAGTCGCTGCCATCGTCGTAGACCAGCATACCCTCCAAGTCGATGTCGCTGGCTGAAGCGTTGTAGACCTCGATCCACTCGCCGCTCGCGTCGCTGAGGACCGAGGGGTTCGGCATGACTTCGGAAACTACCAGGTCTCCCACGACTGGGCAGGCGTGGCCCGCGCTGCCACCGTCGGCCTCGTCACAGTCGTTGACCAGCCCGTCGTCGCAGATCTCCAGCGCACCCGGATAGACGGCGTCGTCCGAGTCGAGGCAATCCGCCGTGTCGCTGACGTAGCCGGAAGGCTGGGAGCAGGCGGCCTGGGTGCTGCCGGAATCGCCGTAGGTGTCGCTGTCCGCGTCCGCGTACCAGGTCGTGGCGTCCACCGCGCCTTCATCCGTGCTGCCATCGCAGTCGTCGTCCTCCGAGTTGCAGTACTCATCCGCGCCCGGGTACTGCGCGCTGTCTTCGTCGTCACAGTCGGTGCTGTCGCTGACATAGCCGCTGGGCGTGGAGCAGGCGTCTTGTGTGGTGCTGGCGTCGCCGTAGCCGTCGCTGTCCGAATCGGCGTAGAACGTGGTGGCGTCCACCGCGCCCTCGTCCGTACTGCCGTCGCAGTCGTCGTCTTCCGAGTTGCAGTACTCGTCGGCCCCCGGGTACTGCGCGGCGTCGTCGTCATCGCAGTCGGTGTTGTCGCCGACGTAGCCGCTGGGCGCGCTGCACTCGACGTCCGACGTGCTGACGTCGCCGTAGGTGTCGCTGTCGCTGTCAGCGTACCAGGTGGTCGCATCGACCGCGGAGTCCTCGTCGGTGGTGCCGTCGCAGTCGTCGTCCTCGCTGTTGCAGTACTCGTCGGCCCCCGGGTACTGCGCGGCGTCGCTGTCGTCGCAGTCCGTGCTCTCGCTAACATAGCCGGTGGGTTGGTCGCAATCGACGTCGCTGAAGCTGCTGTCACCGTAGCTGTCGCCGTCGTAGTCCAGGTACCAGGTGGCCACGTCCACCGCGGAGTCTTCGTCGGTTGTGCCGTCACAGTCGTCGTCCTCGCCGTTGCAGTACTCGTCCGCGCCCGGGTACTGGGCCGCGTCGGTGTCGTCGCAGTCCGTATCGACAGAAGACTCACCGGAATCGCTGCAGTCCAGGTCGACGCTGACCTGCGTGCCCGTGCTGCCGTAGCCGTCGAGGTCGTTGTCCTCGTAGCAGGTGTCGCCGTTGGCACAGTCCTGATCGATGCCGTCGGCGACCACCTCGGTGGCGCCGGGGTAGACCGAAGACGCGGCGTCGTCGCAGTCGGTGTCCAGGCTGGACTCGCCGGAATCCGAGCAGTCCAGGTCGGTGCTGACTACCGTGCTGGCGGTGCCGTAGCCGTCGCCGTCGCTGTCGCCGTAGCAGGTGTCGCCCGAGGAGCAGTCGTTGTCCACGCCGTCGTCCACCACCTCGGTGGCCCCCGGATAGGTGCTGGCCACCGCGTCGTCGCAGTCGGTGGACAGAGTGGACTCGCCGGAGTCGGCGCAGTCCAGATCGGAGCTGTCGATCTCGGTGGCGGTGCCGTAGCCGTCGCCGTCGAGATCCTCGTAGCAGGCGTCGCCCGCGTTGCAGTCGTTGTCCACACCGTCGTTCACCACCTCGGTGGCGCCGGGGTAGGTGCTGGCCACCGTGTCGTCGCAGTCGGTGGCGTAGCTGGACTCGCCCGAATCGGAGCAGTCCAGATCGCTGCTGCTGACCGTGCTGGCGGTGCCGTAGTTGTCGCCGTCCAGGTCCTCGTAGCAGGCCTCGAGGCTGTCGCAGTCGTTGTCCACGCCGTCGTCCACCACCTCGGTCGCGCCCGGGTAGGTGCTGGCGACGGCGTCGTCGCAGTCGGTGTCGTAGGCCGACTCACCGGTGTCCGCGCAGTCCAAGTCGGCGCTGACCACGGTGCTCGACGTGCCGTAGCCGTCGTAGTCCAGGTCGAGGTAGCAGAGATCCCCCGACGAGCAGTCGTTGTCCACGCCGTCGTTCACCACCTCGGTGGCGCCCGGGTAGGTGGTCGCTTCCGTGTCGTCGCAGTCGGTGTCGACGTAGGACTCGCCGGTGTCGGAGCAGTCCAGATCGATGCTGACCTGGGTGTTGACGGTGCCGTAGGTGTCGCCGTCGTTGTCCTCGTAGCAGGTGTCGCCGTTGGCGCAGTCCTGGTCCACGCCGTCGGCGATGACCTCGGTGGCGCCCGGGTAGGTGGTGGACTCGGCGTCGTCGCAGTCGGTGTCGTAGATGGACTCGCCCGTGTCCGAGCAGTCCAGGTCGGCGCTGACCACCGTGGTGCTGGTGCCATAGCCATCGTAATCGGCGTCGTAGTAGCACAGGTCGCCCGACGAGCAGTCGTTGTCCACGCCGTCGTTCACCACCTCGGTGGCGCCCGGGTAGGTGGTCGCTTCCGTGTCGTCGCAGTCGGTGTCGACGTAGGACTCGCCGGTGTCGGAGCAGTCCAGATCGATGCTGACCTGGGTGTTGACGGTGCCGTAGGTGTCGCCGTCGTTGTCCTCGTAGCAGGTGTCGCCGTTGGCGCAGTCCTGGTCTACGCCGTCGGCGATGACCTCGGCGGCACCCGGGTAGGTGGTGGGCTCGCCGTCGTCGCAGTCGGTGTCCACCTCGGACTCGCCGGAGTCCGTGCAGACGAGGTCGGTGCTGTTCACCGTGCTGCTGGTGCCGTAGGTGTCGAGATCGAGGTCCTCGTAGCAGGTGTCCCCGCCGTCGCAGTCCTCGTCGTCTCCGTTGGCCACGACCTCCGTAGCGCCGGGGTAGTCTCCGGCGTCGGTGTCGTCGCAGTCGGTGTCGTCCAGCACGTAGCCCGAGGGCTGGTAGCACTCGTCGTCGTCGACCGACGGGTTGCCGTAGGTGTCACCGTCGTCGTCTTCGTACCAGGTGAGCGCGTCGACCGCGTTGTCCTCGTCCACCTCGCCGTCACAGTCGTCGTCGTGGCCGTCGCAGTACTCGAGGGCGCCGGGGTTGGTGGTGGGCTCGGCGTCGTCGCAGTCGTCCATGGTGTAGGACTCGCCCGAGTCGGCGCAGTCGGTGTCAGCGGACAGGACGGTGTCGCCATCCAGCGTGCCGTAGGTGTCGAGATCCCAATCGTCGTAGCAGGTGTCCCCGCCGTCGCAGTCCTCGTCGTCGTCGTTGGCCACGACCTCGGGGGCGCCCGGGTAGTCACCGGCGTCGGAGTCGTCGCAGTCGGTGTTGTCGAGGATGTAGCCCGTGGGCTGGTACATCTCGCAGGCCACCTGGGAGATGGCGGGGTCGCCGTACCCGTCTTCGTCCGAGTCGAGGTACCAGGTGTCGGCATCTACCGCCGAGGCTTCGTCGATGGTGCCGTCACAGTCGTCGTCGTACAGGTAGTTGCAGTACTCGGTGGCGGCAGGATTCGTCAGCGCCCGGGTGTCGTCGCAGTCGGTGTTGTCCAGCACGTAGCCCGAGGGCTGATAACACTCGACATCGCTGACCGAGGGGTTGCCGTAGGTGTCGCTGTCGGCGTCCTGGTACCAGGTGAGGGCGTCGACCGCGGAGTCTTCGTCTACGTCGCCGTCGCAGTCGTCGTCGTGGCCGTCGCAGTATTCGTCCGCGCCTGGGTTGGTGTCGGCGTCGCCGTCGTCGCAGTCGTCGTCGTTGAGCACGTCGTAGTCGCCCGCGGCTTCACAGAAGCAGTAGCTGTTGGTGGAGCCATAGGCGTCGTCGTCGGTGTCCTCGTAGTAGGTGGTGCAGTCGATGGCGTCGCCCGGATCGTCGTCCCAGTTCAGATCGCCGTCGCAGTCGTCGTCGTACTCAGTGCTGCAGTCCTCGAGGCGGTCGGGGTGCACGTCGGCGTCGGCATCGTTGCAGTCGCCATCGCAGGGCAGGTTGCCCAGGTCACCGCAGTCTTCCGGGATGTCCAGGGGCGTGCCGCCGGCCGCAGCCACGAGGCCTTCGTAGTCTTCGGCCCAGTAGCCGTCGCTGTCGGCGTCGCCATCGTTGCCGTTGCAGTTGTCGTCGGTGCCGTCGTAGTAGGTCTCGAACTGACCGGGGAAGACGTTGTTGTCGGTGTCGTCGCAGTCGGTGCCGTACTCGGCTTCGCGGTCCGGGTAGACGTCGGTGGTGTAGCTGTCGGCGTCCTGATCGAAGTCGGAGTCTTCGGCGCAGTCTTGATCTACCGCGTCGTACCAAGTGTCCTCGGCGGTCGGGAACACCTCGGCGGCCGTGGGCTGCTCGAAGCCGTTGATGGCCGTGAAGTCGGTGGGGATGGCCTCGACCTCTTCTGGCACGTCCCAGCAGTCGTCTTCCGAGCCCTCGGGGACATCCAGCGGATCTTCGCCGCTCCCCGACGAGAGCACCCGGGCGTCGTAGTCATCGACCCAGTAGCCGTCGCCGTCCTGGTCGCCGTCGTCGCCGTCGCAGTTCTCGTCGATGCCGTTGTACCAGATCTCGACGATGCTGTCGTCGGGGTAGATGGAGGCGTCGGTGTCGTCGCATTCCTCTGTCTCGCAGTGGCGCTGGCCCAGGCCATCCACTGGGTAGCCATCGCCGTCCTGGTCGCAGTCGTTGTCGTCGCAGTTGTCGTCGGTGCCGTCGTACCAGATCTCGGTGGCGGCCGGGTTGACGTCCGCCGGCGCCGCCTCGGAGAAGTTCTCGTCGTCCAGGTCGTTGCCGTCGACGCAGTCATCGCCATATTCGCCCTGCTGGTCCGGGTACCCTTCCGTGCGGTAGCCATCCAGGTCCTGGTCGAAGTCGTCATCGCCAGCGCAGTCTTGGTCCAAGCCGTCGTACCAGCTGTCGTCCGCCCCGGGATGGGTCTCTCCGGCCGCGGGCTGGGCCCAGTCGAGCATGTCGCCGTTTTTGTCGGTGAGGTCGGAGCCCACCACCGTGACCAGCGCCGTCATGGCGGAGGGGTCGTCCCAGCAGTCTCCTCCAGGCAGCTCGCCGCTACCGGGCACACCCTCGGTCTGTACGCCGACATACTCGTCGGGCACGTAGCCGTCGGCGTCCGCGTCGAAGTCGTCGTCCTGGGCACAGTCCTGGTCGATGCCGTCGTAGAACGACTCGCTGGCACCGGGGAAGATGTCGGCGCCTGAAAGGTCCGTCCCGGCGGGCCCGCCGGTGGCGTCCCAGCAGTCGCCATCGAGCGCGGAGAACCCGTCGCCATCATGGTCGACCGGGTCCCAAGAGCTACTACAGGCTGCGAGGGACAACAGGCCGAAGCCTAGGAGGAGAGCACGCACCATCTTGTCACCACTACGAGTGAGGTCGGAGGTGACAGCATACCGGCGGTGGGCGCATCCTCGCAACGCTGCCAAGGCCCCTGGTTGACGTGTAGGCACCCGAGGTTACCCTCGCGCGACCGAAGGGCTGGCTGTGCACCCTGCAATGGGCCCTCCGGAGGAGGCATCACAGGCGATGATCACCGTCGAGAACCTCTCCCGCCGCTACGGAGATCACGAAGCCGTGCGGGGCGTCAGCTTCGAGGTCGCGCGCGGGGAGGTGGTTGGCTTCCTGGGCCCAAACGGCGCAGGCAAAACCACCACCATGCGCGTCCTAGCCGGAAGCCTGGGTGCCACGGCCGGAAGGGCCCTCATCGGCGGGCTGGACGTGGCCCTCGAACCCAAGGCCGTCAAGCGCCGCCTGGGGTACCTGCCCGAGCACCCTCCGCTCTACGCCAACATGACCGTCCAGGGTTACCTCCGCTTCGTGGCGCGCATCAAGGGAGCCGCCGAGCTGACCGTCGCCACCGACCGCGCCATCGAGCGCGCCGGACTGCAAGGTGTGCAGGGTCGCTTGGTGGGGCACCTGTCCAAGGGCTTCCAGCAGCGGGTGGGCTTGGCCCAGGCCCTGGTGCACGATCCCGACGTGTTGGTGCTGGACGAGCCGACCAGCGGCCTCGACCCCGCACAGCGCAAGGAGATCCGCGATCTGATCCGCGAGCTCGCGGCCGGCGAGCGCACGGTCATCCTCTCCACCCACGTGCTCCCGGAAGTCGAGCAGATCTGCGAGCGGGTCATCATCATCGACGAAGGCCGCATCGTGGCCGAAGACAGCATCGAAGCCTTGGCTGACGAGCTGCGGAGAATCAGGCTCCGGGTGGGCAAGCCCCACGAGGACCTCGAGGCGGCACTGCGCGCCATCGGCGGGGTCCACGGGCTGGAGACCATGGCCCCAGGCCGCTACGAGCTCGCCACCCACGGCGACGTCCGCGCCGCCGTGGCCCGAGCGGCGGCACCCTTCGACCTGCTCGAGCTGCAAGGTCGCGAACGCCTCGAAGACTCCTATCTGCGCCTGACGGGCAGAGGGAACACCACGAACGCCTGGACCGAGGGCGAGGGAGGTCAGCCATGAGCAACATCCTGGCCATCGCCAAGCGGGAGCTGAAGCATTACTTCGCCACCCCCACGGGCTGGCTGGCCCTGTGCGCCTTCTTGGTCATCACGGGCTTCTTTTTCGTGCTCGAGGTGCGCTGGTACGCACTCGAGTCCGTGGAGACCGCGTACAATCCCTACCGCGAGCCACTCGACCTGGGCGCCCACCTGGTGGCGCCGTTCTTCGGTGAGGTCAGCCTCATCCTCTTGATGCTCTGCCCCGCCCTGTCCATGCGCCTGTTCGCCGAGGACCGCAAACAACGCTCCTTCGAGCTGCTGCTCACATCTCCGGTGAGCACCGCCGAGATCGTGCTGGGCAAGTACCTCGGAGGCATGGCCTTCGCGGGCGTCCTGGTGTTGGCCACCGCCCACTACACCGGGCTGTTGCTCTGGTTCGCCGACCCCGATCCCGGCGTGATCCTCAGCGGCTACCTGAGCATCTTCCTCCTGGTCGGGGCCTTCATGGCCGTGGGCCTGCTCACCAGCTCCCTCACCGAGAGCCAGGTCGTGGCCCTGGTCCTGGGCCTGGTGGTCCTGCTCCTGTTCTGGGTTCTCGCCGCGGTAGGCATGATCGGCAGCGGTCCGTGGACAGAGGCTATCGCCGAGGCTTCCCTGTTCACCCACGCCGAACCCATGGGCAAGGGCATCCTCCGCCTGCGGGATCTCGTGTACTTCGTCAGCTTTGTCGGCATCTTCCTGTTCGCGACCCACCAGCGGGTCGAGAGCATGCGGTGGGGCTGATCATGAAGCGTCACGCCTGGTTGCTCGCCGTACTCGGCCTGCTCTGCATGCTGTTCCACCTCGTGGCCCGCATCGTCTGGGGAGAGTGGGGCGGCTGGCCCGCCTGGATCGGTGGTTCGGGCTTGCTGTTCTGGCTCGCCTGGATCTTCCTGGACCAGGCCCCCCTGCGACGCGCTGCCCAGAGCCGGGCCGTTCGTTTCAACCTGGTAGCCGGGCTGCTGGTCCTGCTGGCCTTTTGCCTCGCCGTGGGCACCAACGTGCTCGCGCACCGCCACGACCACCGCTGGGACCTGACCACGACGGGGCGCCACAGCCTGGCTCCGCAGACGATCCAGGTCCTCGAAGGCCTGGAACACGAGATCGTCCTGCTGGCCTTCTTCCCCACAGGCAGCACCGACGAGACCAGCTTCCTCGACCTGCTCGAGGCCTACCAGCAGCACACCGACAAGCTCACCGCCCAGCTCTACGACCCGTGGCACGACCCCATGGCCGCCCGCCAGTATGGGGTGACCTCGGCGTACGGCACCGTCATCCTGGCTGCCGACGATGCCCAGCAACGCCTCGAGACCGCCTTCGACGAAGAAGCCATGAGCAACGCATTGCTCCGGCTGGTCTCGGGGGTCCAGCACGCAATCTGCTTCCTGTCCGATCACGGCGAAGCCGATCCAGACGACGACGAGCCCTCTGGCATCAGCGGCGCGGTCCAGAAGCTCGAGGGCCAGAACTACTCCGTGGAACGCACGAGCATCATCCAGCACGGCGGCATTCCCGAACACTGCGAGGTGGCGGTGCTGGCGGGTCCCCAGGTGGATCTGCTGCCCGAGGAGCGCGAGGCCCTGGCGGCCCACCTGCTCGCCGGCCGCAACGCCTTGCTCATGCTGGAGCCCCTTGCCACCCCAAGCACCGCCCAGGACCTCGGCCGGTACGGGCTGACCCTGCTGCCAGACGTCGTCCTGGACGACAACAGCGAGATGCGCCAGCTGGGCTTCGATC
>CAZVHW010000011.1:0-34698 GCA_964626835.1 uncultured Enterobacterales bacterium
GACCTCGAACTCCAGGTCGCCCAGGTGCAGGATCTCGCCATCGGTGAGCCCCTGGGCGACCGTCAGGCCGGTGGGCTCGGGCTGTTGGGTCTTGCCCAGCACGTTGCCCGCCACGCGTCGACCTTCCACCAGGTCCAGGTCGGGTTCGAGGACGTACAGCGCGGCGTCGGGGAACTCGTGGGCTCCTCCTACGTGGTCGCCATGGCCGTGGGTGAAGAGGATGGCGTCGACGTCGCTCGCCTGGTACCCGCGCCGCTCGAGGGCCGCCAGGATGTTGGCCGCCGTGGAGTCCATGCCGGCATCCACCAGCACCAACTCGTCGCCCGACTCGATGATGAAGGCCGAGACGATGGCGTCCACCACGCGCTCGACGCTGCCGTCCGCGAAGGTGCGTCCGTCCTCCATGGGCTTGCCACCCTCGAGCACCGAGCGGATGCCCAGGGCCAGGCCCGCGCAGAGCACTGCGAGGAGCGCCAGAGGGACGAGGACCAAGTAGAGTTTGCGCTTTTTCATCAGGGTGGGTCCTTTCGGGCCTCGTCTGTCACCATCTCGAGGACCTGGTCGCGGTACATCACGTTGCCCAGAGCCGAGGCCCAGGGCAGGAATCGTTCGGCGAGGGACAGCAGCCACGCATCGATGGTGGGAAAGAGCACGGCCCGGTTGCCGCGGGAGGCGCGAAGGATGGCGCGGGCGACCTTCTCGGGGGGAGACTGGAAGGTGGAAATTAAACCGGCGAAGGGCAGATCCGAGCTGGCGCGCTCGAAGAACTCGGTGCGCGTGGAAGCAGGGCAGACCGCGGTGACCCGCACGCCCGTGCCCCACAGCTCCAGCCGCAGAGACTTCGAGAAGCCCACCAGGGCATGCTTGGTGGAGCAGTAGGCGACGTTGAAGGGATGGGCGACCACCCCGCCCACGGAGGCCACGTTGACGATGGAGCCTCCACCTCGAGCCTGCATGGGCTCGACCGCCGCGCGGGCCAGCGCCATGGGAGCCAGCACGTTGACGGTGAACATGCGCGCCAGGTCGCCCGCAGGCATGTCCCCGAAGCGGCACTGCAGCCCGTAGCCCGCGTTGTTGATCAGCACGTCCAAGCGGCCGAACTCGTCGAGCACTCGCGGAACCAGGGCCTCGGTCTGCTCGGGGACGGCCAGGTCGGTGGGCAGTACCAGCACCTCGCTGCCCGCCGTACGCAGTGCCCCTGCAAGGGCCTCGAGGCGGTCTTCCCGGCGAGCCGCCAGGGCCAGCCGAAGACCCTTCTCGGCAAACAGCTTGGCAGTGGCGACCCCGATACCGGCGGAGGCTCCCGTGATCAGGGCGACAGGCGCTTCGGTGGCCATGGGTCCTCCATTCGGACAGGAGGAGGCCCCTAACCTACAACAGGTTCGGCTCCTCCCTCGGAACCTCCACTCTTGGCCGTATTCCGGCCAACACTCGCCCCTCCGCCCGCGGAGCCCCCACCCTTGGCCGCTGTGGTCCGAGCGGGCGCCGTGCGTGTTGGAGTCGATCGTCGAAAGTTCGACGATATCGTCGAAAACCGTTCGACACCTTGACGCTTGTCGACGGACCAAGCTTGCTTTTCGGATGGCACGGGACGTGCGTCTCCCGTGGACCGTCTCCAGCGCGAGGTCTCCCATGCGTCCCAAGCACGTCACCTGGTCTACCGAAGGTCGGCTTCCCTTTTTCCCGGGTGAGGCGCTCCGGCGTCGAGCCGTCCGAAAGCTCGTGGCCTGCGGGGGAGCCGAACTGGGCCTGTACTGCATCGTGGACGAGCATGTTCACGGGCTGTTCAATGGTCCCGACGTGGTGGTCTCCAGGCGCATCCGGGCCTGCACCAGGAGCCTCCGCCAGCTCGCTGTCATCCCGCTGGATGCCCCCCGCATTCGGGCGATCAACAGCCGCGCACACTTGGAGAACGCCGTCGGCTACGTCCTCGACCAGCCGGAGCATCACGGTCTTCCCGAGCACTCCGCCCTCTGGAGTGGCAACTGTGTCGCGGACATCGTGGGCGCCAGGTGGATCGAGGGGGCAGAGCTCTGCACGAACCTGCTGCTTCCTCGTTTTCGACCGTCCGACGCTCTCGGGGCCGTGGGGTTGCCAGGCTGGCCGCTCGAACCAGCTACCCTCGCAGACGTAGCGACTGTCGGCGCCTATGGGCTTGTTCGTGCGGCCGCCTCGGCGCTCTGCGTTGCGCTTCCCCTGGATTCGCAGCTACCCCATGTGGTTTCGGCAAAACGAGTCGCTTGCGTCCTAGCGCTGGAAGCCGGACTGGCCCTTGCCGGCGTAGCCGAGGCCGGTGGGTTTTCCTGGCGCTCGGCACGGCGCCTCGCCGCCCAGCCCATTCCGGTACAAGCCCGTCGAGCCGTTCTTCCATGGCTCGCCCTCGAGGAGGGCGTACGGAAGTTTCCGCGCAAGAGGGACAAGAAGCAGAAGCGGTAGGGCGCGAAAGTGTGGGTCTTCTCGGTAGAGCTCCGATCCGTGGTGTGGTAGCGAAGACGGCCACCACGTGATCCGGGAAGGTCTCTGTAGACCAACAGCCAGGCTGGAGATCGCGCGATGATCCCAAGCAATCCCTGCAGCTGCGAAGTGGGGATGTGGACGATGACGGGGCTGAACGAGTCCATGGACGGTCAGTGGAAAGACGCTGCGCGTTTCCCGCTGTCTGCCCACCGCCTCGATGGAAGGCCGCTTTGCGCCCTCCCACAGCCTCTTGGAGAACGCCTTGCGTTCCCCACAACGCCCACAACCCCGTCTACTGCGAGGTGAAAGAAGAAGAACAGCACATGGGCCTGATCGGCGAACGCGGACCCCCTGGTTCTACGCCACTTGGTGGGGCACTACTGCCTTCTCGTGCTCGGCGGTGGGTCCATCGGTTGTATTCCGGCCAACACTCGCCCCTCCGCCCGCGGAGCCCCCACCCTTGGCCGCTGTGGGGCCAACACTCGCCCCTCCGCCCGCGGAGCCCCCACCCTTGGCCGCCGCCCGCCCCCCCTCTACATGTACAGCGTCGCCACCCAGATCAGGAGCATCAAGGCGATGCAGAGGCCGGTGGCGATGCTGGCGAAGAGGATTGCGGCGCAGCCCATGCGGAGCCAGGACTTGGGGAACTCGCCGGTGATCTTGCCGGTCTGGCCGTTGAGGACGATGCGGTAGGGCTTGCCGCGGCGGCGGTAGGCGCCGATGTAGATGGGCAGGAACACGGGCTCGCCGTCGAGGTCGCTGAACAGGTGGGAGCCGGAAAAGGCGACGGCGTTGATGGCGCGGGCGAGCTGGGCGCGGTGTTCCTTGGCGAGCGCTTCGGTGGCCGCGTGGCGCGCCGCGGTGCGGGTGAGCTTGCCCAGCTCGAAGGGGGCCACGGCCTGATCGGCGCGGAACAGGAAGGCGTTCTTGCCGGAGAAGGGCTTGATGTCGTCCAGCTCGGCTCGCGTGAGGGCCGAAGAGGAGGGGACCAGCACGCCGGTGACCTTCATGGTGCCGTCGCCCGAGGTAGGTCGCTTGCCTGACCGGGTGCTCGCCCGAATCAGGGCGGCCCAGTGGGTCTCGACCTGCCCGGACCAAACCCAGGCCGGCAGCAGCAGCTTGTCGAGCTGAAGCTCGGCGTTCCGCAGGTCGCCTGGGTACCAGATGCTCTCCTGTGCCTTTTCTGCGAAGGCATCCTGGGCGCCGGCCTGGTCGAGCTCGAAGGGCAGGAAGGTGTCGGGGGGCTCGATGTCCTCGACCTGACTGGCCACGACCGCCTCGGAGCCGCAGAACAGACAGCGGGGGTGAGGCGCACCCGCGGGCATGGCCACCGCGCCGCCGCAGGCCTGGCAGCTGACGGCCTGGAGGTCCAGGGCGCTCACGACAGGCTCCCAACGATGGCGGCGATCAGGCCGCCGCAGAGCACCGCGCCGCCGATCAAGGCCAGGGAGACCAGCACCACCAGCACGATCTTGAACCAGGACCGCGGCAGCTTGCCGACCACCTCGCCGGTCTGGCCGTTGACCAGCAGGCGCATGGGCTTGCCCTTGTGTTTGTAGGCTGCCATGTACACCGGCAGCAGCACCAGACGGACGTCGGAGACCTGCATGGTGGTGCGGTTCTTGACGTCGCCCCGCTCGTCGCCTGGCAGGAAGGAGCGGATGGCCGCGTTTTCGAGCTCGGCGAGCTCTTGGTTGGCGGTCTGCTCGGCTTGGCTGTGGCCGACATCGGGCAGTTCGGCCGGCCAGCCGGCCACCAGGCCTGCGTCGAAGGGCCGCGCTTGGCCCATGTCGAAGGGCTCGAGCTCGTTGGCCTCGTTCTCGGGCAGGCCCTGGGAGCCCGACACCAGGTGGTCGTCGTAGCAGGCGACGTGGCTGCCCGAGATGGGGAACCACTCGGTCTCGCGCACCGTGCGGGTGCGGGTCTGGAGCTTGCCGTTGACGTAGGTGGTGTAGGTCTCGGTGCGGTACCAGTAGCAGCCCACCCGCCCGCTGTAGGTGGAGTGGGTCTTGGCGTCGTAGCAGTAGAAGGGCACCAGGACGCCTTTCAGATCGTCCGGGTCCAACCGCCGCACCTTCTGGGGGGCCCAGAAGCTGCCTTTGAGGTGCTGCTTCAAGCGGCCCGCAGCCTGGCGCTGGTCGAGCACGAAGGGGGCCACGAGATCCACCGGTTCTTGCTCGCCGTCGTAGGCCACCAGGGGGCTGTCGCAGAACGCGCAGGTCTTGCTCAGCTGCCCGGGCGGCAGGGAGACGTGGGCCCCGCAGTGGGGGCAGGCGCGAAGCTGGGAGTCCGCCACGGTCATGGAGGAGGCTTAACGCTCTCCGCCCCACCTCCGCCGCCGCGCGACCAACAGGCCGGCCATCACCAGCGCACCGAGTGCACCGCCCCTTCCGCCTGCCGCGGCGCACCCGAGCTGGCAGCCCTCGAAGTCCTCCTCGTCGAGGTCCTCCCAGCACGAAGGAACATCGTCCTCGAAGACCCTGTCGCTGAGCTGTCCGGTCCCGCCCAGCGCGTCCATGGGAATGCACCAGTCGCCGCTCCCGTCGGGGCCGGTTCTGAATGTGTATTCACTTTCGCGCTGAGTCTCCAAGCCGCGTAGCGGCCTACACGGCGGTCGCT
This sequence comes from uncultured Enterobacterales bacterium, assembly GCA_964626835.1. Taxonomy (GTDB): domain Bacteria; phylum Myxococcota_A; class UBA796; order UBA796; family JAFGLY01; genus CALDOK01. The sequence goes on from CAZVHW010000011.1 coordinate 5,077, forward strand.
CGCTGGCCCTGCCACGACCCGCCCCATAGGGATGGAAAGCACCGAGGAGGGTCGATGGTCTTCTGGCACGAAAGCGGGATCGTACAGCTGCTCATCATCGCTGCACTCCTGCTCGTCGCCGCGGGCATCCGCCGCATCGTGCACCGCTGGCGCGACATCGTCATGCCCGACTCCATGGTGGCCGGTGTCATCGGCCTGCTGCTGGGTCCCTCGCTGCTCGCGCTGCTGCCCCTGGACACCGACTTCCTCGAAAAGGTCGTCTACCACGCGCTGGCCATCGTCTTCATCGCCATTGGCCTGCAGACCCCGGCGCGCGGCAAGGCCACCGGCAACGCCAAGAGCATGGCCATCGGCATCCCCCTGCTGGCCATGCTTCAGGGGGCCGTGGGCTTGCTGGTGGTGCTGGTCTGGGCGTCCCTCCGCGGCTCCCCGGTCTTCCCGGGCTTCGGCCTCATGACCCCCCTGGCGTTCAGCCAAGGCCCTGGCCAGGCCCTGTCCCTGGGCAAGGCCTGGGAGAGCATGGGCATGGCCGATGGCGGGCAGATCGGGCTCATCATGGCGGCCATCGGCTTCGGTTGGTGCGCCCTGGTGGGTGTGCCCCTCATCTCCTGGGCGCGCAAGCGGGGCTGGACCGAAGATCAGGGACGCGATCCGGCCAAGCCCACAGACGCCGAGGCCAAGGCCGGCCAATCACTCCGCGAGCTACGCCTCCCTCCCCCCGGAGGCATGGAGCCCCTCTCCTTGCAGCTGGTCAGCATCGGCGCGATCTATCTGATCACCTGGGTCATCCTGTGGGCGGCCGGCAACGCCCTGGCCGAAAAACCCCAGCTGGTGGCCCTGCTCTTTGGCTTCCACTTCATCATCTCGGGGATCCTGGCGCTGGTCTTTCGGCGCCTGTTGGACCGCACGCCGGTGCCCAACCGGCTGCACGACGGCCTGCTGGGGCGCATCGCGGGCACCACCGTGGACGTGGGCACCTGTGCGGCCTTCTGCGCCATCCAGATCCAGGTGCTGAAGGCCAACGCGCTGCCCATCCTCGTCACGACCTCGGTCGCGGGCTTCGCCACGCTGATGGTCTGCATCTGGGCCGCCAAGAGGGCCTTCCCCTCCCACCCCTTCGAGCACGCCATCGTGCTGTTCGGCTGCAGCACGGGCACCATGCCCACGGGGCTCGCTCTGTTGCGGGTCCTCGACCCGGAGCTGAAGGGTCCCGTGGCCACCAGCGCCGTGCTGGGCGCCACCGCCGCCATCATTTTCGGCGCGCCGCTGCTGCTGGTGGTCATCCCGGCGGCGACGGCGGGCTTCCCCGGGAGCTTCCCAGGCCCCGTTTTCTTGGCCCTGGGCATGATCGCGGTGTGGAGCGTGGTGTTGGTCGTCCTGCTGCGCTTCGCAGCGCCCTTCCGCCCGCTGCGGCCCCTCACCGATCTGTGGCCCCGGAGCTGACCTTGCTCGCTCCGGCCACCGCGCTGCTGCTCGCCCTGCCCGCCGCGATCGGCGAGGAAGAACCCGACAAGGAGCACCCCTGGTCCCGCCCGATGACCTTCGATGACGGCCAATACGTCAACCGCATCGACGTGCAGGGCTCCATCGATCTCGGCGCCGGCTACCAGAGCGATCCCGGCTACGTGGCCGTGGACGACCCGGCCTTCCAGCTGCGCATCGCACCCCGCGGAGCCTTCTGGTGGCAGACCCGCGACCTGGACTTCGGGGTTCAGGCAGCCCTGTTCCCTCGTTGGTACCTGGGCGACGTCGCCGAGACCCTGCAACATCGACCTGACAGCCAGGTGGACATGGAGCTCGACGTGCGCCCGGCCGAGCGCCTGGGCCTGGTCATGGGTGGCCGCTTCCTGCTGGACAGCGCGCAGGTTCACCCCGGCGACCGCCCCGACGCGTGGCAACCCTGGGCCGTGCCCGGCTGGGGTGGAGACCTCGGCCAGGGGGCGGCCACCGCCCAGATGGACCTACAGCCGGTGCTGGCGTTCTACCCCGAGCCCGCCACGGGCATCGAGCTGGGGGTCAGCCTCGAAGTGGATCGCTACCGCTTCCTCGAGCCCCAGCGCACCATGTGGGCGGCAGGCCCGGCCGTGCGCATGGGCGGCGGTCCCGTGGTCGGCGTGGCCTTCGATCTCACCCCCGACCTGGCCGTGGTCGCCCGCGGTCGCGCCTGCTGGTACGACTGGAGTGCGGGGGATTCGTCGGTCGAGAGCCTGGGCGTCGATCTGCCCGACGGCAGCGGTGGCGGCCTGGACTGGCAGGCCTGGGGTGGGATCGAGGGCTACGTGGCGCGCCCGGTCCACTTGCGGGTGTTGGCGGGCTACGGGCAGCAGGTGGTCACCACCGAAGGCATCGAGGGGCCCACTGGCCCCGGCTTGCTGGCGGTGGCCGAGATCGCCATCGGGCGCGACCGTTCCCGGCAGCTCACCGCGGGCTACCGCCACGGCCCCCGCGACCTCCACGGCTGGCGGGACGACCCCTACCACTACGCCTTCCTGCGCCTCGCCGAGTCCGGTCTTGGCTGGCTCGAGCTGACGCTTCAGGGCGGCTACCGGCACTTCACCGCCCTGGATCTCGATCTGCCAGAAGGCGTGGTCACCAGCGACGCTGGGGTCAACCTCTGGTTCCTCGACTGGCTGGGGCTGGGCCTGGCGGGTTTCTACGAGCAGCAGATCCACCTCGAGGACGGCTGGCCCGTGCTCGATCACCAGCTGTACGGCGGCTTCGCGACGCTGAGGGTGGGGAAGGTCGCGTCGCCTGAGTGGGTCCGACCCGACCTGTAGCTAGCCTTCTCTCCGACGGCGGAACGCGGCGCCCACCATGGCCAGCCAGGCCAGGGAGAGGGCCGGAGAGGTCGCGCCGGTGGCGCAGGAACGCTGCTCGGTGAGGACCTCGGCGTGCTGCCGGTAGAGGTCGCCCCCGGGGTAGACCCACAGCTCGTCGAAGACCCACACCGAGTTCTGGTCCTCGTCGGTGACGATGACGTAGAGGTCCAGCACTCGGCCGTCGCCGTTCGCTGGCTCGGGGCAGCCGACCGTGACGTTGGGTGAGCCGGTGAGGGGCTCGATGACCAGGCTTTCGTCGCCGCTCCAGACGTAGTCCAGGGTTTGGCCATCGGCGTCGTAGGCGAGCACGGACGCTGTGATGGCGTCGCCGGGCTCGCAGGCGGTCTGCTCCAGCTTGACGCCGCCCACCACGTAGGGCGCGGAGTCGACCTCGATACAGCCGTCGTCGTAGTCCCGCAGCGTGTCGCAGTCGTTGTCGATGCCGTCGCAGTAGCGGTCGCCATCGTCACGGATAGGGTGACAAGGGGCGGAGAAGCTGATCACGTCCGAGGTGGGGCTCGCCGCCCCCAACCCCTATCAGTCCTGATCCAGCTCCAGTACTTCGATGAACTGGTGGTAGTTCCCCAGGAAGGTCTCCACGTGGTAGCTGACGATGTGGCGGCCGTCGGGGCCCCAGGCGTAGTCGGAGGTGACCGCGCGCTTCCAGCGGGCGATGTCTTCGCCGTAGCGGGTGAGCTGCACGATCTCGCCGTCTTCGGTCTTGGCGAAGATCTCGAGCTCGAGGGTGAGCGCCGTGTCCGGTGGGTAGGCCCAGCGTTCTTTGTGGCGGCTCGAGTTGAAGGTGATCAGCCGGCCGTTGGGCGAGGGATCGCAGTGCTCCTCCCAGCCGCCCACGTTGTCGGTGTGGTTGACCTGGTCCGTCCCGTCCACGTTCGCGCTGAAGCCTTCGTCCACCAGGGGATCGCCATCCTCGGTGTGGGAGAACCAGATGGTACCGTCCACCAGGGCGTGGCTCTCGAAGAAGCCGCCCTCGTCGGTGTACAGGTCGACCTGGTCTTCGAGCGCGGGCCCGTCGGTGTCCTCACCCACGAAGTCGGCCACGCTCAAGAACCAGCCGTCCCAGGGGTTCTCGTCTCCCGGGTAGTCCTCGAGATCCCAGGGAGAGGGCTCGCCCGTGGAGCGCCGATTGGCCCAGAACACCTGGCTGCCGTCGTCGGAGAAGTGGGGGTGCAGCACGGCGCCGAGGGCCGGGGTCTCGACCATCTGCCTGGCCCAGGATCCGTCAGCGGCGATGAGCCACAGGTCGTCGTTGATGCCCCAGGCCGGGTGCTCGAAGCGCGTGCCTTCGTAGTGCTCGTTCCGCACCGCGATCAGCATGGACTCGCAGCCCGGGTGCCAATCGGGCTGACCGCGGATGCCGCGGGAGAACTGGTTCATGTCGCAGGTGACGCAGGTCTCGCCCGTGCCGTCGGGTTGGATGGTGTAGACCTCCATGTCGCCCTCCTCGTCCTCGCGATCGAAGGCGATGAGGTCGGACTCGTGGCACCAGTCCACCCGGCCGCCGTCGTCAGTCAGCTCGAGCCGGGAGACGACCATGGGGCCACCCTCGACCCCCCAGGGGTTGTCGCGGCAGCCGCAGCCGAGGGAGAGGAGGACGAGGGGAAGGAAGGGGCGGACGGTCATGGCTCCTCCGGCAGCTCGGCCGCGTCGTAGATCACCGCCTGCTCCATGAACAGCCGGGCTTGGCCCATCGCCTGGTCGGCCTGGTTGTAGAGGAAGTTGTGGTCGTCGCCCACGTACTGGGCCAACCCCGCCGTGCGCCCGTCGGCCATGTTGCCGCTGGTCGGCGTGGGCTCGGTGGAGAGGTAGGGCACCTCGAAGGCCACGGGCTCGAGCAGGGGCAGGCCGCCCGTCCAAGCCAGGAGCTCGGTGGTGGCGGTCGGCATGGTGCCGTCCCCCTCGATCTCCTGGATGAGGTGGTGGATGGGCAGGTAAGGGACGTGGCTGGCGGGATCCCCCACGGCCAGGGCGGTTTCCAGTTCGAGCAGGATCTGCAGCTGGTCTTCGGCCATCGGCTCCGCCAGGAAGCCCCCCCACAGTGTTGGGAAGGCGATCATGGCCAGGCCACCACCGCCCGCTGAGTCCACCAGGGCGCTACCGGCCTCGGCGAAGCGCTCGGGCAGCAAGGCCGCCGTCATGGTGCCGATGATGCCCCCCAGGCTGTGGCCCATGAAGTGGGTTGGGCCCACGGTCGGGGCCTGGGACAGGCCCTGCTCTGCCGCCAGATCCGCGAGCAGCCCGGGCAGGTCTTGTTCGAGGAAGAGGGTCAGGGCGTAGGCGTCCGAGGCGCTCAGGGCGAAGCGGTGCCCGGTAGCCTCGATGCTGGAGAAGTCGAAGAAGCTGACGCCGTACCACTTCGAGTAGCACTCGTCGGCGTCCGGGTCGTTGCGCACGTAGTGCTCGCGGGCGTCGATGGCGGCGATGACGTAGCCACGGCTGTTGAAGCGGCTCGAGGCGGCCAGGACCTGCTCGCGGCAGCAGGCGATGCCGTGCAGGTAGACCAACACCGAGTGCTCGCCACCTTCGTCTAGGGGAGGCACCAGCAGGGTGAAGGGCAGCGACTCCGCGTCGCCGGGCTCCTGCAGGCCGTCCGGATCCAGCACCCAGGCCGCGTCGGGCAGGTGGATGTGCCCCTGCACGAAGGTCTCGACGTAGGGGTAGGCGCCCGAGGGCTGCACATCGGCGGGTAGCAGCGCTTTCACCTCGGTGGTCAGCGTTCCGTCCTCGGTCGTGGCCTCGAGTACGTGGGTGAAGGTTCCGCTCATCTCGCCGCTGGCCAGGGCGTCGTCGTGGGCTCGTCCGAGCCGCAGCAGCCGCTCGTTGGGCGAGGCGGTGTGGAAGCTGTTGAGCCAGGCGATGTCGGTGGGGTCGTGACCGGCCGCCTGGAGCGCGGCCATGGCCTGGTCCGCGCCTTCGCCGAGCAGCGCGTGGTCTTCGTCCTCCCAGCCATCCAGCAGGCAGTCCATGGCGGCCGGGCGCTCCAGGGGCTCGCCCTCGGCGGAGGTGACGCCTTCGAACACCGCCACGCCTATCCAGGCTCCCTCGGGAAGCAGCCCCTGGGGTGCCAGGTAGACCAGATCCTCGTCCTCGACGTGGTGCAGGTGGAAGGGCAGGCTCTCCACGTCGCCTCGGTCGAAGCGGAAAAGCAGGAAGCGGTCCTGTGTGAGGCTGCTGTCGTCGAGCGGGGCCGAGAAGGGGATCAACACGGGCGTGAAGGTGGGGAAGCCGTCCACCTGGCCTACGCCGCTCTCGATCAGGGGGTCGGGCCACTCCACCTGGAGCCGGTCCCCCTCCCGCACCGTCCAGCGGTCCGAGGGCACCACCTCGCCCTCGCCGCCGATGCGGTCCTCGCCGGGAAACCAAGCGTGAAAGTAGCCTTCGGAACGCACGATCGAGGCCGGGTCCTGGCACGCGGGGACCGCGCTGTCCACGGGTTCCGCGGGACAGCCGGCGAGCAGCAGGGCGAGCAGGAAGGTGGTCAAGGACGATCACGTCGATGGGGAGTACATCATAGCCTCGACGGACGATGGATCGGAGAGGGGACACCGATCCCACTGCCAGGTGTCGAAGCAACAGGAGGTCCCATGTCTCCCCCCCTGCCACCGCGCATGTCCCGACTGCCCATGTTGGTGGGCGTTCTGCTCCTGGCGCTGTCGGTGATGGTGCAAGGGCACTGCTAGCGAGCTCACTGCGCCACCACTACCTGGCCAGGACAACGCCAAACCAGGGCCTCCCCTACGCGAGTGACGCTCGAAAAACCGGTGTGAGCCAGCCAATGGGCGCCGCCGTCCCCTGCAACGGCTTGGTGGTGATATGGCCAGGCACCCATTCCCTCGCTCGTGTGCCTCGCGGCAGTCGAGAACGGATGGTTGTCGAATGACCTCTACACTGCGGCTCCCTTTGGTTCTCGTCACCACCCTCGTCGGCTGCCGTCCCATGGACGACAGCGGTCATGACACCGCCGGGCCCGCCGCGAGCTTGGTCATCCAAGCGCCCGTCCTCGCCGCCGACGGGAGCTTCGGCCGTCTACTGCCGCAGGACGTGGGCTTCTTGCTGGGGCGGGCGACAGCCGGCGAGGGCTACGGGCTGGTGGGCTTGGATGATGACTTCCAGCCGAATGGCACCGAGCAGAGGCTGAGTGGCCCCGACAGGCGCGAACCGGATCACGACCTCGTCCAGGACGACGGCGCCATCTTCCACGCTTTGCTGACCCTCGAGGAGGAGGGAAACGGTGTGGCGATCCAGCGCTTCGACGATGCGCTTAGTCAAACCGGGGGCAGCGGCCATGTCCCCATCGAGGACGACGAGCGGGCCCTGGATCAGACGCTCATGGTAGCGGATGACCGGGTGTGGCTGGGCACTGAGTACCGCGAGGAAGCAGCGTGGTGGTCCGACAACATCGCCCCAGGCCCAGAGCTCGCGCGCGGCCTGTTGCTGCGGGAGCTGAGTCTCGATTTGGAGCAGCTGGACGTGCATCGTCTGACCGCGGACATCCCCGGCTCCTCCACGCCTGGCCAGTTTTGGGGCCTTGGGGCAAGCCAGCTGCGCGAGGGCGACACCCACTGGATCTTCGCCGCCAGCCCCAGTGGCGAGCCCGGCCAGTTCGAGGAGGGCGAGAGTGTTGGTACCCGCCGCATCTGGGCCCTCGAGTACGACCTCGGCTTCACCTTGCGCCAGACTTGGGGACCTCTCACCCCTGCGGACCAAGATGCCTATTGGTGCACCGGCGTGAAGCGTCATGGCAGCGTGTTTTTGATCAGCTACACCTTCCGCACCCCCGAGGATGGGCCGGTCAAGGGTCCACCCAACCCCGACGAGGGCAACATCGGGGTGGTGGCTGCCCATGCGGACCTGGACTTGGAGCCGGTCGCCTGGGGGGTCGCCACGGGACACGACAGTCAGGCCATCTCCGATGACCGCGCCGCCCACCGCTCCACGATTGCCAGCCGTTCCGACGAGCTCTGGTTGGTGTGGGACGACGCCGATGGCATCTGGATAGGCGAGTTGAGCTTCGACTGGGAGTGACACGGCTCGCTCGCGGAGAGCCATGGCGACATTCCTGCTGGCAACGGCCACGGGGCCTGCTACCTTCCCCGGATGCGACGCCAACACCTCCTCCTCCCGCTCGTCCTGGCCGCGCTCGTCGGCTGCCCCTCCGACCCGATCTCCGACGATTCGGGACCCGAGACGGACGACAGCGATCCCCCCGACACCCAGGACACGGACAGCGACGGTCCATTCGAGCTGGCCCTGGCCACCGCCAGCCAGGTCTCCCAGGACGAGATCGAGGCCAGCATCACGGCGCTCGAAGGTCTGGGAACCCGCTACACCTACACGGATGGTGACGACCAGGCTGTCGAGCTGCTGGCGGACAAGCTGACCAGCTACGGCCTGGTGGCCGAGCAGGACCCCTTCGTGGTGGGCTCCGAGCCCGTGGCCAACATCATCGCCCGCAAGGAAGGCGTCGAGGAGCCCGATGTCGTCTGGATCTTCTCGGCCCACTACGACTCCACCTCGAACCAGGCCGAGACCGCCGCGCCTGGCGCCGACGACAACGCCTCGGGTGTGGCCGCCGTGCTCGAGGCGGCTCGCATCCTCGCGCCCATGCAGTTCCGGCACAGCCTGTGGTTCGTCTTCACTGGGGCCGAAGAGCAAGGCAGCCTGGGCTCCGCTCACATGGTGGAGTGGCTGGCTACGGAAGGCGTCGAGGTCCGAGGGGTCATCGCCCCAGACATGATCGCCTACTGGCCCCTCGAGGACGGGGACGCGTTCGACATCCTGGGCGACAGCGGTTCGCAGCACCTCTCGGACCAGATGGCCGAGGTCGCCGACGCGCTGGGGGTCGCCTACAAGGCCTGGAACAACCACAACTATTGCTACGGCGACGACCACACCAACTTCCAGGAAGCCGGCATCCCGGCCATCTCGCCCATGGACTGCGTCGAGGCCCACAACGTCTCCGGCTCGGGCGAGAGCTTGCCCCACTACCACCGCACCACCGACACCCTCGAGACCCTCTACCTGCCCTTCACGACCGAGGTGGTCAGGGTGATCGTGGCCACCTTCGCCTGGTGGGGCGAGCCCGTCGCGGGCTGAGCGCTGTAAGATCCCGAGCGGGTCGGGTGTTCTCGGGGCGCCCGCGACTCCCGGAGTCCCCATGTCGTCGTTGCGCGCCTTGCTCGCCGCCCTTGCCCTGCTGCTGGCGCTCCCTGCCTGCTGGCCAGCCGCCCCCGCGCGGGCCGAAGACGGCCCCTTTTCCACCACCCACCGCGGGCGGGCCACCTACGAGCGTGCCATCACCCGCGGTCGCGCCCGGGACGTGCTGGGCCAGCTGGACCCCGAGGCCCGGGCCTGGTTGGACGAGACGATGTTCATCGCCGATCTGCAGATGGCGTCGGGCAACGAGCAGAATCCCCTGCGGATCTACCGCAGGGTGCAGCGAGAGCTGGCCGAGCCCCGCGTGGTGAGCCACGAGTCGGTCGCCACGGTGCTCGCGGACATGCGGCGGGTCCTGGACGATCACCCGGGGGTGCCCAGCGGAGAGTACGATCCCGTCGGCTACGAGGTGGTCACCGAGATGTTGGCCTCGGCCCAGGGGGCGTTCCCCTCCACCGGGGCCTGCCTGGACCACATCGCGTCCCAACCCGATCAGCTGGCGGTGGCGTTCCTCGTGCAGGAGTACTTCGCCGACGACCACTACCACGCCTACTTGATGAAGCAGCAGATCTTCGAGCTGCTGATCACCGGGGGCTTCGGCCCCATGCCGCTGGTGGTGATCGAGGAGCAGCTGCGGGACAGCTACGCCTACCACTCCGCCGATAGCGAGTGGTCTCGGGCCGTGGCCGCGGGCCGCACGATCGTGGGGGACGACTTCGACGCCTGGTACCGCGAGGTGCGGGGGAGCTCCTACGCTTGGGAGTGGCTCGGGGCCTTCTTCTAGGTCCGGACGGTAGCTGGGAATTTCCAGGTGAGGGAGTTGGATGCATTCCCTCTCCGGACGTCCCCATGCGCACCCCACCCTTCCCCGACATCGAGTCCCTCTACGATCGCGCTTTCCGCGAGCCGGTGTACCGGCGTGCGGTCTCGGTGGTAGCTCCGTTTCTCGACGAGATCGAACCTCCGCCCAGGCCTCCGCTCCGACCCGGCCGTGGGCCCGAGAGGAGTCTGATGTGCGAGCTTCTGGGCGCTATGGACTCGGTCGAGGATCGGCTCACCGTCCAGCTCGACCTGTTGGACGAGAACCACGGGCTCATCCCGATGCACCGACGGGAGCGTGTTGAGGCCATGCTGCGCCGCTGCGCTGCGGCCTTCCCCGGTGCGGTCCTGCGGATCTTCTCGGAACGTGCGGTCGATCTACCCAGTGCGGTCGTGGGCGTGTTGACCGACGTTCCCGATGGCGAGAGCGTCGAGCTGCTGTGCGCGCTCCTCGAGGATCCCCGCGCGTGCGTGCGCAGCGAGGCAGCCAGAGCTTTGGGTGTCATCGGTGACGCTCGCGCGGTTGGACCGCTCGTCGGCGCATTGTGCGATCCCTGGTCGGTCGTCGAGTGGATGGCAGCGGAGGCCCTCGGTTCGTTGAGGGCCTCGGAGGCGATCGAGCCACTGTCCGAGGTCCTGTACAGCCATCACATGGCGGAGCGCGCCACCCAGGCTCTGGCTCGCATCGGCGGGCCACGCGCGCTGGATGCGCTGCAGCGGGGCGCCGAGGCCGACGACCCCCTGGTCAGCACCTTCGCCGTGGACGCCATGAGGTCCGTTGGGTCCGACGCGGTTCTGGGGGGGGCGCGCTAGTCGCGGTATACTTCCGCCTCTCCCGGAGGTGGACTTGCGCTCCCAGCTGTCCCCGCTCTTCCTGGTCGCGGCCGTAGGTCTGTCGGCCTGCACCGTCACCCATCGAACACGCACGGTCGGCAAGGCCCACGGCGCCGCGGGCCTGTCGCTGGGTGGGCCCATCACCACGGCCCTGGATGCGCCCGTTCCCATGCCTGTCGTCTTCCTGGGCGGCCGCTACGGCGTGCGGGACGACATGGACGTGTCCCTGAACTACAACCTCACCGCGCCCATCGTGCCCAGCATCCCCATGCACCTCGAGGCGGGGGTGCACTGGGCGGCGTTCCAGCCGGGGCTGCGCGATCAACCCGATGACCAGGGCTGGTCGCTCATCACCAACGGCAAGCTGGTGTGGCTCTCCGACTTCGAGACGGGCCAGGTGGTGTTCCCCGCGCTGGGGATCACCGGTGCGTATCGATACCGCTTCATCGCGCCCTACCTGGGCTGTACTGCCGCCGTGAACGCCTATCGGCCCTTCGAACGCACCAACTGGTTGTCCTTTGCCCCCCACGTGGGGCTCGAGCTCATGGCTGGCGAGCACTTCGGGCTCACCCTCGAGGCCAGCTGGCTCGAGGCGGGTGCCAACACCTACGGCAGCGGCCTGGAGTGGGTCTACCTCGTGGAAAACGACGAGGAGAAGAAGTGGCTGGGGGCCTTCACCCCCATGATCGGCATGAGCTGGGACTTCAACACCCGCCCAGCGTTGGCGGAATCCGGCATCCAGGAGAAGCAGCCATGAACCGCATCACCGTCATCTTGCTCGCAGCGCTGCTCCCCGGCTGTACCGACAACACCCTGGATGCCCTGTTCTGGGACGAAAAGGGTGCGGGCAGCATCGAGGACTACCACCTGCTGCCTCTGTACCAGGGCTCCAGTCCTCCCGACTGGCTGGACGAGGACAGCGCCGAACGGCGTCTCTACATCGAGGTCCCTTCGGGCTACCAGCTGTCCGACGCCATGCCGCCCGCCAGCGGTGAGTTCCTGCACGCGGTGTTCATCCCAGCGCCCAGCGAGTGCCCGGTCGAGGAATGCCCCTTGATCGACACCGGCGTCACCTTCCTGTATCAGCACGGCAACTCGGGCGACCTGTTCCGCTACTGGTACCGGGCGGTGTCCCTGTGGACCATGGGCGCCAACGTGATGATCTACACCTACCGGGGATTCGGCATCTCCAGCGGCGAGGTCTCGCGGGCCAACGTCCTCGAAGACGCCGAGACGGCCATGACCTACCTGCTCGAGCGAGACGACGTGGATCCCGACCTCGTCATTCCCTACGGCTACTCCACCGGCGCCATCCCCACGTCGTGGTTGGCGGGCGAGACCGAGTGGGCCGGCGGATACAACGGCATCATCATGGAGAGCGGCCTGGACAGCATCGAGAGCGTCCTGGCCATGGGCACCGGCACAGAGTTTCCCGAGGGTTTCTTCCTGGACACCACCCCCTTCGACGGGCCGACCTTCCTCGAAGATGGGCTCTCGGCCGCCGTGCTGCACATCTGGGGCGCCCAGGACATCCGGGTCTTGCGCGAGCAGACCGAGCGCTACTACCAGGTGCTGCAGGACCACGACGACTACAGCTACTACTTCGGGGAGAGCGACGACCCCGTGGACGAGTGGATGGAGATCGCCGGGCACCGCAACGTGCCCAACTGGCCCTTTGTCGCGTCGATGCACATCTCCGACTACTGGGAGGTGGACAACCCGTCGCACTGCTGCATCCACCCCTACGAGTATGGCGAGAGCCAGTACGAGAGCTTCCTCGAAGAGACCGGGAAGACCACGGGTGCAGAGATGGCCGCGGCGTCCGAGCAATACCGCACGCTCATCTCGGACTGGGTGCTGGACCACGTGCCCTGAGAGCCCTCGGGGCCGTCAGCGCACGTCCTCGAACTCTTCCACCAGGGATTCGTCCAGGGAGCCGCGGGCCTCGGTGCCGCGCTTGTCGAACAGCACCGCTGGAGGCGTCGGCTCGTCCTTGCGGGCCATTCCCAGCGTGGCGAGCGCCTCGCCCACGGTGGGGATCCCCGCGCTGTTGTCCGGTAGAGGGGTGTCGTCGGGTGTGCAGCCCAGGCCACCGTGCACCGGAACCTCGTAGAGCCCGACATCCTCGACCCCCGCGACTCGCTGGGCATCGAAGGTCGCCCCCCCTGGGACTGCTATCGCGACCCGTTCGTCCGTCTCTCCGATCACCAGGACCTTTCCTCGGGGATCCACGACCAGCACCTGCACGTCGTCGGACCCGCCCTGAAGCGTCGCAGCTCCGGCCTCGGCGTCGCTGCAGACGGACAGGTCCGTCGCCTCGAGGGGGGATGGGTAGAACCCCGCATCGAGCCGCTCGGCGAAGTTGACGTGCCGAGCGAGTCGGGCCGACGCATCCACCATGGCTTCGACCCCGGCTTCCTCGAGGTCCGTCGCCCTGCCAACACCGGTGTCGGCCGTGCGGTACACGATGTGGTCCAGCGGGCGGTGTAACAGCTCCCACTCCACGTGGACCCGGCACTCGACGTGCTCGGCGGAGATGGGCAGGCAGTGAACGCTGTGGATCCTCGCCCCGAGCCGCAGGGGGGCGTCGGGGGGGGCGGAGTCGAAAAAAGAGGGCGTGCGCTTGGCTAGCTCGAGCCCCGCGTCGCCCAGCGCGTTCTCGATGTGCCGGGTGAAGACGCTGCCGTCGTCCAGGACGTGGATGCCCTGCGGCGCGAAGGAGACGGTCTCGACGGCCAGCGGAAGGGGCTTCGCGGCGAGGGTGCCGAGGGTGAGCAGCAGGATCATTTGGCCTCCTCGTCGAGCTTGGGTTCATCGGCCGACAGCACGCCGATGTCCACCAGGGGGAAGGCGTAGCGTGGGCCTTCCAGGATTGAGTCCTCCGAGGGGGGGGTACCGGTCTCGATGCCCAGGCGGGCGAACCAGGTATCCATGGGGACGGCGAAGGCCAGCCCCTCTACCGCGTGGCCCTGGGCCTTGAAGCTCACCAGCCCGGCGATGCCCCCATCCTTGTCGAGCAGCGGACCACCGCTGTTGCCCGGATTGACGACGGCGTCGGTCTGGTAGACGTCCTGGCCGAGGGGCGAGGGCCGCCCGCTCACGATGCCGCGGCTCAAGCTCCAGCCGAGCGCGGTGGAGAGGGGGGCGCCCATGGTGTACACCTCGTCGCCGATCCGGATGCCCTGGGCGGAGAGCGGCCTGCAGGCCCAGCCCAGACCGGGAAGTGACAGCACGGCGACGTCGTGGGCACGGTCCACGCGCACCACCTTGGCGTTGAGCGCCAGGCCGCCGTGGAGCAAAACCTCGACCTCGGCCTCGTCTCCGACCACGTGGGCAGCGGTCGCCAGGTGCCCCTGGGTCGAGACGATGACGCCACTGCCGTGGCCTCCGGGCGTCTTCAGGATGACGACGGCATCCAGGAGCCCCTCGGTCTGGGAGGGCAGCTTGACGCGGGGCTGCCGGCACGCAGGGACGAGCAAGGGCTCGGGCCACGCGGGTTCGGGGATCGCGGATGTGGGAGGGATGGCGCTGGTGAACTCTTCGAGCGCCAGGGCTTCGTACAGGCTGGTGGTGATGGCGTGTTGAGCCGTGGCGCCCTCTTGTTCGCCCTCGCTGCGGGCACCGACCGTCACCGCGCGCACCACGGCACCGACGCGCGTGTCGAGGATTTCCCAGCGCACCAACACGCCGCAGCGCGGCTGGAGGCGTGAGTCGGTGCACCTCGCGCGACGGACATACCCCCCGATCACGACGGTCGGTGGATCGAGGTCGCGGTGGAACAGGTCGTCCATCCGCTCGGCTGCGACGAATCCTCGCGTGCCGACCACCGCTCGCAGGGCATCGTCGATGCCTTCCAGCACTTCCTGGTCTACGACCGCGCTCGCGACGGGGCTCGCCTTCACTCCCACGATGCCGACCGTGACTCCATCCGTCCCCGCTTCGGCAGGGAGGGTGAGGGCGATCGCCGCGGCTACGAGAAGGCCAACCATCGGCTAGCTCCAGGGTGAGATTGGTGGTACCCATAATGGGGAAATCGCACGGCCGGCAGGCCGATGAGAACGGCATCGCCCGGACTCGCCAGACGCTGCTAGGGACAGGCGGGATGGAAGGCCAGGTCGTCGATGTTCCCCGCGTCCAGGTCGCCGATGAAGGTGGTGGTGCCCGTGGTGGGATCCACCGTGTACAGCTCGTAGCGGGTGCTCGCCAGCAGCAGGCCGGTGGCGTGATCGAACTCGAGGCCAACGGACTGGAAGGGTACACCGGTCGAGACGAAGCCGATGGCCGTGCCCGTTGCGAGATCCAGCTGGAAGATCTGGTCCGAAGAGCTGTCGGCCCCCCACAGCGTATCGGTGCTGCAGTCGTACGCCAGGCCGTTGCTGCCCAGGTCGAAGCCCAGCGCTCCGATGGTGGTGGCAGCTCCCGTGCTGGTGTCCAGCTCCACGAGGTTGTTGCCGCTGGCGTCGAGCCCGTAGAGCACGCCGTGGCTCGCGAAGCCGATGCCGCCCATGCTGCTCACGCCGGTGGCGCCGATGCTCTCGGTGGTGCCGTCGCAGACCTTGATGGTGGCCAGCTCGTTGTCTTGGGAGTTGTGCACGATGGGGGTGCCGTCCTCGCGCACGTCCATGCTGTTGATCAGGATGCTGCCGTCGTCCACCGGGGCGATGACCGTCAGGGCGGCCGTGGCTGGGTCCACCTCGTAGACGTAGCCATCGGCCGTGTCGATGCTCACCAGGATCCAGCCGGCCTTCACGTCCTCATCGACAGAGCCATCGCAGTCGTCGTCCGTGGCGTTGCACAGGTCGGTGGCGCCGGGGTGCACCCCTGCGCTGGTGTCGTCGCAGTCGCTGTCGTCGGCGACATGGTCGTCGGGCTGCTCGCACGCGGTGGTGCTGACGTCCGGATCACCGTAGCCATCGTAGTCGCCGTCCGCGTACCAGGTGGTGCCCGCGTCTTCGTCGATCTCGTCGTCACAGTCGTCGTCCCGCTCGTTGCACAGCTCCTCGGCGCCGGGGTAGATCGCCTCGTCGGTGTCGTCGCAGTCCTGGTCGTTGTCCACCCAGCCGTCCCCTGCCTCGCAGCGGTCGCTGCCGCTCCCCTCGGCGCCCCAGCCGTCGCCGTCCTGGTCTTCGTGGAAGGTCTCGGCCACCCCTTCGTCGATCTCGTCGTCGCAGTCGTCGTCCACGCCGTTGCAGCTCTCTTCCGCGGCGGGGTGGACATCGGCGTTGGCGTCGTCGCAGTCGCCGTCCAAGGGGCTGGTGAAGTCGGGCTGAGTGCAGGACAGCACGCTGTCATCGGTGACACCGAAGCCATCGGCATCGGCGTCCGTGTACCAGCGCAGGTCGCAGGTGTCGGGGTTGGAGTCGCTCGGGACGGGTGGGCTGGTGTCGTCCAGGACGGTCTTGTCCTCGAAGCATCCCGCCGACAGGCAGGTGAGCAGGGGGAAGAGGGTGGCAGCCTTCATGAGCACCTCGTGTTTTCTCGGCGTCACCCTATCACCGGGGCACTTGTCTCCATCTTGTAGAAAGCTCGCTGGCCACAGCGGGTCGATCTCTCGAGCGATATCCTCTCCGCAGCCGCCACCCCCTGCCTCGGAGTCATCATGCGCCGCTTCGTCTCCACGCTCGCCCTGGCCCTCCTCGTCCCCCTGGCCGTCGCCTGTGGTGACAAGGACGACAGCTCTGTCACCGAGGGGGACACAGACACGGACACGGACACGGACACGGACACCGACACCGATGCGGACAGCGATGCTGACACCGACATACCTTTCGGGCCCGACAACCAGTGGTGGCACGCCGACATCTCCGACGTGCCAGCGGGCCTGAGCGGCACCGGATGGGGCGTGGGCGACACGGCCTACGACTTCACCTTGGTGGACCAGAACGGCGACGAGGTGGAGCTGTACCAGTTCTACGGCCGGGTGATCCTGCTCGAGCTGTTCGCGGACTGGTGACCCACCTGTCAGAGCGACGCGGTCGCGTTGCAGACTTGCTGGGAGCAGCAGGGTGAAGAAGGCGCCATCATCCTCGGGGTCATGCTCGACGGCGGCAACGCCAGCGCCATCGACGCCTGGGTTGCGGCGTATGGCACCGGCTATCCCATGGTGGCCGACCCAACGGACTCGCTCGCGGGTGGTCTCAACGGTGGCTACCCCACCTACCCGGTGATCGGGCCAGACATGACCATCCAGAACATCGACCTCTTCCCCTTCAGCTGCTCGGGGTTGAGCGGCTACCTGTAGCGGTCATCGCTTCAATCGCTCGCCGCCGACGGCGAGGCGTCTAGCGGCGCTTGCCCCTGCTGCGCCCGGTCCGTTTCTTCGAGGCGCGACGATCTTCCCGCCGCTTCTTGCGCCGTCCCCTGCGGTTGCTCTCCATGCCTGTGAGCGGTCGAGCCTCGAGGATGTCGATGCGCCCAAGCTCGAACCAGGGTTCGTCACCGTCGGTGTGCAGACGCCCGTGCAACCGCACCCGGTCCCCTTCGCGCACCAGCTGCTCGGCTGGCTGGAGGTGGGGGATGTCTGCGGCCAACAGGTCCAGGTGGTCCTGGGCGGTGAAGGGCTCGGTCCGTTTTGGAATCACCTGCAGCTCGGCGTCTTCCATGGCGAGCCAGAAGCCCGGGGCGTAGCACTCCGCCTCGCGGTAGACGCGCTGCGTCTCGCTGTCGGCGGTCTTGGCCACCCAGGTGGCGCGGTAGAAGAATGCGACGCAGGAGTAGCCGTGGATTGGCGAGGTCAGGCTATCGTCGCCGGACCGGATGGTGCCTGCGAGGATGGCCTTGCCCGCGCGCACGCCCTCGAGGGCGGACTGCTCGGTGGGCGTGGCGAAGACGTCCTTGATTTTGTTCCAGACCATCTCCTTGGCCTAGCCGGGCCCGGGATCTGGGGCCAGCGTTGGGCGGAAGCTCCGGGGTTTCCCCCCTCCCAAATGGGGCCGATCCCCAGTGTTTCCTCCCTGGAGGTTGTGGTAGGCTCGATGTTGCCGTCGCGAACTGGCGGGGGCGATTCGTCAAGCAGGAGGCATGATGTCGGGACGTAAAGGGGTGGAGATCGTGTCGAGGCAGTGCTGCGTCGAGGTGGATGCATCCTTGCGCGTGCGGCGGCTGTGGATCTCCGAGCGCCATGCCGAGGTCTTGGGGGGGCTCTGTCGTGGCGAGTGCCTCGAGGTGGCGTTTCCCCGTCCAGCGCTCGATGTCGTCGTCCGAGCGGTAGCGGATGCGGAGCGGTCGGGCTTCGTCACCGGCCGGGAGATCTCGCTCACGACACCCGGCGGGCCCCGCGAGCTGGTCCTGGACGTTCTGTACCGCCCGTCGAAAGGCCGCGATGCGGCATACCTGCTACTGCTCCGCGAGCTCGCCCCAACCCGGCGGATCGAGCAGGAGTTGCTGCGCTCCGAGCATCGTTATCGCGCGCTGTTCGAGGCCACGGGGGCGGCCACCTTCACCTTCGGCGAGGACACCGTCATCGGCCTGGTCAACTCCGAGTTCGAGCGGCAGACAGGGTTTTCGCGTGAGCAGATCGTGGGCCGCATGAAGGCGACGGACTTCGTCTCCGAGAGCAGCATGGCTGCGGTCATGGAACACCACCGCACTCGTGGTGCGGAGCCCGAGCAGGCCCCTGGGAGCTACGAAATCCGGGCCGTCGACCTCCAGGGGCGCGAGCGCATCGGCATCTGCACCCTCAAGCTCGTGCCCGACACCGGCGAACGCGTGGTGTCCTTCGTCGACGTCACCGAGCAGCGTCAGGCCCAGCAGCACGTCCTGCGCGCCGAAAGGCTCGCCGCCCTGGGCCAGCTCATCTCCGGCGTGGCCCACGAGATCGCCAACCCCACCAACTTCATCCAGTTCAACCTGCCGGTTCTGCGTCGGTACCTCGAGGAGCTGCTGCCCATGGCCAGGTAGGGCGCCGCAGCCGCGGGGGATGGCGAACGCCTGGCCGCGATGGAGGGTGACCTTTCGGAGCTGCTCGAGGACATGGAGCACGGCTGCGCCCTGATGACCGACATGGTGGAGCAGCTGCGCGGCCACGTGCGCCAAGACGAGCAGCGTGAGCTGGTGCCGTTCTCCGTCGAGCCCGCCATCCAGCGCGCCCTGTCCCTGGTAGGCCCCCAAGCCCGCAAGCTGGTGGGCACCATCGGCTGTGAGATCGAGCCCGGAATGCCCCATGTGCTGCTCGACCCCGGCAAGCTGCAGCAGGTGCTGGTCAACCTCACCATCAACGCGGCCCAGGCCTGCGAGGGCCGCGCAGACACCAGGGTGGGCATTACGGCCGGGTGTGTCGGCGACACGGTCACCATCGCCGTGTCCGACAACGGCTGCGGCATCCCACAGCACGCCTTGACCGACATCTTCGACCCCTTCTACACCACCAAGGCCCAGGGGACCGGATTGGGGCTGTGGATCTGCCACGACACCGTGGCGGAGCTGGGGGGCCGCCTCGAGGTGGACAGCGAGGAGGGGGTGGGGACCGTGTTCACCATCTCCTTGCCGGTGTTCCGTGGTGGTGTACCAGGGTGAGGGTGGGGGGGCTCTTCGGAGCGCGCGACGTCTGGGGACGTCTCGAGGAGACCTGAACCCGGCGCGGAGAGCCCACCCTTGGCCGTATACCGGCCAACACTCCACACTCCGCCGCCGGAGTGGCCATCCTTGGCCACTGGGACCGCCATGAGGTGGACAGCGCGGAGGGGGTGAGGACCGTGTTCACCATCTCGTTGTCGGTGTTCCGTGGTGCTGTTCCAGGGTGAAGTGGAACGTGTTCCATGGGACACGGAGCAGTGGAGAGGTGGATGGGGGCGCTGGCGGAGATTGTAGGAAGGATGAGGGGAATGTTCCATCCGCCGCATTCGTGCCAAGGCTGGCCCCGTTCTTGCGGATGCAGTGCGCGGCGGCCCGCGCCTTCCGATCAACCCCTGCGGGTCTCTCACACAGGGAGTTCCTCCATGTCTCGTGCCATCTGTCCGTTCTTCATCCTCGCCGTTTCAGGCGCACTGGCGCTGCCCACCGGCGCCTGGGCGGCCACCGTGACGGTGGCCACCGACGGCTCCGCCGACTTCGCCAGCATCCAGGACGCCATCGACGCGGCGGCGGATGGCGACACCGTCGAGGTTGCGGCGGGGACGTACCATGGCTCCTTGATGGTGGCCAAGGACATCACCCTGCAGGGTGCTGGTGCGGGGGGCGGTTGTGAAACATCCGTTACGGCCGCCCCTACGCTCGGGATCGGCGGCGGGTGGGGATGATGGCCAGGGGGAGCAGGAACCAGAAGGCGGCGCGGGGTGCGGACGACGTGCACCCACATCCCCCGGGCTTCTCCGTCCCCGTGTCACCTGTCTCGCCCGGGGGCGAGCTGTCCAAGCCGGTGTCAGAGGTTGCCTGGGCCGGCAAAGGCAGCGCCCAACCGTCCATGATCGCCACGAGGGCGAAGGCCTGTGCGCTGTCCACCAAGCGCGAAGCGGTGACCTGCACGGTGTAGATCCCCGCGGCTGGCGCCCACACCGACACCCCTTCGAGGTTGTCGAGGGTGTTCGTGCCCGTGCTGGCCGCGGCCGTGGGCTCGTCGGGGTCGAGGATCCAGGGCTCCCAGGTCGTCCCTTCGGGGCCCAGAAGCACGAGATCCAGATCGTTCTGCAGCACCGGCTCGGCCATGGACTCACCGGGGAGATCGTCCCAGGCCAGCATGACCCGCAACTCGGCGCCCCCAGACGGGACGTCGACCTCCGCCGACCAGATGGGCTCCTCGGCGGTGACCTCGTCGACGAGGTAGCGGGGATCCTCCGCCCGGTGCTCCCCGAAGCCGGCCACGGCGCCCGGGGCGTGCACCAGTCCCCAGCCCGTCGCATAGTCGGGGCCCTCGGCGTAGGGCGTGGGGCCGCCGAGATCGGGGTTGGTGCCGTCGCCTTCGCCAACCATGTCCGTGGCGGTGGCGGTGAGGAGCGCGCGGTACACGGCCGGGATGGGCCCGTGGTCTTCGCCAGCGTGGTTGTCGAACCAAGCCTCGAGCATCAGGGCCGCCACGCCGGCCACGGCCGGAGCCGCCAGGCTGGTGCCGCAGTTGGCTACGTAGGTGGGGCCCTCGTCAGGGACGGTCACCCCCAACACGGCGGGATCGAAGCGCAGCTGGGTGAACGTCCCAGCCCAGTTTTCGTGGCTGGACACGTCCACATCGACCGTCTCGATCTCCCCCGTACCGGGCATGAAGAAGTCGAGGTGCCGCTCTTCGTCCCAGCCGCCACCGCTGTTCTGCCAGAAGATCTGTCCCAAGGTGACGGTGGAGGCCGAAAACGACAGCTCCACCGTGTCCAGGAGCGCGGAGTCCTCGCTCACCTCGGGGCCGTGCATGTATGGATCGCGGCCGGTGACGGTGGTCTGCAGCAGGCCGTCGCTGACATCGAAGCCCTCGAGGTCGTTCATGGCTGCCCAGCCCTCGGCGTCGCCGTCGGTGTCGAAGCGCCAGGCCAGCGCCTCTTCACCGTCACCGAGCACCCGGACCTCGTCCACCTCCACGTCCACGTTCATGGTGTCGTAGCAGCCGGGTGCCATGACGTCGGGCTTGAGCCTGCCGTCGGCGGTCGGGCCCATGCTGGAAAAATCCGCCAGGCTGTCGTCGTTGGCGTTGGTGGCGCCCACGGCGATGACGTTCTTGGCGCTGACGTAGTCGGCCAGGGAGTGGTAGCCCTCGGCGCTGGCCTCGTTGGCGGTGGCCCAGAAAAAGGGCATGGCCCAGGGCAGGTCGCCCTCGCCGTTGTGGAGGTAGAAGTCGAGGCTGGCGGCGTCGCTGTTGTAGTCTCCGCCGGTGCCCTGGCGGAAGGAGAAGGAGCCCAGCATCGCGCCGTACTCCTCCACGCTGTTGACGATCTGGGATCCCAGGGTGATCACGGCGCTCGACGAGGTCTGGTAGAAGGCGATCTCCACCTCCGGGGCCATGCCGGTCCAGCGGTAGGCCTCCCAGTCGGCGTAGACCTCTCGCGTGCCGGCGCCACTGCCGCCCAGGGCGCCGCCGCACTGGGTAGCGTGGGAGCAGCCCGAACCGCTGGCATCCCTCAACACACGGCCCGCCAGGTCCGGGTGGTCGGCGTCCACGCAGTCGGGATCGAACAGCGCCGCCACCACGCCGCGACCGGACAGGTCGTACTGCGGAGGATCCCCGGTGGCGGGACGCACTTCGTCGACGCCCAAGGCGCGGGCGACGCCATCGAGGGTGGGTACCGGTGGGCCGGGATCGGGCTCGATCCAGGCCACGGGATCCCAGCCGGCCAGATCTCGCAAGGTCCGTCCATCCGCTTCGAGCACGCAGAGTCGTAGGGGATCGCAGCGGGCCTCCGGTGCGTGGATCGTCAGTGCCTCCTCGAACGCTCCGATGTCCACGTCTCGGAAGGGGCGGAGGTGGAGGGCGCGCGGTTCGTCCGCCCGCCCGTCGAGCGCTGGCCACAGGGCTGGATCCGTGCGGTCTCGCGGCTGGATCTCGCCCAGCCATGCGACGCCTCGAGGAAGGGGGCCGCCATCGCGAGCCTCGACCAGCCGGTCCTCGTCCAAGCTGACGACGAAGCCCCGCCCTCCCAACGCGCTGACCGTGCGGGCTTCCGAGAGCCGGACATCGTGAGAGCTGCTCAGCTTGGCGAGCAGGTGGACCCTGTCATGCCAGGGGGTAGCGTCGAGCAGGTCGTGCGTCTTTGTCGTTTGCACCGTGCGGGACCGCAGGGTGATCGCCGTACGGGCCGGTTCGTCGGCCAGCGTTACCAGGCCGAACGGCAGCAGGGACAGCAGGCCCGGAGCACTCATGGGGCATCTCATCGTGCGTTCCCCCACAGGGTAGCGTCTCGTGGCGTTGGCAAGCCACCTGAGTCGATCGCCGGGCCATCTGCGCAGCCTCCATCACCAGGGCATCCGAGCCGTGTGGCGTCGTGTCGCTGCTTGACGCGGCCGTGCGCGGGACCTCGTGTGAAGGGGGAACCGCGGTGGCGACTCGTTAGGGGGCGTTCGGCGGTGTGTCCACGTGTTCCGCTTCTGGACTGGACGGAGGTGGGTTCCGCTCTACCGTTGGTCTCACCCGTATGTCCGCCACCACGGCCTTGTGGTCCGACACCACGTCGGGGAGCACCCGATAGTCCACGAACTCGAGGTCAGGCGAGATCAGGATCCAGTCCAGGCGTTTGTTCCAGCCGGTGTAGGTCACCAGGTCCACGGCTTCGGGGCGGAAGGCCTCGAGAGCGGTGGCATCCACCAGATCTCGCAGGCTGGCCTCCTCGTCGGTCCACTGGCAGTTGAAGTCACCCGCCACCACCAGGGGGCCTTCGACCTGGGACAGCCAACCCGCGAGTGCCAGCGCTTGTTTGCCCCGGACAGCGGCTCGGGAGAAGTCCAGGTGCACCGAGACCAGGGTGATCTCTTCTCCGGTGGGTGTCGCCATGCTCGCGAAGGTCACGCCCTTGCTCATCGTGGGTGGTGACGGCGCGAAGGTTCGTTGCCGTGCGGACTTGGGCTCGCTCCAGGCCAGCATTCCGGTGCCGTAGTGAAGACCGGCTCCGTCTACGTGGGACGAACGAATGGCCCACGGCAGCCCGGCCGTGCGTGCCACTGCGGCGACGTGATCGAAACGACCGCTCCAGACCGAGGGGCCATCGGCTTCCTGCAGGGCTACGGCCCAGGGCTGCCAGCTGCGCACGAGCTTTCCCGCGGTGTCGAGGTTCTTGGCGATGACCCGGCGCCGCTGCAAGGCCTGGAAGCGGCCGTTCGCGCGGCCGTGGGCCAGGTTGAGGGACATGACCCGGAACGTACCGGGGGCCAGCGACGCGGGCGGGACGACGGGTGCGTCGTCGAGCGTCCGCATCACCACGGGTTGCTCGTCGCGCTCCCCCGCGACCAGCACGGGGAACGCCAGGGCCGCCATGGCGGAGCCCAACACAAGAGGGATCGCCACCAGCCACCTCGCGCGTCGTTTTTGCATGTTCGGGTGTACGACCCAGAGGCGGCGGATGTTGCAGATCGCGGGCGAGGCTTGGGCCGAATCTAGTAGGGGCTCAGCCGATCCTCCCAGCGGTACTCGTCCACGTCCAACTCCATGACGTGGTAGCTGGGGGTGATCATCTCGTCGCCGTCGGCGTCGAGGAAGACGGGGTTGGCGAAGCCGAAGGGGGTGGCAGGGGCCTCGACCTCGCCCGCGCGCAGCAGCTCCATGGTGAGGTCGTCCTCGTCGGTGCTGTGGTAGGTCACATAGGGGAACATACCCCCCGAACCGTAGGCCACGGCGGCCACGTAGGTGTCCGCGTCGATGACCAGCCCGATCTCGACGGTCTGCTCGATGCGGGTGCCGCCCTCGGCGCCTTCGACCTCCGCCATGTCGAGGACTTCGCTGTGGATCAGCTCGCCGTCGGCGTAGAAGTCCAGCGTGTCCACGGGCACCCAGGTCGGGGCCTGGACGCGGGCGCTGACCACGACCTCCTGGTCCTCGACCGAGAGCAGCTCGCCCTGCATGATGGTTGCCGAGCCGTCGGCCAGGGAGGCCTCGAGGGTCACGAAGGGACCGAAGCTGCCGCTGGAGCGGCGATCGTTCAGGGCCTCGACATAGCCGTCTTCGTCGAGCAGAGCGGGGTCGTCGTAGCCGACGTAGACGAAGTTGCGAGGCCAGCCCGAGCTCTCCACCCGGGTGGTGTGGCTGTCGGAGTTGGCGGTGGCGGTGATGGCGTGGCCGGCCGAGAGCAGGTTGAACCAGTCGGACAGACCCTGCACGTTCAGCCAGGTCATCACCTCGATGGCGGTGAAACCCGGACCGAACATGGTGGCGCCGACGGGCACACCCGCGGCCATTGGGTCGTAGGCATCGGGGCCGACGTAGGGGCCGCTCTCGCCGTAGACGAGGTCGATCACCGTGAAGTAGTTCTGGGCCTCGAACGACGTGGGGATGGCCCGGGGGTGGTACACGTGGATGACCTGCTCGCGCTCCTGCTCCTGGGCCCAGGCGATGATCTCCGTGGGGGACATACCTTCCCAGTCGTAGGCGCCACCGTTGGGTTCCTCGGGTTTGTACTCCATTGGGAAGGTCGAGAAGTGGCCGTAGTCGAAGGTGGTGATCTCTTGGCTGGGGATGCTGGTGATCCAGGGATCGAGCCCCAACTCCGCCGCATGTTCGGTCAGGTCGGTGACCGTGGCGTGGTTGGTCTCGGCTCGGACCTCGAGGCCTTCGGCGGCCAGGTTGTACAGGCGCTCGGCGTTGGTCATCACCAGGTCCGGCCCGGGGGCGGCGTGGTTGTGGAAGTCTCCCGACATCCAGCCTTCGGTGTCCACCACCCGGTGCAGCGTGGCCTCGACGGTCGCCTCCTCGTCGGCGGCAAGGTCGATAGCCTCGATGACCGCATCGTATTCCATGCCGCGGGTGACCACGACATCGTAGTCGCCGGGCTCGAGCCGGATGGTCAGGCCGTCGGGGGGTAGGTCGAGGATGCGGGAGACCCCGGGGGGTAGGGGGTCGAGATCCTGCCAGTCGAAGGCCCTGTGGGGTGGGCTTGGGTCGAGCCCCACCACCGCCACGCGGGCGGGAAGGGGGTCGCCATCGATGTCGGTGACCCGGACGGTGAGCGCGCCCGTGGCCGGCAGCTCCAGGTCTTGGGTGGCTTCGACGTAGGCCGAGATCTCCAGTTTCTCGGGATCTTCGGTCCCGCTTGCGAAGGGGCGCCCTTCCTGGCCCCAGACCAGCTCGACCGGGCCTTCGGGGACCGAGAGGCTCCACTCGCCTGCCCCGTCGGAGCGGGTGCCCGCCAACACCTCGCTGCTGTCGGCGACGTAGGCCACGATCTCAACCCCCTCGAGCGCCAGGCCGCTGCCTTCTTCCGTGACGGTGCCCGTCACGGAGGCCATGGCGGGGGGCTCCTCGGCTTCGGACCAGAGCTGGCTCATCACCGCATCCAGATCTTCGCCGATGGCGAACACGTCTTCGAAGGCGTAGTTGTCACCGGGTGCGAGGTCGACAGCGGCCGCGTCGGGCCAGTCGAGGATCTCGAAGAGGCTCACGTCGTGGAGGATGACCGATCCGCCGGCCATGTAGGCCGCGCCGTGGGTGCCGGGCTGGAAAGGCAGGGGCGCGAAGCCGTAGGTGGTCTCGTCCGATGTGGGCAGCAGTGCGCCGAGGGTGGTGGTGGGGAGCGTGGTGAAGCCCCCGAGCCCCCGGTACAGGTTCTCCGCCAGGCCGCCATGCACGAGCCAGGCCGGCTGCAGGGGGGTGGACTCCCCACCGGTGTTGGTGACCACGGTCTCGATGCGCACGAAGGGCTCGTCCGCGCGGAGGCGGTAGGTCAGGGCGATGTCCCAGGAGGGCACGTCTTCTGAATCTACCGGCAGGTCGAGCCCCATCATCAGCTCGAGCCCCACGGCCGCGTCGACGAAGCCAGAGCGAGCCGCGGGCCCCTCGAAGGTCACGACGGCTTCGCCATCGCTGCCGTCGCTGACCACGGTGTAGCTCTGGGGATCGCAGGTGAAGGCCGCGTTGATGAACAGCCCGGCCTCACCAAAACGATCCCAGGCGCTGCCGTCGGCTTCGACCACCCCGGCGTCGATGATGTTGCCGCCAAAGGGATTGAGCTGGATGGCGCGCCCGGGCTTCTGCAGGGTGACCCGGACGTGGTCGTTTTCCATGACGACGTCGCCAGGAACGGCCTGGGCCAGGGGCCCGAGGTGGGCTTGCCCGGCTTGCTCGAGGACCCAGACCGAGGCGAAGCCGACAGGGCCGGTCTCGCCGGTGTCGTCTCCGTCACAGCCCTTGCAGGCGGGCAGCAGGAAGAGAGGCGCTAGACGAACGAGGACGCGAGCGGGCGACATGGCGGGACCTCCACCCGCGGATCGTATGGGAAACCTCGTCCCGGTGCCATGCCGGAAAGGCCCGCTTCATGGAGGTGTGCGGGATCGTGCGCCTACCGACTCAGCGAGCCTCGGACTCAGTCCTCGCCACCCCGTCGTTGGTTCCAGCGGCGCAGCCTGAGATTCCGCGCCGGCTCGGCCGTGCCGAAGAGGAGGTGGAGGGCCATGGTGGACAGGACCGCCGTCCCGGCGAGCAGGAACAAGGCCAGGCAGAGGACGTGGGAGGAGCTCATGGGTACCCTCGCGGTTGGGTGGAGGTGGTTGGACATGGGGCAGTGGCGATGGGTTCCCGCAGCCAAGCCCCTGTTTTTGCGACATCGTCGGGGGTCAAGCCCTCGTTCTTGCGACAGATCGGCGTTCCATTCGGTGGGCTGCGGGTGAAAACCGACGTTCTACGGTAGCGGAAAGCAGAGCCGCGGCTGGATCTGTGTCACTTTTGCGGGCATGACCCGGTTGGCTGTCGCAGATCGGGGGGCATGACCCCGCCGGTGGCGGCGAGCTAGCCCGGCACCGTGGTCACGAAGCGCTTGCCGTCGCTCTTGCAGAGGTTCTGCAGCAGGTCCCTCCCCGACTTGGCGGCGGGGGGGAGACCACCACCGGGCTCGACCCACTGGCCCACCATGTGGAAGCCCTCGAGCCCGGGCAGGGTCTTCTGCATGCCGCCGCCCATCATCATGGCCATGATCTCGTGCGTGAACTGCCAGCCCTCGACCGAGCCCTTCCAGTTGGCCGTGTAGCGTTGGGTGGTCAGCGGCGTGCACACGTCCACCACGCGCACCGCGTCTGCGAGGCCGGGGACCTTCGTGTCGAGCACGGCGATGACGTCGCGGGCGATGCGGGCCTTCTCGGCCTCGTAGGCTTCGCGGTCGTCGGCCAGGGCTTCCCAGCGTTCCCACTCCACCTCGAAGGTGGAGGTGGCCACGGTGTGGCCTTCGGGAGCCATGCCCGGGTCCAGCTCGAAGTGCCGGAAGGACAGGCGGTCCCGCTCCTGGCCGGCCATCATCAGCGGTTTGTCCAGGTAGTAGGCCACGCCGTGGGGCTGCTCCGAGAGGTCCATCTCCAGCCCCATGGAGACCTGTACCCCTGGGTCGAAGAGGGGCAGCTCATCGTAGTAGCGCTGGATCTCCTCGCTTATGTACTTTCCACCGAGCATGTCGAAGATGACGCTGTGTCCGTCGCCCGCTGACACCACCCGGTCGGCCCGGTGCTCGGTTCCGTCTTCGAGCCGCACGCCCACCGCGCGGTCATCCTCGATCAGAATCTCCACCACGCGACAGCGATAGTGGATCTGCCCGCCCAGGTCCAAGAAACGTTTCTCGATGCTTCGGGCGAAAGGCAGGGAGCCACCGATGGGATAGCCGGCGCTGCGGGCGTGTTGGCAGGCCATGACCATCAGCACGGTGATGGTGGGGAAACCTGGCGTGAAGATCTTGGTGAGCACTTCGCGCAGGAAGGGATCTTCGAAGCGCTGGACGTAGGTGGCCCAGTCGAGGTTCTTGGTGCGCATGAACACGTCGAGCACGGGAAGTATCCGCCAAAGGGCGCCCAGCCCGTCCCAGGCGCCCATCAGCTCTCGCGCCTTGAGGATGGGCGGGTCGAACTTCGACAGCCGCTTGATGGTGCGGGCGAGCCCTCGAATGGCCTTCGCGTCGCCTGGGGCCAGCTCGATCATGTGCTCGGCGAGCTTGTCGGCGTTGGTGTGCAGCACCAGGGTCTTGCCGCTTGGATCCACGATGCGGGCGAACTCGTCGAAGTGGGCGAAGTCTCGGTTCTGGAGGGCCCCCAGCTCGTTCCAGATGACGTGGAACGAGGAGGCGGGGCTCGAGCCCATGAGCCAGTGCACGCAGCCGTCGAAGGTGTAGCCCTTGCGCTTCCAAGACGTGCAGAGGCCTCCCGGCTTGTCGTGAAGCTCGAAGATACGCGCGGAGTAGCCGTTCATCCTGGCGTAGCAGCCGGTGGACAGGCCCGCGACGCCTGCTCCGATCACGATGATGTCGTCGGCCATTGGGGCTCCAGGCGTCGGCGCGAGGCATCCGCGCGGTCCCTCCCCTATCCTCGCGGTGGCCTGCCCGTCCCTAAAGCAGCTGGATCCCCACGCTGAAGCCCGGCCAGCCGTAGGAGTGCACGGCCCCGGTCGTGTTCAGCGGCTTCACCCGCGCGCCCTCGGGTGGACCACAGGTGGTGGTGAGCACGTTCCAGGACGGCCCTGCGATCAGCGACAGGTTCGGTGCCAGGGTCAGCCCGACCACGCCGCGCAGGGTGTTGGTCATGTACAGGGTTCCCCAGGGTACGCCCCGCACCTTGGTGTGGCGGTGCAGGCCGTCGAGGTCCGCGAACAGGGGCCCCGGCAGGTTCGCGTGAACGCCCATGCCGACGGTGACGCTCATGTCCAACGGGTGCGCTGGGTTGAAACCCAGGCCGTAGATGTTGTGGAGCCAGCTGTTGCCGTGCTTGAGACCGTGGGAGAGCTGGCCGGTCTCGTCCAGCCAGCCGTCCACGTGGAAGCGCCCGTGAGGGTAGATGTTCACCAGGCCCAGGCCCACGCCATCGACGTCGTCGGCGATGTTGAGAAGACCGACCTGCACGCCGTTGACCTCGCCCGAGGTGATGTTGATCAAGCCGGCCTGGACGCCGCGGACATCGCCGTCCACCACGTTGATGACCCCTGCGCCCTGGATGCCGTGGACGTTGCCGTCCGCGATGTTCATCACGCCAGCGATCTGGACGCCGCCGACGCTGCCGCCCACGACGTTCATCACGCCCGCACCCTGGATACCGCCGACCGGTCCGTCCACCACGTTGATGACACCCGCACCCTGAGCACCGCCCATGGGGCCGTCCACCACGTTGATGACGCCGGCGCCCTGCACGCCGTGCACGAACTCGCTCTCGATGTTGATGACGCCTGCACCCTCGACGCCGTTCAGGCCCGTGCTGTAGCCGCCGATGACGTTGGCGGAGAAGATGCGGACCTGGCGGTCGCCGACACGGGAGCTGGAACCCACGCCGGGCACGAAGTCCACCCCGAGCAATACGTAGGAGTAGCCTTCGTCGTCCTGGGGCGGCTCGTAGCCAGCCAGCATCTCTTCGAAGCGGGCCTGGTAGTCCTCGTCGTACTCGGCCAGGGAGG
>CAZVHW010000012.1:0-12113 GCA_964626835.1 uncultured Enterobacterales bacterium
GTGTCGATGTCCACGCCGATCGCCTTCAGCATCCC
This sequence comes from uncultured Enterobacterales bacterium, assembly GCA_964626835.1. Classification (GTDB taxonomy): domain Bacteria; phylum Myxococcota_A; class UBA796; order UBA796; family JAFGLY01; genus CALDOK01. The sequence continues at coordinate 36 of CAZVHW010000012.1, forward strand.
CGATAGCACCGCGCCCCAGACGAACACCCCGAAGCAGAAGCCGACCCAGGTCCAGAACCCGCGCGGCCACAGCACCGGTGGCTCGGGTTCCCAGGTTCGGACGATGAAGGCCAGGAAGGCGCCCGCGACGACGGCGAGGCCCACGTTCCGCGCCCAGGGGGGCAGACCGGGGATGTAGCCCGCCGTGGCGGGGACCAGGACTCCCAGCAGGAGGAGCACGGGTCCGAGCCAGCGCAGCAGGTGGCCCGACCGTCGCAGCCAGCGCGCGTGCAGGTCGGGGTGCTGGGGCCGGCGCGGGATGACGCCCCAGCCCAGCAGCAGGCAGGACAGGCCGCCGAAGAAGCCCAGGAAGGACAGGAGGAAGTAGGGGACCCAGTGGGGCATGGCGCGAGTCTATCCGGCGCTCGCCGGGGCTGTGGGAGCGACGCGGGGCGTTCTGCGTCGTAGCAGCGGTGTCAGCAGCAGCGCCCACCACCAGCGCGGGGTCGTGGGAACGGCGTTTCTGCAGCCGCACTGCCACTCCCGCTCGAGGTATTGTTCCTGGGTGGCGCAGAAACCGGTCGGATCCAGGGCGTCCTCCTTCTCGCAGATCTTGGTGATCCACAGGGGAGAGGACCACGCGAGCTGTCCGTCGGCCTGCTCGACTCGGAGCCAGAAAGCCCACCCGCGGCTCCCCCAGCGGGGGTGGTCCCAGCTGCCCTCGGCGTCCAGGGCTCCGGGCTCTTCCTCGTGCAGGGTCTGGATGTTTGCCTGGGGGCCCGGGGCGCCGCCCCTTACGGTGATCTTCTCGATGGTGTCGGTGCCGTGTACCTCCCAGGCCAGCTGGATCTCGTCGGGGATCAGCAGGGTGCCGGCGCGGATTCGCTCGTCGCCGACCAGGGCGTGCAGGTCCACGATGATGCGATCGCCGGTGGTGGCGTAGGTCCGACGCTCCTGGAGCGCGTCGAAGACCTCTGCCCGCTCGAGGGCCGGAGCCCAGAAGGCGGACATGCCCGCTGGGTGGCCGAGCCGGGTGAGGGGGTTGCCCAGCCAGCCGTCGTGGTTGTCGGAGCTGGCCGTGAAGCCCATGCGGTGGTCCAGAGCCAAGGCTCGCTCCACGGCGCCCAGGTCGTCGGCCTCGAGAGAGTCACCCCACCCGGACCAGATCTCGGCCACGGTGCGGTGCTCGTCGTCGTGTGCTCGCCAGTTGAACCCCGTGTAGGGGCTGGCGTGGGAGATGACCACGCCTCGGGTGCCCTGCTCGGCCTCCGCTTCGGCCAGGCGCTCGAGCACGCCCCCCTCGCCCTCCAGGCCGTGGACGTCGGCATGGTGCGCCAGGAGGCCCAGGCAGTCGTCGAAGTAGACGTTGTGATGGCCTTGACCGTGGGTCTGTCCCATCCACTCGAAGCCGAGCATCGCCAGGTACTCGCCCTCGACGGTGTCGGCCTCGCACGCCCGCTGCAGGTCGGCCCACAGCGCCTCGCCGTCGATCTCCACCTCCAGCAGCTTCATGGACTCGCAGCCAACGTCCAGGGCCAGCACGTCCCTGGCGTAGGCGTGGTTTTCGTCCACCCGGGTGCCGTCCTCGAGCACGCGGGTGTGGCCGTGATGGGTGTGCAGGTCGCCCCAGTACAGGCGGTATTCGGGCTCCTCCTCCAGCACGACGATGGGGTTGCTGGTGCGTTCGTGCTCCCCCGCCGACACCGCGATGCGGTGCACTCCGGGTTCCTCCAACACCAGCTCGAGATCCACCCAGCCGGGGTTGTCCTCGTCCAGCTCGAGCGCGGTGCCCCCGTAGGCTTCCTCCACGGTGGCGGTCAGGCCGGATGCGGGCACCGGGTTGCCCAGGCGGTCCAGGACCGCGATCTTCAAGCGCAGGGGCTCTCCGGTCACCGCCATCGAGGGCGCGACCACCCACAGCAGCGCCACCACGTCCTCGGCCAGCACGTCGAACTGCGGGGTGGGATCCAGCTGGACGAAGGAACCCTCCACGTGCTCGAAGATGCGCCAGGGCACCGCCGTGAAGGCCCGATCGGGGACCTGGTGGCCGCAGTCCTCGATGGTGGAGTCGTCCCCGTAGCGCACCCGGATCTCGTCCCCTTGCTCCAGGTAGCCATCCTCGACCCACACGTCGGAGTAGGCATAGGCGTGGAGCTGGGTGTCCCCGGTGTTTCTCTCCAGGCCCAGCTCGGCCGCACCCGTGGTGGTGGCCGTGACCAGACCGTTGCTCGCGCCCCTGTAGTCGTCCGTCAGGGGTGTGCAGCGTCTCGAGTCCAGCACCGTCGCGCCGTACTTGGACCAACGCATGCCGTGCAGCAGGGGGTCTTCGATGCGCAGTCCGTCGCCGCTGTCCATGCCTCCCTCGCCCACCGTGTAGACCTGGTCCACCGTCACCTTGGTCTGGGCGACGAACTCGGTCTGGGAGAGGGCGGCGGCCCCCCGGGGATCACCGGCCAGGGAGCCCTCGGCGGGGGGGACCTCCCAGGCCTCGAGGGGCGAGTCCGGGACGGCCGTGTCGGCCACCACCGGTTGGATCAGCATGAGGGCGGAGATGGCGATCGATGCGGGCACGGACGACAGGATGCCAGAACCCGTGGTCCAATGCAGCTCCTACCCCGCCGCAGCTGATACGCTTTTGGCTGGAGGTGCTCTCGTGCGCACGCCCCTGGTCATCGTCTCGTTCCTGCTCCCACTGGCCCTCTCCGCTTGTGACCAGATGGGTGGCTACACTCCGCCACCACCCCCCGAACCGATGGGGAGCTCCACCTCCGCTCCATCCAGCACGGCGCCCGCCACCACGGCGCCCGCTGCAGCGGCTCCGGCCCCCGCTCCCGCACCGTCACCGGCCGCCGCCGTGGCCACCCCCGAGATCGCCACAGATCCGGATCTGAGCGCGCGGGTCGAGGATCTCGAGATGCAGCTGGCCGAGCTGCGCCTCGCCCTCGAGGAGATGCGGGCTGCGGGAATCGGCACCGTGCTGGCCGAAAACGTCAGCTACCAGCCCCATCGCACCACCATGGACGCCCGGTCCGCGCAAGACGCGGTGGACGAGCTGTGGGACCACGTCAATCGCCTCGAGGGGGGGCTCGAGAGGCCGGGCCCCGCCGGCGAGGGGTTGTTCGACCTCGAAAACGGTCCGCTCGGGCCTCGCAGCTTCGGTGAGGAGTCCAAGGGCGGGGAGGATCACCCACCCAAGAACGGCAAGTACTGACCCGCAGGCGGGTGGGACTTCTCGCCGCTATACCTGTGGCCTCCCCTGGAGCCGCCCATGGTCCACTCCGTCTTGTTGCTCGCCTCTCTGGCCCATGCCAGCGAGTGTCCCACTCTCGCCGCCCAGCTGCTGGCCGTCGATAGCTCCGAGCGGTGCCTCACCATGCCCCTGCGGCAGGCTTGGATCCGTGCGCGGGAAGTGGGGGCCGAGGATTGCCTCACGGCGGCCCTCGAGGCGCGAGGGCTACCCAGCGCGGCCATGCCCCTCGCGCCCCCCTCCACCCCCTCGAGCTTCCAGCCCGACAAGATCGTGCGGGACACCTACGACCTACCCAACAGCGAACAAAGCGAGAACTTCGTCATGTGGTGGGGCGATGGCTCCGGCGTGGCCGACAACAACGTGGACGACCTGCTCGAAGCCTTCGAGGAAGGCTGGGTGCACCTGGTGGACACCATGGTCTTGCCCCAGCCGGATTCCGCAGATGTCTACAAGTTCAACCTCTACGTGGGTGACAGCGGGTCGGGGGCACCGTCCGTCTACGGCAACGCTGGCTACTTCTGGTACGACTCCGACGGCTATCCCATGATCGTCCTGTCCCTGGGCACGCTGTCGGATCCCGAGTACGGCAAGACCACCGCCGTGCACGAGCTCTTCCACGCGGTCCAGGCGGCCACGGGCAACTACGCGAGCAGCACGGGCTCCTGGTTGTGGGAAGCCTCGTCCAGCTGGGTCGAAGGGGAGATCTACCCAGAGCTGCCCTACTACGCGGCCTTCCTGTTTGGCTTCGCGTTCCTGCCCCATCTGCCCCTGGACCACTACGACTACCCAGACAGCGGCGCTCTCGAGGAGTACCACCAGTACGGCGCCTTCATCTTCCCCCGCTACCTGTCCGAGATCGCCTTCGACTGGACCGTGGTGCGCGACGCCTGGACCCAGGGCTCCCCCACCGGAGATCCCATCCAGGTCTTTGGCAGCCTTTTCGCCGATCTGGGTGCCGACTTCAACACCGTCTGGGCCGACTTCGCGGCCCACAACGCCACCTGGGACTACCAGGACGGCGCCGACTACAGCTCCATCCTCAACATGTACGACAACTACTACCAGGACTACGGTGTGGCCGCGTCCTACGCCAACGAGGGCACCCGGGACTGGGTCACCCCCACCCAGCGGCTGCCTCAGCGCTTCGGCGTGCACTACATCGAGCTGCGCTACCCCAACGACGGCACGCTCCATGTCGAGCTCGAGCTGGACTCACAGGGGTCCCAGGGCTCCCTGGCCGAGTGGCCCGTCACCCTGGTGCGGGTGGACGGTGAGCCCATCTACGAGCCGTTGACCGTCCAGGATGGCAGCATCGCCTACAGCCTCGAGGGCGTGGGCGACGAAACCGCCATCTGGCTCGTGGTGGGCGCAACCGCCCAGCAGCGCCGGAGCGACGAGACCTTCGGCTACAGCTACCGCATGTGGGTCGACAGCGAAGCGCTGGACAGCGAACCCGCGGACGACACGGGCGATGGCGAAGGCGAAAAGCCCGGCGGTTGCGGATGTTTGTCCGGCGGGGCCATGGGCGGCGCGTGGCTGGGCCTGGTCGCCCTCGCGGTGGTTCGGCGGCGGCGAAGCTAACCCCGGCAATCCCGGGGGTCGTCGTTGGCTTCGATGCAGGCCTCGATCCAGGCCATGCGAATCTCCATCCAGGCGCGCAAGGCCGCGATCTCCCCGCCGAACTCGTCGGCGCTCCAGCGGGCGGCGTTGCGGGGGGCGGCTTCGTCCAGCTCTGCGGCCATCTCGTCGATCAGGGCCAGGATGTTCTCGGTGGCCAGCTCTCCCTCCAACAGCTCGTTCCAGCGGGCCCAGTACCGTTCGCGGAAGTCTGCGTCGTCGAACAGACCACCGTACCAGCCCCAGGTGAACACCGGTGTGGTGTCGGAGGTCTGGTTGCTGGCATCCCACCAGGTCGGGTAGGTCGCGCGGCTGTCGTTGGCACCAGCGGTGCGGTCCAGGTCCCACATGGGACCCGCTTCGATCAGACCCTCGCGGTCCTTGTACATGTAGCCGGACAGCCGGAAGGCATCGGGGTTCTTCATCACCACGTTCAGGATGTGGTGGTCGATCCACGAGTCGACGTCGATGACCTCGCCGTAGTGCCGGCCCGTGGTCGGGTCGGTGAAGTCGTCGGCCACCAACGACCAGCCCAGGATGTCCAGCTCGCTCATCAGGTAGGTCCCCTGTGGTGGAGAGATCTCGTTCTCCTCTGGATCTACCCAAACCAGGGGGTAGCTGAAGCTGAACGCACCCCCCGCGGTGCCGGCCGCGAAGCCGGCTTCTCCAGTGCCCGCGCGGTCGCGCTTGAACACGTAGCCGCCGGTGACCTCGGGGTCGTCGATGTCCTCGGGGAAGATCTCGGTGATCGCCACGCGGTCGTCGCCCCGCTCGATCTCCTCGGTGAGGGTGTAGACCCCGACATAGTCCGCCATGGCGACCGGCTCGGGGCCGCCGGCGACGAACAGCTCCACCATGCGGGTGCGGGGAGCGTAGCGTTCGATGCGGTTGGACAGCTCGTAGCCCAAGGCGTTTCGGATCAGCGCGTTGTCGAAGTAGTAGGGGGCGTAGAGGATCCAGTCACCGTCTTCGGGCATGCCCAGCATTTCGTCGCGGCGATCCAGCTCCGTACCGGCTTGCCACAGCTCCATGTCGTAGGAGCGCTTCGAGAAGCCGCCGGTGGACGAGCCACGGGTCCTCATGCGGCAGCGGCCGCTGTTCACCGGGGGGTCGCTCAGGATCAGGCGCTCGCCGTCCTCGTCGGGCTCGAAGACGTCGAGTCCCAAGGGGACGTGGGTGGTAGAGCTGGGCGCGTTGCCGTTGGTCCAGAAGACCATCACGGGGATGTTCGACTCGAAGGCGGCGACCTCGGCGTCCATCGAGAAGAACGAGCGGGCGTGGCGCGCACCCTCCACGTCCACCCGGGCGTGTACGATGCTGGACAACTCCAGCTCGAATGGAGCTTCGTAGGGCGCCAGATCGCAGACCTCGGAGGGTGTGCCAGTGCAGTAGTAGATGTCTCCGACACCCTCACTCGAGGTGAGCGTGACGGTGACGGATCCGACAAAACCGCCGCCGGGAGGGTCGAAGACGGGATCGGACTCGCTTGGGGGGATGGTCTCGCTGCCGGTGTCGGCGTCCGCGGTGTCGGAGCCCGTGTCGTCCGGTGGCTGGGAGTCCCGTGGGTCGTCGCTGTCGTCGGCGATGGGGACACCCACCGAATAGGGATGGCAGGCGGAGACAGCGAGCAGGGCGAGGATGTGGTGAGGACGCATGGCCGTGGGGATTGTAGCTCGAAGGGGCAGGGGAGGGGATGGTGTTGTCCTGGGCAGACAGGTGCACGATCCCGTGGTCGCCTGGAACCCTCCGCCACGCCTTCTCGCGGTCTCCCCGCCCGGCGGAAGGGTTCACCGAGTGCATCGATCACGTGTTGGTTGCCGAGGCGCGGCCGAGACACCGTGTACGCGCCGATCGACCGACGGCCCAGGGATCCCTGCTCTCCCACGCATACGACCGTGGGGGTGATGAGGCGGCTGGTCAGGAGGTCAACACGATGGTCGCGACGACCACGCCCGCGATGACCGTGATGACGAACGAGGCGCCGATGAGGGCGGTGCGCCGCTCCTTGACGGAGGCCGGGCCGCGGTCTGGCAACGGTTCGAAGGTGGGAGGCTCGACGCGGCTTGGCTCCGATGTGCGGGGAGCCGCCGGGCGATGTGTCCAGGCTTCGTCACGCGAACCCTCCACGGGTTCCAGATCCTCCACATAGCGCTCCGACAGGGGCATGGGAGCAGGCTGGTTGCGCCACTGCGACGCGCGCATGAGCGCCTCGAGCATCTCACGGGAGTAGAACTCGGTGGGCTTCTCTTTCGGTCTGGAGGGGGGATTGTGTTCCACGTGCTGCTCCGGGTGACGGGCCAGAGAGGGATGGCGGCGGTGCGCCACGAACGACTCTGTCCACACAACGGAGACACACGGCTGTTCTTCTCAGGTTTTTTCCACCAGGCCCCGACGGAGAGGCACCGGGACCGTGCCGCGGACGAGCCGGAGCTCGAACTGATCGGCGGGCAAGGAGAACTGGTCGTCCAAGGTGGGTCGGGGGAAACCCTCGACCTGGAAGTTGGCCTGGTAGCCGACGGCCGGCACATAGTGGAACAGCGCGGCAAACACCATGGCTTCCGAAGCCGCTCCAGTGGCCGGGTGACCCCTCACCGAGATCTCCAGGGCACAGTCGTGGAGGTTCGACCTGCTGTGATAGCGGGCGTTGAACGTGCCATCGGCATCGAGGTGGGGCCCCCAGTATTGTTCGAGGTCGGCGTACAGTTCGGGTTCGCGGTCGAAGTGGACCCTCCGCGAGCCCCCCGGGCTGGTCAACCCCCCGGGGTGGCCTGCGCATTTGCCCTGCGAAAGCTGGACATCGTCGTTCCCGGTTATCGCCATGGCGGGCACGAGATCCCGCGGGAAGAGGTGTTCCCAGAGCGCTCGGGCCCAGGCCGCTGCGACGGTGGAATACCGAGGACCTGCGGCGACGCCTGCGCGCTCCTCGAGGCGGTGCCAGCGGGCGGCCAGATCCCTGGGTGGCTCGACCTTTGCGTCGTCATCGTGGATGAGCTGGAGCAGGTGGGCATCCTCTGCCTCCGAGCACTCGTCGCAGGTGGCCAGGTGGGCCTCGAGGGCGGCACGGGTGGGGGGATCGAGCTCCTGGCCGTGGTACAGCGCCAGCTTGGTCTGCACGTCGGCGCAGTCTAGGGTGATCATGTCTCCTCCTGGGTGGGGGAAAGACCGTCTGCTCCTCCCTCCGCTCCATCTACGTTGTCGGCCTCGGGAGTCTCCCAGTTTTTTCTGTGAGAATGCGTCGTTTTCCGTCTCGCTGGAGGCGTTCTGGCGCTCCCCATCACTAGCGCCGCCTGGATCTCGCGTTCTTTCCTGCTGGCGATGCGTAGCCGGTACAGACGGCGCGACAGGATCCCCCTGGTAATCTGCAGATGCTCGCAAACGAAGTCGCGTTCGTTCCGACCTTCGTGATCCTCTTCGGTGCCGAAGTGGTACAGAACGTAGGCCTCGAGCAGCGCGCGTTCGCCGGGCGCGAGGGTCTCGCGGAGCTTCTTGATCAGCTTCGTATCGAGCTGCACCGCCGCGAGCTGCTCGTCGATGGGGCGCTGGGTGGACTCGAGGAGTTCGAGGGGATGGGGCGCGTCGCCGGATCCCGGCTTGGGCTGGTCCACGTCGCGCCAGATCCGACGCTGCCATCGAGCGCGGTCCCGCAGGCGCCACTTGGCTCGTCTGCACACCTGGGCGAACAGCTCAGGGCGCGTGAACCGCGGTGGGGTCTGCTGGCCGTACATGCGCTCGAGCTCTTCGATGGCGACGGTGCAAGCGTCCTGGGCGAGGGCGCGCAGCTCCGGATCGGTCTTGGAAGGGGTGGTGGCTCGGGCCACGCGGAGGATGACCGCGTAGAGCTCGTCGAAGTGGGCCCAGATCGACCCCCCCGCGGGGCTCATGGTGTCCCCACGGGGTGGGAGACGCGAGCGGTGGTCGGACGCAGGTAGAGTCTGCGGTGTCGCAGCTGGAGCTCGAAGTGGGCGAGGAAGTCCCGCCCGATGACCAGGCAGGTCTGGAGGTAGCCCATCTGGCTGGTGCGCACCATGAGCGGGAGCTCGAACGGGCGCAAACGCGACGTGGCCCGGCTCCCGCGTGGCAGTCGGGCGGTGAAGGTTCGCTCGTATGCGAGCCACTCGCCCTCGCTCGCTGCGATGGAGTTTGTGGTGTAGATCTCGCCGCGCCGCTGTTTCCAGCCCGGGTGCAGCCTGATCAGGTAGTCCTGGTGGGTGAAGCTCCTGGATGCGCCCGTGTCGAGATAACATTTCACCTCGTGGTTGATCCCGTCGTCGATCTCGAGCCACATGCGGAAGTAGCTGCGCTGGTGGACCAGGGGGTAGGGTTGTCGGAACCACGGCTTCCCCGCCGGCCTTCCTCCCGTTCTTTTCGGCATCCTACCACCCCCCGCTCGGCAAGCGGAACAGGAACACGTCTTCGGGCGCCAGCCTGGTTTGATGCAGAGCCTCGAACAGCGTCACGACGTCGGGGGCGTGGGCCTTGACCTCTCCGTCCGCCAGTGCCAGGTAGGTACCGGGCCCGAACCGACGCACCCAGGACGCCAGGTGGTTGGGGAGCCAGTCCTCGGTGGCCACGCGGTTTCGCTCGGCCTGGCGTTCCCGCTGGAGGAACCGGTCTTCGATGGACCGAACCACCCTCGCGAAGTTCCGTCCTCGGCGCTTGGCGATGACGTCCCATGCTCCGGAGCGCATCGCCTGCACGGCGATGTCAATGGGGCGGTCTACCTCTTCCGCGTCGTCCGGATCGGCGGGATGAAGACGACCGCTGAAGATGACCTTGACCGACTGGGAGGCCGATGGCTCGCCTGCGTGTTCGTCGAGTTGCCCCAGCAGGTCCAAGAAACGATTGAACTCGAGCCCTGGATCGACTGCGGCGTGGGGGCCGTCGTCATCCAGGGCGAGGTCGATGACGTAGGCGTGGAAGAGGCCCTTCCGTTGCTCGAGGCGGGTGCGGATCGCCGACAGGGCTTCTTTCCGGTTCTCGGCCTCTTGGACTTCCCAACGGAAGTGCTCGCCGGACTGCGCGAAGGCGCGAGCGAGCCGCTCGCGGATCAGCTCCTGGTTTTCGATGAGCAAGACTCGAAGGACGGGTTTGTTGGCAGTGTCAGGTCGGTTCATCGGGCTCCTCCATGGCCGTGAGCTGAATGTCGGCGTCGCAGAGCCCCACGGGCAGGGACGAGGGCGTGCAGTGCAGGGTGACCTCGACCGGTCCGTCCTCTGCCGGGATCAGCGATGTGCCGTCCCAGCTGGCGCCTACGGCGGTCAGGTCCGGTGCCACCTCGGTGCAGTCCAGGTCTGCGGTCGCCGCGTCGCAGTAACAAGTGGGCTCGACCGCCGTGGCCTGACCGGTCCACAGCAGGGTCAACTCGTCCAGAGCGCTGGTGGCGCCGCACTTCACGGGCCAGGCGGTCACGACGGTGGAGGTGGCCAGGCAGTCCTCGGGTACGGTCGTGCCGTCCTGTAGGCTGCCCTCGCAGCGGTGGATGCCCGGCTGTTCCGTGGTGAAGCTGTAGTACGCGTGTTGATCGTCGTCGGATTCCGCGTCGCTCTCGCCCGCTTCGACTCCCAACATCTCGTCGAGCTCCGCGCTGGACGAGACCGACGATACCCCCATCTCCTCCAGCTTCGCGCCCGAGTCTGGATCGAGGCGGTGGCAGGTGACGCCGGGCACCCCGTCGGCGTACCAGGTCACGTCGACGATCACTTCTTCCCCCGTGGGTACGTCCAGGGTGCGCCCGAACTGCCCTGCATCCATGGCGATGCGCGCCGCCTGGAGCTCGTAGCTGGGGCAGGACGGGGGCGGAATGATCGCGATGTCTCCACTGCAGGAAGTGAAGATCGCGCTGCCCAGGACGATGGAGGCGACGGAGAGGGGGTAGCTGTCGGTGGTTCGATGCGCGGACATTGCTGCTCCAGGGAGGCGGGGGAGTGTGAACCGGCTGGCGAGATGCCTGGCCGGGCGGGAGGCTCGACCCGGGGGCCGAGGTTGCGTGAGAGCCGTTCCCTGAACGTCGCCAGACGTCGGTTTTTCTCGCCAGAAGATCGATTTTCCTCTCTCTCTCGTCCAAGGCCTGCCTTCCCCTGCAAGCGGGACCGGATCGAGGCCCCTCGGTCGGAAGGCGGGGCGGTGAGCACCCACGGCTGGGGTATACTCCCCGACATCATGAAAAGGGCGCCATCGAAGCAGCTTCCTCTTCCCGTCCACAGGCGGTTCCTGGCCTTGTTCCTGCTGGTGCCGGCCTGCACCGAGTACGAGATCACCCCCGAGGTGAAGGACCCGGACACGGTCGACACCTCACCGCCCCAGGAAACCTCGCCGCCGGAGGACACGGCCCCCATCGAGGACTGTGCGGACTTTCCGGCCCCCGACGCGCCCGAGGCCTCCCAGGATGAAACCTGTCTCAACGAGCCCGAGCCGGGCACCTTCGATCCGGTGGTGGAGTGGACCACCCAGGGCAGCATCACCTACAGCGTGGGCAACGACTTCACGCACCCCTACGTCATGCCCGCCATCGCGAACCTGACCGACGACAACGGCGACGGGCTCATCGACGGCGACGACATCCCGGACATCGCCTACACCGCCTTCGACGACGCGGGCACCGCCAACGGCTGCCTGCACGTGGTCTCGGGCGACGGCAGCGCCGAGGTGGTCAGCATCTGCACCTTCACCTGGGACGGCGCTGAGTACGGCATCTCCCGTGTCGGCGGGGTGGCCCTGGGCGACCTCGAGGGAGACGGCAGCCCCGACATCGTCTCCGTGGGCTACGACGGGTCCATCTTCGCCTTCGAACGCGATGGAACGGTCAAGTGGGTCTACTCCGACACCCTCACCAGCGTGTACAGCTACGCCTCCCTGGCCGACCTCGAGGGCGATGGCGACGCCGACGTCGTGGTGGGGCACATCATCCTCGACAGCGAAGGCAACGAGCTGGGGGTTGGCAGCGATGGCACGGCTACGCCCGACTCCCACCCATGGCCATCGTGGGGCAGCATCTCCATCCCCGTGGATCTGGACGGCGACGGCATCATGGAGATCGTGGCCGGCAACACGATCTACGACATGTGGGGCAACACCCTGGCCACCAGCGGATTGGCCGACGGCTTCTGCGCCGTCGGTGACATGGACCTGGACGGAGAACCCGAGATCGTCACCACCATCCACAGCAGCGGCGATGTCTATGTCTGGGAGACCGACGGCACGCTGATCTGGGAAGCGTCCACCAACTCCGGCGG
>CAZVHW010000012.1:12123-20031 GCA_964626835.1 uncultured Enterobacterales bacterium
GCTCTGGGGTCCCGCGGCCTTGGGATCCGGCGGCGGCGGCCCCCCCACCATCGCCGACTTCGACGGCGACTCCGAGCCGGAGGTCGGCGTCGCTGGCAAGTGGTACTACAGCGTCCTCGACACCGACGGCTCGGTGATGTGGAACGCCGACATCACCGACAACTCCTCGTCCGCCACCGGGTCGAGCGTCTTCGACTTCGACGCCAACGGAACCGCCGAGGTCGTGTTCGCCGACGAGGTGGCGTTCTACATCGTCGATGGGTCCACGGGCACCGTGCTCTACCAGCACGACGACCACGTGCACGGCACGGCTTGGGAGTACCCGGTCATCGCCGACGTGGACAAGGACGGCAACGCCGAGATCATCCTGGGCTCCACCAACCACTCCGGCTCGGGCGGCTGGAACGGCATCACCGTCATCGGCGACGCCAGCGCCTCGTGGGCCCCGTCGCGCACCATCTGGAACCAGCACGCCTACCACATCACCAACGTCGACACCGACGGCACCATCCCCGTCAGCCAGCAGGAAAACTGGCTCACCTGGAACAACTTCCGCGCCGGCGGCACCGAGCTTGGACCCTCCCACTGGCTGGCCGATCTGCTGCCCTTCGAGCCCGAGATCTGCCTCGACACCTGCGACCGCGACCAGGTCGACATCTACCTGCTGGCTGGCAACGGCGGGCTGTTGGACACGGCGAGCACCCTGGTGCGCTTGGTCCGCGCCGACGGCTCCCCCGTGCTCGAGGAGGTGAGCGGCTTGGTGCCCGGCGGTGGCGGCACCGTGCTGGGTCCCTTCACCATCACCGCGACAGAGTGGGGGAGCGGGACCGTCTCCGTGGTGGTCGACCCCGACGACGCGGTCGACGAGTGCGACGAGGACAACAACACCCTGCTGCTGGGGGCGTGGCCCTGCTGACGGGTCGGTATCCGCTGCATTGACATGGCTCCGCGTGCCTTCTAGGTGTCACTCATGCCTCCAACCGACGACACGGGCTCTGCGCAGCTGGATGCACCCGCCGGCGATGATGGCCTCGGTCGGCGGGAGCGGGTCCATGCTGCGCTGTCGAGCTACCTGCGCCGTGAGGGGCTGCGCGGGACCGCACAGCGGCGCCGCATCCTGGACGCCTTCCTTGATGCCGGTGGCCACCTGACCCACGAGGAACTGGCCGCCCGCCTCGCGCGGACCCGCCCACGGCTAGGCCAGGCCACCATCTACCGAGCCATGAAGCTCTTCGTCGAGGCAGGCATCGTCACCCGGCACGCCATCTTCCAGGGCAGCGTGCAATACGAACTCGAAGAACCCGGTGGGGCCCACCACGACCACGTCGTCTGCTCTACCTGCGGTCGGATCTTCGAGTTCCACGACCCCGTCATCGAAGAACGACAGGAACAGCTGGCGCGGCGCTTCGGCATGCGCATCGTCAGCCACCGGCACGTCATCGTCGGGGAGTGCCTGCAAGTTGGGCGCTGCGAGGACTGCTCGCTCTGTCACCAAGACGCGGGCGTGGGTACCCCTGCCACCCCCTGAACCCGCTCGGCCCACCACCCCACACGAGCCGAGTCCCCGTGGAGGCCCGACCCGTGCGGTCGTGGGATTCACCCCGCCGAGCGGGATGGTGCTACTCGGCAGCCGCGGCTTCGGGCTGTGCCTCGGCACCGGCTGCTTCCGCAGCTGCGGCTTCGGCGGCCGCCTTGGCGTGCGGGCAGTCGGCGTGATCGGCGTGGTCGCCGTGGTCGCCGTGGTCGTGGCCGTGCTCGCCCTTCTTTTCGCAGTCGCATTCCTCACCCTCGGCGTGGTGGGGACAGTCGGCGTGGGCGTCCTTGGCCGCTTCGGCGTCGCCGGCGGCGGCTTCGTCGGCCTTCAACAGCGCCATGCCGCAGCCGGGGCACTCGCCGGGGCCGTCGGACTCTACGCCGTCGCACATGGGGCAGACGTACTTCACGGGCACGACTTCTTCCGCTTCGGGTGCGGGTGCCGTCGCTTGGACGGCGGTCGCGGGGGCGGTTTGCACGGTGGGGGCCGCTTCGGTGGTGGTGACCTCTGCCGTCTCGGCGCAGCCGATGGCCAGGAGTGTCAGGGCGATGAGCAGGTTCCTCATGGATTCCTCCGAGGAGAGAGAGTGGGAGCGGTAGAACATATGGGCCGTACCGGCCGAAAACAAGCCTTGGTCCGCTTGACGGCCGGCGCGCGGTGGAGAAAGCTATCCGGCGATCGGAGGATTCTCTACGGCGCCGTGATCAGATGCTGGCCTGGAGCAACCCGGCTAGTGGTGGTGCATGCCGGGCAGGTGGGGGTGCCCGTGTTCCTTCTCTTCGTCGCTGGCGTCGCGCATGCTCATGACCTCGACGTCGAAGTTCAGGGTGACTCCGGCCAAGGGGTGGTTGAGGTCCACCAAGACCTGCTCGTCTTCGACCTTGGCGATCCAGAGGGGGAACTTGCGTCCTTCCGGGTCTTCGCCGAAGAACTGCATGCCCGGCATGATCTCCATCTCGTCGGGGAACTGGTCCTTGGGCACGGGCATGGGGTCGCCCTGGCGCAGGCCGTAGCCTTCTTCGGGGGCGACCACGGCCACCAGCTTGGCGCCCAGCGCCTTGCCCTCGAGCTGCTTCTCGAGGCCCGGGACGATGTTGGAGGCGCCGTGCAGGTAGGGCATGGGATCTCGGCCGCGGGAGCTGTCGATCACCTCGCCGGTGTCGTTGGTCAGGGTGTAATGGAAAAAGACGACCTTTCCGGTCGTGATGGTGGTGTCCGACACGATGACTCCTGGGGTGTGAGCGCCTCCAAGACGGCGCGGAGCGGCCCCTATGGCGGTGGTTCGTCGGGCGCGAGCGAAAAGCGGCAATCTGCGAGGTTGGTCTGCCATCTCAGCAGCCCCGGGTACAACTGCGCCGCTCGAACTCGCCGTGCCGACGCTCGGAAGCGCTCCTCGGGGCGGGCGGAGGTGGGGGTCCGCTCCCAGCAGGCTGTCCAGCGGTCCAGGAAGCCGCGCACCGCGAGGCCCGGCCCGTCGCGACTTCGCACCAGGCGGGGCAGCACCCCGCGGAACATGGCGGGAGCGAAGCCACGGGACAGGTCGGTGGCGAAGAGCATGGCCTCGTGCTCGAGGCCCGTGTCGGTGCGCCGCAGCAGATGGGTGACCAGCACCGATCCCGTCTTGTCGGTGCCACCTTCGACCAGCAAGCCCCCGGGAAGCAGCCCGCGGCCCATGGCCCGCCACGCGGCCCGAACCTCACCCTCGGGGTAGCCCCGCAGCAGGTTGAGGGCGCGCACGAGCCGCAGGGGTTGCTGGCCGGGGGGGACGAAAGCGCCGACTTCGTAGCGCAGGCCGTCGGCTGGGGTGTGGGCTCTGGCGCTCTGGACCCGCTCGGGAAGGTTGTCGATGCCGACCACGGAAACGTGGGGCCAGCGTCCGCGGAGCCAGGTGGCCCATTCCCGAGTGGTGTGGGCCTGTTGGCCCAGCCCGACGTCCACGCAGGGCGCGGCAGCCCAAGGCCCTCTGGTGCGGGCCATCAGGGCCGACTCGGCGCACTCGAGGTACCGGTCGAGCAGTCGCAGGCGCCCTGGGCGGGACCTTCCGCTGGTCGGGCGATCCTCGGTCGGTGTGGGTTCGGAAGTCATGGGCCAGCTCGCTTCGCGGATTTTCTGTACACCGCTGGCGCGATTCCGGGTACCGTGCCGCGATCCCTGGCGGACCCCATGCTCGACGAACCACCCTGCCGCACCCTGAAGCCGCTCCGGCACCTGTGCGACGGCTGCGGCGGGTGCTGTGAGTCGGTGTTGGTCAGCGTTCCCGACGATGGGGAGCGCGAGCGGGTGTATGAGTCTGGTCGACGCTTGGGGGTCCCCGACCCCGTGGTGGACGGTCGCTTGCGCCACGAGCAGGCGCGGTGCGTGTTCGTTGCCCAAGACGGACTCTGCCGAATCCACGCGGCGTTCGGCTCGGAAGCCAAGCCCGACACCTGCCGGCAGTTTCCCTTCGTGGTCATCGACACCGAGGGCGGCCTGCGAGCGGGCATCGACCCTTGCTGCTACCACGCCCACAGCCAGGAGAGCACCGCCCCCGCGGTGCCCGCGGCACTGCTGCCCCCCCGGGCCGTGTTCTTCGAGCCAGCGCAGGTCCAGCAGGAACGAGCGCTGTTGCTTGCCCTCGCGGCGGACGGAGCGAGCATCGCTGGCTTGCTGGCTGGGCCGACTGCCGGGAGCGATCGAGTGTCGGTGGCGCTCCCCGAGGGCCTGGTCGGGGCCTGGATCCACCGCCTGCACCGGGCGCGGTTGTTGCGCTTCCTCGATCCGGACATTGCGGGTGGCTTCCTGCGGACGTTCCTGGGCCCCGCCTTTGCCTCCATCGCGGATCTCGATCCTCACCGCCCGCCTCCATGGCCCACCCTCGCCACGGGCACGGAAGCCCAGATCCTCGATGCAGTGCGCGATCTCGTCTTCCTTCGCCTGTGCAACAAGGCGATCCCGTCCGTGCAGACCGTCGCCACGCTCGCGCTCCTGGGCGCCGTCCTGTTGGCTTGGCAGGACCCCAAGCCCGACCGGCTCGGCCTCGGCCTGGCCGGCTGGTTCCGCCTGATGAGAGCACCGCAGTTCTCGCGGGCGTTGATCCCGGAGCTAACCCACCGGTAGCCACACCCCGAAGCTCACGCCTCCTCCGCTCGGGTTCTCGGCAGCGATCCATCCGCCGTGAGCATCGGCGATGCGGGCGGCGATGGACAGACCCAGCCCGCTGCCTTCCTCGCGGGTGGTGACGAAGGGGTCGAAGATGCGCTCGAGCAGGTCATCCTGGATGGGGGGGCCGTCGTTGTCGATGCGCAGGACGTGGAAGCCGTGGCTGCCCCGGTGGCCCGACTCCACGCCGATGGTGAGCACGCCGGGGTGGCCCTGGTCGGCCATGGCATCCAGTGCATTGAGCGCGATGGCCAGGGCGGCCTGCACCAGCTGCTCGCGGTCGCCGCGAACCGTGGCGGTCCCCGCTCTTGGCTCGGCGTGAACGGTGACCTGCTGGCGACTGGCCTGGGCCGCAACCAAGCCGGCCAGCTGCTCCGCGACGTGGTTCAGATCGACGGAGCCCAGGCTGGGTACGGCGGGCCGAGCGAAGCCCAGGAAGCGCTCCAGCACGCCCCCGAGGCGATCGATCTCGGCGATGTGCAGGCCCTGCATGTGGGCCTCGTCGGAGGTCGCCGGCAGGGCGTCCTGGACGATCTCGGCGGTGCCCCGCAGGGCGTGCAGGGGGTTCTTGATCTCGTGGGCGAGGCCGGCGGTGAGCTGGCCCAGGGCAGCCAGACGCTCGGAACGGACCAGCTGGCGTTCGGTCTCTTTCAGGTCGTCCAGCGTGGCCTGTAGACGGTGCGCCAGCTCCTCCTGCCGACGCCGCTCGCCGCGCTCCGCATCCACCAACAGACCCGTGATGCCGCCCACCACGAGGTAGAGCACGATCTCGAGCACTTTTTCGAGCCCGCGGCCGGGGTCCATGTGGTGCAGGTGGGAGAAGGCGTGGGGCACATACACCGCCGCCACCAACACGGCCGTTGCCAGGCCACCGCGGCGGCCAGCCAGGTAGGCCCCCAGGATGATGGGGATGTAGTAGAGCCGGCGGGCCAGGTCGTGGACCCAGGCATGGGTGGCGGGGGTGCCGTAGTGCAGGGCGGTGACCAGGAACAGCGGCAGGCCCACCATCAGCGCGGCCCGCCAGGTCCACAGGGCTCGCCAGCCGCCCCTGCGTCTATCCGCGGGTGATGCCATGTTTTCGGATCCGGTAGACCAGGATGTGGCGGGGAACCCGCAGCAGCCGTGCGGCGGCGCTGATGTTGCCGTCAGAGCGCAGCAAGGCGTGTTCGACGGCCTTGCGCTCGAGGTCTACCAGCGAGATGCCCGCCGGTAGATGGTCGAGCCAGTCGTCCTTGGTCGCGGCGTGGGCGCTCGGCGGCTGGCCCGCGCCCTGGCCCAGGTCGTCGAGGCGGACCCGGTCGCCGGTGGCCAGGATGGCCATGCGCTCACAGGCGTTCTCCAGCTCGCGCACGTTGCCCGGCCACTCGCGGGCTTCGAGGGCGCTCGCGACCTCGTCGGGGATCTCCATCGCGCGGCCAGCGCTGGCGGCCGCGACGAAGTGGCGCGCGAGCGGTGCGATGTCTTCGCGGCGGTGCCGGAGGGCGGGAACGGTCAGCTCCACCACCGCCAGGCGGTAGAACAGGTCCTCGCGAAACTCGCCCTGGGCCACCAGCTCCCGCAGGTCGCGGTTGGTGGCTGCCACCATGCGGACGTCCACCTGCACGGGGTCGTCACGGCCCACCACGTCCACCGCGCGTTCCTGCAGGGCGCGCAGCAGCTTGCCTTGGAGCGGGAGCGGCAGCTCGCCCACCTCGTCCAGGAAGAGGGTTCCGCCGTGGGCCTTGCGGAAGCGGCCCTCCCGGGCGCGGGTGGCGCCGGTGAAGGCACCCCGGTCGTGGCCAAACAGCTCGGACTCGAGCAGATCGTGGGGCAGAGCTGCGCAGCTGACCGGCACGAAGGGGCCACTGGTTCGCGGGCTGCGGGCGTGCACCCGCCGCGCCAGCAGCTCCTTTCCGGTGCCGCTCTCGCCCGTGATGAGCACCGTCGCGTCTCGCGCGGCCACCCGGTCCAGGGTGCCGAGCAGCTCGGTCATGGCGGATGAGGCGTGGACGATGGGGCGCTCCACCCCTGCCAGCAGGCGCTCGAGGCGTCGGTTCTCGGTCGTGAGCGTGGCCTTTTCGGCCGCGCGGCGCACCACCAGCTCCAGCTGGTCGCGGTTGAACGGCTTGGGCACCACGTCGTAGGCCCCGGCCTTCATGGCTTCGACGCCCACCTGGAGCGAACCGTGGGCGGTGATCACCAGCACCGGGGTGTCCGGGGAGCGTGCCAGCACGCTTCGCAGCACCTGCATGCCGTCCACCCGAGGCATCTTGAGGTCGGTGATGACCAGCTTGTGTCTGGAAGGGTCGAAGGCGGCCAGCCCCCGCTCGCCGTCGGCTGCCAGGTCGACCGAAAACCCCGCATGGCGGAGGTTGTGGGCGGCCACCTCGCGGCCCGTTGCGTCGTCGTCGATGAAGAGGATGCGGAGAGACATGGTGAAGGCAGGGTAAACGCCGAGTGGCGGGGAGGCCAGCGTGGGCCTCGGTTTCGGACTGCCCGGGGGGAAGTGCAGCGGGCTGGATGTCCCATGGGCGTGCGCGCCCCACCTCGGAGATCCCGATCGTGCGGGTGCTTCACGGTTCAATGCCCAATACCGGCGTGATCCGCGGCGGGAGCCTTCCTGTCCTCCCTGGCCCGATTCTTGCTCCTTCAAGCGGCGTCTCGCTCCTGGACCCGGGCATCGTGCTCTGCACGACCCTGACCACCATCTCTCCCGTCGGTACCTCGTGGCCCCTCGTGGGCACCTTCAACGTCCTGTCCCATGTTTCGCCACCCTCCGTGTGGGTGACCCGGCAGGCATCGAGCTCCGACTTCCCGGGTCCAGCAGCGAGCCACTTTCTGGCGAGGCGGGGTATCTTCCTTCTGGCCTATCCAGGAGAAAGCATGAAGCTCTACGGCTTTGGTCCGACGCGCGCCGCCCGCTGCCTCTGGTTGCTTCGCGAGCTCGACGTTCCGTTCGAGTACGTCCGGGTGGACCTGTCCAAGGGCGAGCACCGCCAGCCGGCCTTCCTGGCCATCAACCCCTACGGTCGCGTGCCCGTGCTGCAGGACGGCGACCTCACCATCCGCGAGTCGGCGGCCATCTGCATCTACCTGGCCGATCGTTTCTCCAGCGGAGTGCTGATCCCCTCGCCCGGCACCCACCAGCGCGCGCGGCACGATCAACACGTCTTCTTCACCGTGGCAGAGCTCGATGCACCCCTGTGGCGCCAGCGCCTGCACGATCACTCTCCCGCCGAAGAACGGGAATCATACGG
>CAZVHW010000012.1:20041-34161 GCA_964626835.1 uncultured Enterobacterales bacterium
AGAACCCCTGGCCCCACCCAGGCGTCGTCCGCGGGCGCCAGCGCCTGCACGAGGTGATGTACGCCGACGAGCGCCAGATACCGGCCGAGGTACAAAACGCCAGGCTCGACTTCCGGGCCGCCGCGACGGTGTTGCAGGGTGAACTCGGCGACGGGCCGTTCTTGCTGGGAGAGAGCTTCACCGCAGCCGACGTCATCGCGGCCCATACCTTGTACTGGGCCACCTGGACCGACCTGCTCGAGGGCTTCCCCGCTCTCCAAGCCTATGTCGCACGCTGCACCGTGCGCCCGGCCTGCCCGGGTTTTCTGCGCGCCGGGGACTGACCCGCGCCGGGACGTCCAGCCCAGGCGCCCTCCCGAACCATCGCCCGCCATCCTGCGACGGTCCTTTCGAGTCGCCGCACCCCGCGCCCTCAGGCTAGGCTCGGGATCGGACTGCCATGCGACTCCTCTACCTCACCCCCGTTCTGCTGCTCGCCTCTCGCTGTGGCGAAACCCCCGTCGACGACACGGGCCCGGACACCTCCCCGCCGACCGCCACCGCCCCGGTTGCGAACCTCCAGGCTGCCATCCACGACGAAATGGGATCCCTCGTCACCGCCGGTTGGGACCAACTCGAGGCCTGTGCCGGCTATCTGCAGTACCGCGTCGAGGACGAGAGCTGGCTCGAGAGCCCGACCGGGGATCTCGAAGTCGGCGCCCGCGAGCAGCTGCTGCTGGGGATCCCCTACGACGTCGAGGTTCGGCTTCGGGTGGTCAACGACTGCGGCGATGGGGCCGTGTACTCGGACAGCATCGTCGCCCAGACCGATCCCCTGCCCGAGGGCCTGCCCCATGCCGCGGTGATCACGGCTCGCGACGAGGGCTGGGACGAGACCCTTCGGTATCTGCTCACCAGCATCGACAGCCGCGAGGACGCGGTGAACCCCGACGCCACTTGGACCATCATCCTCGACCGCAAGGCGCGCACGGTCTGGGCCCTGGCCACCCCCACCCAGCGCGTCACCATGGCCCCCCACGTAGCGACGGGATCGGCCGGGCTGCTCATCGATCACAACAGCTTCTGGGCCATCTTCGACGGTGGCGAGGCCTCCCAGGTGCTCCGGGTGGGCCTGGACGGCATCGAGATCGAACTCCACGACACCCCGGGCTTGCACCATCCCCTCGCCGAGTTGCCCGACGGCACGGTCGTCTGGGGGGCGCTGGCGGGCACCACCGAGACGGTGGAGCTGTTGCCGCCCGGGGGGGAGCAGGCCACCCTCTGGTCCTGCCAGCTGTTGCACCAGCAGCTGGGCAGCATGCTGCCCTGTTCGGGCAACACCCTGACCTACAGCCAGGCCAGCGGCAGCTTTCTCTTCTCCTTCTTCAGCACCGACACCGTGGTGGAGATCGACGCCTCCAGCGGCGAGACCCTGCGCTGGTTCGGGCACCTCGACGGCTCCTGGGCCTTCGACCCCGAAGACAGCGCGTTCTACTGGCAGCACGGCGCCGTCTACACCGACGCGGGCACCCTGCTCACCTCCACCGCCGACGGCGAGCCTGGCCAGGAAACCCTGGTGCGCGAGTACGAACTGGACCACGACGCCCAGACCCTGCGCCAGCTGTGGAGCTTCGGCCAGGGCCAGGGCATCTACGGGGACGAGCTGGGCGAAGCCTGGCGCCTGCCGGGGGGCAACACCCTGCACAACACGGGCACCGCCCAGCGTCTGCGGGAGATCACCCCCGATGGCGAGGTGGTCTGGGACGTCAGCTGGACCCGCGGCAGCTTTGTCGGCCGGTCGGAGCCCATCGAGGACCTCTACGCGTTGCTTCCGTGACCGCCCGGCGGGACGGGTATTGCCGTCCAGCTGGGTGTGCGCTAGCTGTGGGGGCCAACGCGGAGGCCCCTCATGTCTCAGACTCAGACCCTCGAGCCCCACCAGGTCGAGGCCAAGATCCTGGCCCTCGAGCGGCATCTCCGCGACCTGGGCTCGGTGGCCGTGGCCTTCTCCGGCGGGGTGGACTCCACCCTGCTGCTGGCCGCGGCGGTGCGAGCGCTGGGTGACAAGGCCGTGGCGGTGGTGGGTCGCTCTGCCTCGGTCCCCGGGGGCGAGGAGTCCGAAGCGCTGGCCCTGGCCCGCGCGATGGGCGCCAGGGTGCGGGTGGTCGAGACCTGCGAGTTCGACGATCCCGCCTTCGTGCGCAACGAGCCGGACCGCTGCTTCCATTGCAAACGAAACCTGTTCGCCAGTGTCCGCGAGGTGGCCGACGCCGAGGGGCTCGCCCACGTGCTCGAGGGCAGCAACGCCGACGATCTGGACGACTACCGCCCGGGCCGCCAGGCATCCCTCGAGGCGGCCGTGCGCGGCCCGCTCATGGAGCTGGGCATCGACAAGCCCATGGTGCGGGCCATGGCGCGGCGCCTCGGCCTGGACAACTGGGACAAGCCAGCCCTGGCCTGCCTCTCCTCCCGGGTCCCCTACGGCACTCCCGTGGAGCCAGGGGTGCTCGGCCGTATCGACCAGGCCGAGCAGGCCCTGCACGCGCTGGGCGTCGGCCGGCTGCGCGTGCGCGACCACGGCGACGTGGCCCGCGTCGAGGTGGACCCCCCCGACATCGCCCGGCTAGCCGCCCCCGGTCTGCGGGAGCGGGTGGTCCAAGCCGTGGCCGACGCCGGCTACAAATACGTCGCCCTCGACCTCCGCGGCTACCGCACCGGCGCCATGAACGAAGTCCTCTCCCAGCAGCAGCGGGACGCGGTGCGCGCCCCTGTCCCCGCGTAGGGGCCCCCAGCCCCCTACCTGTCCCGGCAGCTCACCTTCAGGCGGAAGTTGGCGCCTTCCTTGCTGTCGCCGTCCACGATGATCAGGTAGCGCGCGCCGCGGTCGTTCCAGAACGACACCTTGCCGCCTCCGGGCTTCTTCGCGCCTTCGCACTCGCTGATGCCTTCGGCGGAGCTTGGGCAGTTGTTCTCGTTTTCGTAGCGCAACGCCGCGAGATCGAGGTCGGCGCAGGGGCTGTCCAGGGTGACCGTGGCCTCGTTGCCGGGGGGCAGGTCGAAGGCGTAGACCCGGTCTGGGCCGCGGTGGCTGTCTTCCATGGTGGGGAAGCAGTAGGAGTGCACGTAGCGGTCGCCGTCGAACTGGCTGGTGCCACCCACCGTGGTGGCCACGATGTTGTCTCCACAGGAGATGCTGGCCGTGATGCAGGACGGGCCTTGAACCTTGGCGGGATCGATGGGGGCGCAGAAGTCGTCGCTGGCGGCCGGTGCGGCATCGGCCTGGGCGGCATCCGCCTGGGCCTCTTCACCCCCGGCTTCGCCCTCGGCACCATCTTCGCCCTCGGCACCATCTTCGCCCTCGGCACCCTCCTCGCCCTCGGCACCCTCCTCGCCCTCTTCGGCCTCTTCGCCGTCGCCATCTGCGGTCACGGCAGGCATGGAAGGAGCCGGGGCGACCGGGACGGCCACGGCCTGGGCCGTGCCCTCGGCGGCGAGCTGGGGAGCTTGGTCGGCCGCCTGTTTCTCAGCGTCGGGCTTACCGCCGCAGGCCAGAGCCAGGATGGCGAGTCCCAGGAGGGTGACGGGGAGGATTGCGCGTTTGCTGGCCATGGGGACCTCCGGACTGGGTCAGGGGAGGGGCGCAGGCAGGGTAGCTCTATCGCTGTTGGGCTGCACGCCATGCCGGTCACTCCCTGTCCTGTTTGGCGTTCCGACCGTGGTAGGTTGCCGATCCTCCGGTCGGTGAGCCCACCGAGCAGCCCAGCGGGATCCCCATGCTCAACGTCTTCCGCAGCAACAAGCTCGAGGTCCTGGTAGACATCCTCGCGGCCCAGCTGGGCGAACCTGGCGCCATGCCGGCCGATCCCTTCGCGCCCGTACGGGTGGTGGTCGGCAGCAAGGGCATGGAGCGCTGGCTGCGACACCAGCTGGCGTCGCGGCTCGAGGGGTGCATCTGTGCCAACGTGGAGTTCCCCTTCCCCCAGCAAGTCCTGGCCGAAGCGCTGGCGAAGCTCGAAGGTCGCGAAGGTCCCGCGGTGGACGAACCGCCGGTCGATCGTTGGCGGCCCGACGCCCTCGCCTGGGCCATCCTCGAGGTCTTGCCCGGGCTGCTGGCTTCTTCGGCCGGGCGGGCCCTCGCACCTCTCCGCGACTACCTCGCCCAGGCGCGGACCGACGTAGTGGATCCTCGGGCGTTGGCCCTCGCCTGCCAGATCGCCGACGTGTTCGACCGGTTGGTGGTCTTCCGGCCACAGACCGCGGTGGACTGGTCCCTCGGGGGCTCGCAGCTTCCCAAGGGCGCGTCCGACTTGGCCTGGCAGCCCTTGCTCTGGCGCGCCGTTCACCAGCACCTGCTCACCGCGGGCGACTCCGCAGCCCACGGCGCGCTGCGATGGCGCGATGTCATGGGCGCCGGGCGCCCCCGCGTGCAGCCGTTCGACCAACCTCTGCGCGTGTTCGGCGTCTCGGCCCTACCCCCCAGCTTCCTGCGGCAGCTGGCCTGGCTGGCCGGGCTCGGCCCTGTCGAGCTGTACGTGGTCTGCCCCTCCAACGCCTACTGGGCCGATCTGCACGGCCTGGGGCGCGCTCCCATCCGTCTGCTCCTCGAGCGCGACCGCGACCAACTCACCGGGCAGCTCGACCAGCTGGGCACGGCTCGGCCCCACCCGCTGCTCCAGTCCCTCGGCCGCGTGGGCCGCGACCTCCAGCTCGTCCTCGAGAGCCTGGGCGACACCCTGGTAGACCGCAGCGACCTCGAGGCCTTCGCGGATCCGTCCCCGGCCTTGGCCCTCCCCGCGCCCTTGCCCCCCCTCCGCGCCCTCCACGCCCTGCAGTCCGACATCCTGCACCTGCGCGATCCGATGGGTCTTTCCGACGTCCAGCGTCAGGCGCGGGTCCTCACCGCGGCGGACGACTCCATCCAACTCCACGCCTGCTACGGCCCCACCCGCCAGGTCGAGGTGCTGCGCGACACCTTGCTGCACCTCTTCGAGGCCCACCCGGATCTCGAGCCCCGAGACGTGCTGGTCATGGTGCCCGACATCGAAGCCTACGTCCCCCTCATCGGGGCCGTGTTCGACCAAGGCCGCGAACAGCCCCTGCAGCGCGATGGCTCCCCCATGGTCGACGAACGCAAGCGCTGGGGCGAACCCGGTGCACCCCGCATCCCGTACGCGGTCACCGAGCGCAGCATTCGGCGCACCAACCCCGTGGCCGATGTCCTGCTTCGGGTGCTCGGGCTCGCAGCCGGACAGGCCAGGCTCTCGTCCGTGGCCGTGCTCGACCTGTTGGCGGTCGAGCCCTTCCGTCGGCGCTTTGGCATCGAGCATGGAGACCTCGAGACCCTCGCCCGCTGGGTGGACGAGAGCGGCACCCGCTGGGGAATGGACCCGGCCGATCGAGCTGACTTCGAGCAGCCCGCGGTGTCCCAGAACACGTGGCGCTTCGGGCTCGAGCGCATGGCGCTGGGCGTCACCATGGCTGACGCGCCGGGCAGGCTCTGGGACCGCCCCGCCCGCTCGAGCCAACCGTCACCCGAGCGTGCGCTGGGCGTCGTCCCCCTCGATCCCCTCGAGGGTGGAATCGTGCACCTCCTGGGCCGCTTCTTCGATGCCTGCACCACCCTGTTCGACGAAGTCCGGCGGCTCGCGGGCCAGCGCGACCTCGAGGCCTGGGTCCTGCAGATCGCTGGCGACCGCACCCAGCCGCGGGGCTCCGTGCCTGGGCTGGGCGCGCTGGGCCGTCTCACCGACACCTCCGCCAAGGCGGGCTGGCTCACGGCTCGAGTGCGCAAGGAGCTCGAGGATCTTCGGCAAGCCGCCAAGCAAGCGGGCGCCGCGCGTCCCCTCGACATCTCGGCGTTCCTCGCCCTGCTGTCCAGCCGCTTCGAGGTGGCTTCGGGCGCCACCCGAGCCCACACCGGCGCGGTCACCTTCGCGGCCATGGCCCCCTACCGCAGCGTGCCCTACCGGGTCATCTGTCTGCTCGGCATGGACGAACGCGCCTTCCCTCGCAATCCCGGCCGCCGCCGTTTCGATCTCACGGCGCTCGCCCCCCGTGTAGGCGATCGCGACCCCAGGGACGAAGACCGGCACCTCCTGCTCGAGGCCTTGCTCGCCGCACGCGACCACCTGCTGGTGTTCTACACCGGCCGCGATCCCCGCACCAACGAGCGCCGCGCCCCCGCGGTGCCCATCGCCGAACTGCGCGATGTCCTTGACGCCAGCGTCGTTCCCGCGGGCGGCGGCTTGGCCAGTGCACGGTTCACCCGCGAGCACCGCTTGCAGTCCTTCTCGCCCGACTGCTTCGACACCCTCGAGGGCAAGCGCCGACCCTGGTCCTACGACCACGGTCTGCTCGAGGGTGCCCACGCGGCCTCGGTCCGCCAGCGGACGATCCCTCCCTTCTTCGCCAGCTCTGCTGCCCCCCCCCCCAACGCACCGGCGCCGAGCGACAAGCCCCTGCGCGAAGTCACCCTCGACCAGCTCGAGTGGTTCTTCCGCAACCCCACCAAGTCCCTGCTCACCCGCGGGCTCAATCTTCACCTCCCACGCGACAACGATCCCACCTCCCACCGCGAACCCGTCGAACCCAACGGCCTCGATCGCTGGGACTGGTGTCGTCGCCTGCTCGACGACCGCTGGGCGCGGCTCACGGCCCGCAGCGACCCCTCTCGAAGCTACCAGCCGCCCCAGGCCTCCCCTTCGGAACGCCTCAGGGCCCAAGGGCTCCTGCCCCTCGGGGCCGGGGGTGAGCGCTGGGTGCGGGCGCCGGTGGTGCTGGTAGACGGTGGTGACGGCTCCGACGGCTTCGCGGGCATCATGAGCCGAGCGAGCGCCTGGTTCGGCGACGCCGATGCGCCCGTGTCCTCCCGCAGCCTGGCCATCGACCTGCCCCTCGAGCTCGACTCCTGTCGCGTGCGGCTCATGGGCAGCGTGGGCCCCGTCTGGGGGGGCGATCAGCTCTGTGTCGGGATCGGAGACATCGAAGGGCAGGGCAAGTACCGCCTGGGTCCCTGGCTCCGGCACCTCGCCTGGCTCGCCACCGAAGGCGACTCGGACGCCCGCACCGTGCTGCTGTACGGCAAGCTCGACGGCAAGGGCCGCCCCGGGCTGCAGGTCGCCCAGATCCTGCTCCCCACCGCTGCAGGCCATACGCCCGCCCAGCGTGCCACCCGCGAGCTCCGGGGTCTGGTCGAACTCTTCGTCCAAGGGATGGAACGGCCCTTCCCCCTGTTCAACGAAGCCTCGTTCGCTTTCACCAAGCGCTGTTTCTACCGCAACAAGCAGTGCTTCGGTCCGGACCACCTCGCCGCGGCCGACGACGCCTTGGACCCCATGGTCGTCCCCCACCTCTTGGCGGCGCTGCAGAATGCCTGGAAGAGCTTCGGCCTCGAAGAAGGGGGCGGCTCGAGCTTCACCCGCACCGACATGGACGACCCCTACGTGGCTCGCGTCTGGTCCGGGGTCGACCCCATCACCGATCCCACCGCCGCGGTAGTCCCCGTCGATCGTCGCTTCGCGGGGCTGGCGCTGCAGCTGTGGGAATCAAACATGGCCGCCTGGAAAAAAGAAGGCGCCAGGACCCCAATCGGTCCACGCCCAGACCAAGGGGGTGACCCATGACCCCGCCCCGCGAGTTCGATGTCACCTCCCCGCTGCACCAAACCATCACCCTGCTCGAGGCCAGCGCAGGGACCGGCAAGACCTACCAGATCACCAACCTGGTGCTGCGCCTGGTCACAGAACCCGAGCCCCCGGTTCGTATGGGCCAGCTGCTCGTCGTCACCTTCACCAAGGCCGCCACCGCCGAACTGGTCGACCGCATCCGCTCGCGGTTGGCTCTCGCCGTTCGGGTGGTCCGTCGGTGCGCCTCGGCGCCCGATCTCGAGCGCGCCCTGGTGGATAGCGGCGCCGACGACACCCTCGCTCGGCTGGTGCGCCGCGCCGCGGCCGAGCCCGGGCGCCTCGAGCGACACCTCGAGCGCCTGGCCCGAGCCCAGGAAGAGTTCGATCAGGCCCTGATCTCAACCATCCACGGCTTCTGCCAGCGCATGCTGCAGCAGAACGCCTTCGAGAGCCTGGTGGACTTCGGCCTCGAGCTGGTGCAGGACGATCAGCCCCTGGTGGACGAAATCGTGGACGACTTCATCTCGTCCAGCGTCAACAACGTGGATGAACAGCGCCACGCCTTCCTCGTGGACGACTGCGGGTTCTCGCGCGACAAGCTGGGCAAGCTCGCCTCGAAGGCCCTGAGCGATCCCAGGATGCTGGTCGATCCCCCCGCCGACGCCCAGCCCCAGCCTCGGGAACAGCTCCTCCAGGACTTCGCCGACTGGTGGGAATCGCAGGGCATGGCCGAGCTCGCGCAAGCCTTCGATGCTGCCGCCACGGCTGGCGACATCGTGCCCAAGGGCAAATCCAAGACCCAGTCGACCTACGTATCCAAGAAGTGTCTGGTCAACGGTGGCTCGCTGCTGGTGTGGGTTCGTGCGCTCCTGGCGGGCGAAGATCCCGGCGACTGCCCCGCCGCCAACTACTGGTCCCCAAAGGGCATCAAGGGCTATTCGCACGGGCGGTGCGCCTGGCATCACCCCCACCTCGACCGCGTGCGGCGGGTCCTCGAACCCGGCGCGGCGCTGGTGGATATCGAACGCTCCTCGTTCGTCGCCCACGTGCGGCTCGAGTTCGAGCGCCGCAACCTGCAGCGTCGCAAGAGCTGCTTCCAGGATCTGCTGCGTCTGCTCGCCATCCGACTCGAAGACCGCGACAAGGGAGAGCTGCTCCGCCGCGCCATCGCTCCCCGCTTCAGGGCCGCCCTGATCGACGAGTTCCAGGACACCGATCCCGAGCAGTGGACCATCTTCCGCACCCTGTTCGGCCAGGGCGACCACTTCCTCTACCTCATCGGCGATCCCAAGCAGGCCATCTACGGCTTCCGCGGTGCCAACGTCAACGTCTACCTCGACGCCAAGCGCGTGGCCGGCGATCGGGTGTTCTCCATGAACACCAACTTCCGCTCCGACGGGCGCTTCCTGCGGGCCCTCGAGCCCATCCTGGCGGCACCCCAGCCCCCCGACGCCAAGCCAGACCTGGCGCTCACCCCCGAAGGCATGTTCGCGCTGCGGGGTATCGCCTACGAACCCGTGGTCGCCAACCCGGGGCGCAAACCCTCGGTGCGCCTGCTGGTCGACCCGGAGCGCCCCGAGACCCCGGCGTCGGCGCTCGCTCCGCTCCAGCTGCGTTTCTTCGACGCGAGCTCCGATGTCGTCTTCGTCGACGACGGCAGCTCGCCCGATCCCCTGACCAAGGGCAGGGCCCAGGTCTTGCTACCGGGCATCGTCACCGCCGACATCGTCCAGCTCCTTCACCAGGGTTTGCGCTTCTTCGACTCCGAAGACTCAGCCTGGCGCTCCCTCTCCCCCGGCGAAATCGCCGTGTTGGTGCGCACTGGCAAGCAGGCCCGCGCGGTCCAGGCCGCCCTGCTCGGGGCCGGGGTGCCCTGCGTGCTCCCAGGCGCCGATAGCGTGCTGTCCACCGACGAAGCCCGGGATCTGCAGCTCTGGCTCGAGGCCGTCCAGAGCCCCGGCTCCGACCGCGCGGCGCGCGCCGCGGTGACCACCCCCATGTTCGGGCGCACGGCGGCCGACCTCCGGGCCCTCGACGACGAATCCGCAGCCGCGACGGCCAACGACTGGTGGGACAAGTGGCTCGGGCAGCTCGCCCGCTGGCAGACCACCTTCCAGCGCCACGGTGTGATGCGCGCGTTCCGCGCCGCCATGCTCGAACACGCCGTACAAAAAAAACTCCTGGCCTGGCCCGACGGCGAGCGGCGCCTCACAAACCTGCTGCACCTGCTCGAGCTGCTGCACGCGGCTCAGGTGCACGAGCACTACCAGCTCTCCGGCCTGGTGCGCTGGCTCGCCAGCCAGCGGCAAAAGTCCCAGGTAGATGCCGAGACCGGCGAACTCCGACTCGAGCGCGACGACAAGGCCGTGCGAGTCCTGACCATGCACAAGGCCAAGGGCCTGCAGTTCCCCGTGGTCTTCGCACCCTACCTCTGGGACGGCACGCTGCTGCACAGGACCGACGAGGACGCCCCGGTGGTCTCCCTGTCCGAAGGCAGCCCCCAGCGGGTGCTCGACGTGCACAGCGACGCCTCCGTCGACCCCAAGCGAGCCCGTCTGATCCTCGCCGAGCGTGAAGCCTGGCAAGGAAACATGCGCCTGGCCTACGTGGCTCTGACCCGCACGGAGCAGCGCTGCGTGGTCTACACCGGGCACGTCAAGGACTTCGAGACCTCCCCCCTCGGGGTCCTGCTCCACTCCTTGCCACCCGGCGCGACCCCCGGCAGCGTGGGCGATCGCCTTCGAGCCGCACTGTCGCGTGTGGGCTCGCTGGGTTCGAGCCAGCTCTCAGCCGATCTTCGGGCACTCGAAGCCCGACTGGGATCCGAGCCCGGCCTCGGGGCGCTCGTCCACGTCAGCCGTTGTGCGGCCGTCACCACCGCCCCCAGGTGGAAACCCGAGCAAGGGTCCGACTCCTCCGTAGACAAGCTCGCGGCCCGGGTCTTCCGGCGGCGTCACCCCAGCGGCGATCCCAAGGGCCTCGACCACGGCTGGAAGCGCGCCAGCTACACCAGCATCACCAAGTCCCGCAGCCACGAGCGCGACCGACAGATAGAGCGCGAGGTCAGCTCCGTTGGCGTCGTCTCCGAGCAAGAAGCCCTGGCCAAGGACTACGGCCAAGAAGACGAATCGGATTCGCTCGAGACCACCGGGCTCGCCCCATCTCAAGAATCAGCCCTTCGGGCCGCGCTGCCCGTCGGCGACGTGGCCAAGGCCGATGTACCCCTCGCCGCGTTCAGGGCGGGTGCCGACGCGGGTACCTTCCTGCACGAACTCTTCGAGCACCTGGACTTCACCGCCTTTGCGCATCGGGAAGACGACCTCGAAGGCGCCCAGGCTGCCCAGGGCGAACTGCATCGTGTCATCGCCGAACGTGGCCCGCTGCACGGCTTCGACACGCCCCACTGGCGCGAATT
The DNA here is from genome assembly GCA_964626835.1 of uncultured Enterobacterales bacterium. GTDB lineage: Bacteria > Myxococcota_A > UBA796 > UBA796 > JAFGLY01 > CALDOK01. The sequence goes on from CAZVHW010000012.1 coordinate 31,061, forward strand.
GCTGCTCGCAGGCATCCCTGGCGTGATCCGCACCCCCCTCGGGGGCGATCTCGGAGCGGTGCGCCTGGCCGACATCCCAGCCGCCCGGCGCCTGAACGAGCTGGTCTTCGACCTGCCGCTCGCGGGGGGAGACCAGCACCGCCGCCCGGACGCCAGCGGGGCCGTGCGCTTCACCCAGCGCATCTCCGGCCGCGACTTCGGCCAGGCCTTCCTGCTCGGCCGTGGGCATCCACAGCTCCGGGACGCCTACCTCGAGAAGCTCGCGGCGGGCTGGCAGCGGCAGCGCTTCGCCGGCTACCTCACCGGCTCCATCGACCTCGTCTTCGCCACCCCCCCCGAACCGAACCAACGCGCACGACGTTTCTACGTCCTGGACTACAAGTCCAACCGTCTCGACCTGCTGCGCGAACGTTGCACCCCGCGCAGCCACTTCTGCCCGGACTGGATGCTCCACGAAATGGAGCACCACGACTACCTGGTGCAGGCCTACCTCTACACCCTCGCCCTGCACCGCTACCTTCGGCAACGACTGCCCGGCTACCGCCCAGACGTCAACCTGGGCGGCGCCGTCTACCTGTTCGTGCGCGGCGCCTGCGGTCCCGAGCGCCCACCGGGGTCCGAACACCCCTACGGCGTCTTCTTCCACCGCCCGGTCCAGGCCGTCATCGAACGCCTCGACCAGCTCTTCGAGGGCGGCGCGTCCGTCGGAGCCCAACCATGAACCCCCCCACCCCACTCCCCCCCGTGTTCGCTCCGGCCGTGGTGCAAGCCGGCTCGGCCGAACATGCCGTGATCGACCGCCTGGGGCCCTTCTTCGAGGCCGGTGTGCTGTCCAGCCTCGACCTTCACGTCGCCGCTTGGCTCGGGCGGCGTGTGGGCGTGCTCGAGCCCGACGTCCTGTTGGCCCTGGCCCTGGCCGTCCGCGCTCCTCGCCAGGGGCACATCTGTGTCGATCTCGCCTCGCTGGCCATCGAAGACCTCCTGCCTCCCCCCGACGAAGACACCCCGCCCCCCACGCCGCCCTCGCTGCCCGGCGAGGGCTGGGTCGAGCGGGTGCGCCAAGCCACGGCCCTGGTCCGCGACTGCGCCGACACCCAGCGGCTCACCCCCTTCGTGCTGGTAGACCAAGCCCTGTACACCGACCGGTACTGGCGCTACCAGGCCGCCCTCGCCGCCAGCGTGCACGGTTGGTCCCAATCCCAAGGCCTCGTCCCGCTGGCCGACGCCGATGTCCCCTTGCTGGGCCAAGCGCTCGAGGAACTGTTCCGTCCACCCGGGGTCCAGGTCGAACAGGCCGACTCCCTCAACCTGCAGCGCGTGGCTGGCGCCGTGGCCCTGTTGCGTCGCTACGCCGTGATCACCGGCGGGCCTGGCATGGGCAAGACCTGGACCGTGCGCAACCTGCTGGCCCTGCTCTGGCTGCGGCACCAGGCGCGCTTCGAGCGCGGCGAGGTCGACAGCCCAGAACCCGTCGTGGCCCTGGCTGCCCCCACCGGAAAAGCCGCGGCACGCATGCGCGAAGCCCTCGGAGACCGGTTCGGCGAAGAATTCCTTCCCGCGCTCGGGCGTTTCCTTCCTGCCTCCAGGGTTCGAGCGCTGGGCAAGTTCGTCCTCGAGATCGAAGCCCGCACCGTCCACCGCCTGCTGGGCTATCGCTACGACGCCCCCAGCCGTTTCCGCCGCGACCGCAGCTCCCCGCTGCCCTACGACGCCGTCATCGTGGACGAAGCCAGCATGGTGGACATCCCCATGATGGCCAAGCTGGTAGACGCCATCGGCGACCACGGGCCGGCGGGCGAGCCCACGCGCCTGGTTCTGCTCGGCGACCGCCACCAGCTGGCCAGCGTCGAAGCCGGCACCGTGCTGGCCGACCTCTGCGGTCCCACCCGTGCCGACCTGCTTCGCTTCACCCCCGACATGGCGGCCGAGCTGTCGCGCTTCCCCATCCTGGCCGGCCTCGAGCAGCGCAGCGATCCCCGCACCGTGGTGGAAGTCGCCGCCGGCCCCGCCGCCCACGATGCCCTGGTGCAGTTCAACCGCACCTTCCGCTTCGACGAGCAAGGCGGCATCGGCGCATTCGCCGCGGCCTGCCTGCTGCCCGAAGACCGCTTCGACGCCGCACAGGTCGTGGCCGGCCTGGACAAAGGCGGCCACGCTGGCGCCAAGGGGCGCACTCGGCGCCTGGCCTACCAAGGCGAAGGCGAGCTGCCCTCGGCCCTCCGGCCCCTGATCCTCGAGGGGTACCGCCCCTACCTCGAGCTGCTGCGCAAGGGTTGGGCGGGTCCCACCGCCGCGCACCCAACCCAGGAAGTCTTCCACCGCCGCGTGCTCCAGGCCTTCGAGTCCTTCCGAGTGCTCTGCGCCCACCGGCGCGGGCGCAGCGGGGTCAAGGGCATGAACGAGCAGGCCCAGGCTCTGCTTCGCCAAGCGGGGCTCATCAAATCCTCGAGCTCCTGGTGGCTCGGCCGCCCCGTCCTGGTGCTTCGAAACGACTACAACGTGCGCCGATCGGGCGGAGGTCGCGGCCTGTTCAACGGAGACATCGGCCTGATGGTGCACCGCGGAGTAGGGGACCGACGCCAGCGCATGGCGGTCTTCCCCGGCGCCGACAACCTGGTGGCGGTCGGGGGCCAAGGCCAACCTCCCCGCCTGTTGCCCGAGCACTACCAAGACCGCAGCATCGTCGAATACGTCGAACCCAATCGCTTGCCGGACCACGCCACCGTGTTCGCCATGACCATCCACAAGTCGCAGGGGTCCGAGTTCGACCACGTCGTGGTCGTCCTGCCTCGGCGCTGGACCCCACTGCTCACCCGAGAGCTGGTGTATACGGGGGTCACCAGGGCCAAGCAGCAGATGACCATGGTGGCAGATCGGGCCGTGATCGAGATGGCGCTGGAGAAGACCGTGAAGAGAGCCAGTGGGCTGAGACAGGAGGTCTGGGGGGAGTAGGGAACGGGCGGCCACGCCGAGGGATCACAGCGCCACCACGATGCGCCCCGGGTAGCGCCAGACCAGGGCGTCTCCCACGCGAGTGACGCGGATTCTGCCGGTGTGGATGAGCCGGAGATGGCAGCACTTGCAGACCGTGATGCCGTTTT
>CAZVHW010000013.1:0-34133 GCA_964626835.1 uncultured Enterobacterales bacterium
TGATGCCGATGAAGCCGTTGTTGATGTCGGCGAAAGCGTCGGCGATGCCGCTGGCGTACTCGTCGCAGCCCTCGGCGCCGAGGAGCCACTCCGGGCAGTCTGCGTAGGTGGCGTCGTAGGCCTCGTACCAGGTCTCGTCGTACTGCGAGACCTCGTCGCAGGACAGCTCCACGGTGGCGCCGGTGGCCCAGGATCCCGAGGCCCCGCCGACCCAGGCGGCGACGCCCAGGTGCAGGTTGATGGCCACCTCGGTGCACTCGATGGCGTAGCTGCCGTCGAAGTTGCCGACATCGTGGCTCTGGGCCGCCTGGGCTTGGGGGATCAGCAGGCTGGCGACAAGGGTGGTGGTGGCGAGCATGGATTCGTTCCTCTCGGTAGGGGCCCGAGCGCGTCAGTGTGCCGCGGGCACTCCATGGACCCTCGGACGCGGCTGAGGAGAAAAGAAAAAGTGCAACACTCGCTGCTCGCCCCCGAGGGCCAGCTCGACGCCACCTGCCTTGCGAACCCGTGTGAAGGCGTCCTACCCTTGGGGCTCCCGAGGAGGCTCCGTGGCCGAAGACGTCCCCATTCCCACCGGCCTCCAGACCCTGCTGTCCATGGCGGCCGTGCACGAGGAGTTCCTCGAGGGGCTCGTCTCCCACGGGCTGGGTCAGGCCATGGCGGCCGGTGTGTCCCTGAGCGCCTCGGAGCAGGCCATGTTCGCTGCCATCGACGAGGAGCAACTTCGCGACATGGTGCGCTGCCTGCCTGCCCCCACCGAGGCTCGGCGTGCCGAGTTGCTCCAGGCCGCCAGCGGGGCCGTGGTCTCGGCCGAACCCTCCCCTCCTCGCCGGGAGGACGTCCCGATGATGCAGGGGATCCGTCCGGATCCACCCCCCTCGCGCCCCTCCCGAGCAGCGGTCTCCAGGGGGATCAGCCCCGTTGGCGTTCTGCTTCATCGCATCGGCAAGCTCTTCGGGTCGGATTGAGGGATCGGATGATTCGTTTCCTCACCGACTACCTGACGATCCTGGCGAGCTGTGCATCCTCCGCCGTGGGCTCCCGCTGGCCCCAGAGCGGGCGCCGGCTTCGTTTTCTGCTGTTGTTCCTATTGCTGCTGCCGCCCTTGGTGGTGGTGGGTCGGCTCACCATGTTGCTGGACCACCTGTTCTTCCCGGGCTTCGACAAGGTGAAGATCGCACGGCCGATCTTCATCGTGGGCCAGGCCCGGACGGGCACCACCTACCTGCACCGTTTAATGGCGCGGGACACGGATACCTTTGCCAGCTTCCGCCTGGTGGACTTCATCCTCCCTTCCATCACCATGAAGCGCTGTGCCGCGCTGCTGGGGCAGGTGGACGCGGCCCTCGGCGGGCTCGGCCGAGGGCTCGTCGAGTGGCTGGATCGGGCCTTCCTTCCCGTGTTCGCCAAGATCCACGAGGTCGGTATCTACCTGCCCGAGGAAGACGAGTACCTGCTCTACCACCGGCTCCTCTCGGGTTCCCTCTGGTTCGTGTTTCCCGACGTGGCGCGCTTCCGCCGGCTGTTGTTCTTGGACACCGAGGCCAGGCCCGAGGAGCGGCGCGAGGTCATGGCCTTCTACGCGGACCAAGTCCGCCGCCACCTCTACCACCTGGGCCCCAACAAGACCTTGCTGTCCAAGAACCCTTGGTTTACCGCGAAGATCGACGCCCTCGCCGAGGCGTTTCCGGATGCTCGCTTCGTCAAGCTCGAGCGCACGCCCCTCGAGGCCATCCCCTCCTGCGCCAGCATGGTGCACTTCGTCTGGCACAACACCGGGGCCAAGAAGCCCGGAGAGCGCGACGTCGAGACGCTCCTCGATCTGTACGGCCACTACGATCGCCACGCCCGCGAACGTTTCGCCGCGTTGGGGCCGGAGCGCGCGCACACGGTGCGCTATGCGGACTTCGTGGCAGGTCCGGCTGGCAGCGTCGAGCAGCTCTGTGGCGCGCTGGACATCCCCGTCTCGGCAGACCTGGCCCGCATCCTGGCGGCCGAGGGCGCCCGAGAGAAGCACCACCGCAGCAAGCACCGCTACAGCCTGGCCGACTGGGGCCTGACCGCCCAGCAGGTGGCGGAGCGCTTCCCCGAGGCCTTCGCCGAGAACGCATTCCCGCTGCCCGAGGAAGACGAACGTGAAGGGTAAGGGGCTCCGAAGGCTCCTCCCCCGCCTGGTGCTGATCGCGCATCTCGCGGCGATCTTCGGGGTCGCCGGGGAAGCAGCGCATCATCGGGCCGGCGTGTGGCAGCTGCCCGATGGGGCCTCGCTGCCGATCTGGATCTTCTTCGTCTACCTGCTGGTCGTCCCGTGCGTGGCGATGGCGTTCCAGTGGCGGATCATCGGCTCGAGATCAAGCCCGAGGTTGGATGGGGTGCGGGACTGCTCGAGGCGCTGGCGTCGCTGGCCATCTTCTTCTCTCCCGTCCTCTTGCACACCCACGAGCACGCCTTGGCGGCCCTGCTGGGCGTATGGGTGATCCTGCGGCTCGCTACACGCCGACTCCCGGGGGATCTCCTGGTGGTGGTCGTCGTCGTGTTGGTGGACCATGGGATCGAGCTGGCCCTGGCTGCCTTGGGGCTGTTCACCTACACCCACGCCTCCCTCGGCCCCCTCCCGCTGTGGCTCGCTCCGTTCTGGGCCGGCATGGGCCTGGGTCTGCGGCGCCTGTTCCTGGTGGCGATCTACAAGTAGCGCTACCAGCTGCTGCCCGCGCCACCGCCCCCGGACCTACCGCCGCCGAACGATCCGCGCGACGACGACGACCGGCGGCTCGATGAACGCGAGCCGGAGGACGGGGATCGGGAAGAGGACGACGATCCGAAGGACGAGCGACGTCGATGGATGCCCCCGTGGAAGGTCGAGCCGCCCGGATTGTAGCCGGCATCGAATGCGCCGAGGTGTTGGTTGATCTTCTTGGGCCGCTCGACGCGGCTCGACTCGTAGTCGCAGTGGCCGCAGGACTCGCTGATCTCCATCTCGGCCTTGCTGTTGGCGGTCGCCAGGCTCAAGAGGCGGACGCCCGAGGCGAGGGTGATCCGCTCACAGCTCGGGCAGCGCTTCAGCATGGACTCCGGATTGGAGACGCCCTCGACCTTCACCTTCCCGCAGTCGGGGCAATGCCAGACCTTCCACTCTGCCGAGCCCAGGCGCTCTTCGGCCTGCTGGCCATCCACCAGGTGCGCATCCTCGTCCTCCTCGCTCAGCAGCACCATGTCGCGGTCGCAGTCTCCACAAACCAGCAACCAGGGACGCCGGACGTACCGCCAGAGCCGCCCGACCAACCAGCCCAGGCCTACGGCGGCCAGGATCCACCCCAACCAGCGTAGCCAAACTGGGATCGCCCAGGCGTCGGCCTTCGTCCCGGGCCCCGGGATCGCTCCGTGGGTGCCCTCGCTGGCCTGCTCGGGATCTCGCCGTAGCCGCTCGTCCACTGCCACCAGCCCCGCCAGCAACCCGCCGCCGAAGTCGCCTTCGCGAAAACGAGGCACCATCCGCTCGGTCTGCATCATGCCCAGCCAGCCGTCCGGCAGCACGGGCTCGAGGCCGTAGCCGGTCTCCATCTCGAGGCGTCGCTGGTCGACCACCATCAGCACCAGCAGCCCGTTGTTGGCCTCGGTCCCACCGATGCCCCAGAGCTCGAACAGCTCCGTGGCGAAGTCCTTGGGCACCCCGGGTACGTCCTGCACGGTGACGACCGCGATCTCTACGCCCAGATCGGCGTTCAGGCCGTCGATGCGACGGTTCATGTCGGCTTCGGTGCCGGACTCGAGGATCTGGGCTTGGTCGCTCACCCAGACGCTGTCGTGGGCCGGGTTGGGGACCTCCTCGACCGTGAGGGCGAGGGAAGCGGGGACAACGAGGAGCCACATCCCTAGCCCCTCGACTCGTACACCTGACGCCGCGGCAGCTCGAAGGCCGTCAGGAAGCCCTTGGGTTTTCCCGCCCCGGTGTCGATGAGGTAGGCCGACCGCCCTGCCCAGAACAGGTCGTCGTGGTCGTCCACGGTGTACTTGGAGAGCTCCTGGGGCAGCGTGCCCGTGACCGTGTGGCCGCTGACGACCTTCTTGCCGGTGTACTCGGTGAAGAAACGTTGGTCGCGCTCCCAGAGCAGCTTCTGCGTGTCCTCGACCTCCGAGGGGTGCTGCCAGCGGTCGTCCACGAGGGGCAGCCCAGCGTGGACGTAGATGGCGTGGTCGTCCTCGTACCAACAGGGCAGCGCCGCAAACCAGCGCACCACCCAGGTGGGAAAGAAGCCACCGTCGTGCACCAACTCGAAGGCGTCGGCCTTGTCGGGTGGGTGGACCCAGCGGCGGGTGTAGCTCTCGGCGCACTGGTAGCAGCCGTTGGAGCGGGGGTGGGTGTAGCCGGGCCAGCCCTTGTTGCGGACCACCCGCAGCCAGGCATCCTCGTGGTTGCCGCGCAGGCAGACGATGCGCGCTGGCACCTCGAGGGGCAGCACGAAGCGCAGGAAGTCCACCACCCCCGCGGAGTCCGGGCCGCGGTCTACGTAGTCTCCCAGAAAGACGATGGTGTCGGTGGCGTCGAGGGTGGGGAGCCTGGCCAGCAGGGTCTGGAGGGCCGGCAGGTCGCCGTGCAGGTCACCGATGGCGAAGGTGCGGTTTGGCATCCGCCGATCCTACCAGCTTTCACGATGTGGGAAACCGGCCCATCCTGGACATCGCAGCCGTCCCGTGAGCCCGCCAACCCTCGAGACGCCGTGCTCCGTGGTAGTAGATCCGGTGCAATCGTCGAGGTCAGCCATGTCCCGCATCCTCTTGCCCGCCGCCACCCTGCTCCTCCTCGCCACCGGCTGCCCCGGTGAGTACGTCCCCACCGAGGTGCCCGTCAAGACGGCGGGGGCCCTGCAGGTGGGCGCGGCCGAGGGGTACCTCGAGCTCCCCATAGGCTGCCCCGAGGGCGGCTACACCTTCCGGGCCAAGATCCTCGGGAACACGGCCAACGTCGACTACCGCGACTCCGACTACACCGTCGGCTTCTCGCCCAGCACCGGCATCCAGACCGTGCCCACCATCAAGGCCTTCTGGTTCGACAACGGGCAGGAAAACCTGGTGGCCCTCGAGGTAGACGTCATCTACGCCTACGACGACCTGCTGCGGGAGATCACCGAGCGCCTCTCGGATGCGACGGGGCTGGACATGGACGGCCGGGTGACCCTGTCCACCAACCATACCCACAACGGTCCGGGCAACTTCACCGCCCAGGTCATGTTCTATCTGGGGGGCGACCGCTACAACCACGAGGTCTTCACCCGCTACGCCGAGCAGGCCACGGCCGTGGCCCTCGAGGCCTGGGAAAGCCGGCAGGAAGCGGCGGTGGGCGTGGGCTACTTCCGCGACTGGGACCCCGACGACTACGTCTACCGGGACCGACGCGGCGAAAACAACGAGCTGCAGGTCTGGGACGACCTCGAGGCCGGAAGCCGCAAGGACCCCATCATGTGGATGATGCGAGTGGACACCACCGCGGGCGATCCCCTCGCCGTGCTGTACGGCTTCGGCATCCACGGCACCCTGGGAGACGCCGACAATACCCTCATCTCCACCGACGCGCCGGGGCACCTGGACTACGGCTTCCAGGAGCAGTTCGACAGCCCCGTCGTGGTCGCCCACTTCCAGGGCGCGGGTGGCGACGCCTCGCCAGCCAGCGAGGACGACTGGTTCGCCCGGGACGAGAGCGTCTCGGAACGCGCAGGCCCCATGCTGTACGAAGCCTGGGAGCAGGTGCCCACCAGCACCGTCGATGTCACCATGGAAACCCGCACCCGCTCGGTCCGCCAGCACCGGGACGACATCTACGTCACCCGCGACGAGACCGTCGACTGGTACTACCTCGCCTACGACGAAGACTACGAGGCCGACCTCGAGATCTACGCCGACGACGGCTCCTTGCTCTCTCCCTTCGACGAGTTCAACGCCGAAAACGGCGCAGCCTTCTGCGGCGACGACAGCCCCTACCTGATGAGCTACGACATCGACGCCGACGTCTACCCCTACTCCAGCTGCACCCAGCCCGAGGGCTTCGTGACCCTGCTCAAGAACGCCTTCGAGCTGGACGACGAGCCGGAGCTGCCCCTCAAGGAGACGCTGCGCACCGTGATCACCACTGCGAGCTTCGGGCCCCTGCCCACCCTGTTCGACGACGGCACCCAGGGCGATGCCGACCTGTTCTGGTCCTTCTGGCCCGGAGAGGTCTGCGACTACTTCGGCGAGATGGTGCGGCGCAGGGTGGCCGACGAGCTTGGCTACGAGTCCATCATCGTCACCGGCTACGCCCAGGATCACGAAGGTTACCTGCTCATCGCCGAAGACTGGCTCATGGGTGGTTACGAGCCCAACATCGGCATCTGGGGTCCCCTGCAGGGCGACTGGATCATCGAGCAGTCCCTGCTGATGTCCCAGGCACTGCTCACCGACGAGATCGAACCCCAGAACCCCGACGGTGCCTGGTCCTTCACCGAGTGGGGCCCCTGGGAGCTGCCAGAGCGCACCCCCGACTCCACCCCCGCTGCCGGCACGGTCATCACGGATCTTCCCGACTACCTGTACTGCCCGCTGTACAGCGAAGACGAGCAGCAGGACGAGGGCATGAACCCGGACCTGACCTGGCAGGACGAGGTACCGCGCGTCTCGGGTCTGCTCCAGCTCGCCTGGTTCGGTGGCGATCCCGGGGTGGACCTGCCTCGGGTGGTGTTGGAGAGCGAGTACGGTGGCGACTGGGCCGAGGTCACCACCCACGCAGGCCGCCCGATCGACTCTACCTTGGCGGACTTTCTCATGGCCCACACGCCCTACCCACTCGAGCCCGCCGAAGACGAGCAGACTCACACCTACTGGGTCGGTTGGCAGCCCGTGGGGCATATGCACGACCGGGCCGGGCTCCCCGAGGGTGAGTATCGATTGCATGTCTACGGACAGAGGGCCACGGGTGGTACCTCATGGCCCTACGAGACCGAGGCATACGAGATCACCTCCGATCCCTTCACCGTGGTCCCCGCCACCATCGAGATCGAGGCTTCTGGGAGTGACCTGTACCTGAGCCTGCCTGCCCACGAGCGTGGATTCCGCTTGATCGGGCTGGGTGGGTCCAGCACCGGGGACAACCCACTGCCCGAGCACGAGGCCACGGTCACCTGGGTATTGGACGATGGTTCGTCGTACGACGAGGAACTGGTTGGCGCGGCCTCGGGCGATCGCACGCTGTTGAGCGGCGTGATCCCCGACGGTGCGGAGTCGGTGGTGGTCACCGACGTTTACGGGAACGGTGGGGAGCTGGTGTTGTAGGGAGTCTCGACGTCGGCTGTCAGCGCTCGTACTCGAACCAGATCAGATCCGCCCACTGCGCCCGCAGCTCCTTGAGCCAGCGCAGTGGAAGCACACCACCCGTGGCGATGGCGACCATCCAACCGGGGCCCACCCAGCCGGCCTGCTGCGCCAGAGTATCCAACCGCGCCACGGTGAGGGCCCGGATGTGATCGCCTGCCGGCGCGTCGGGATGAGCCCCCAAGACGGTGGGTGCCCGCCCCAGCACCATGCGGGCGCGATCGCCGAGGTTGGCCACGTTGGGCACGGTGCCGATGAGCCGCCCACCGGGCTTGCAGACCCGTCGCAGCTCCCGCAGGAGTGCCAGGGGATCGAACAGGTGCTCGAGCACCTCGCCGGCGTGAACGAGATCGAACGCTCCGCTTGCGAAGGGCAGGGGCTGCGAGGCGTCGGCGTGCACCGGTCGGAACCCCCGCTGCCCCGCCTGCAGCAGGGCTTCGGGGATCACGTCCACACCCACGACTACGGCGTGGCCAGCCACGTGCTCGAGCAAGGCGCCGCCCAAGCAGCCCACGTCCAATACCCGCTCACCCGGCCGCACCGCCCGCTCGATCAGCTCTCGCCGACGTGGAAGATCGCGTAGCAGCGGCTCGTGACGCAGATAGGCGCTGCGTCGGTACCAGTCGCGGATGGCCATGGCATGCTCGGAGGCGGGGGGCGGCCAGGGTAACCCCACGGCAGCCCGGAACCCCAGCGGATAGAGGCCTGCTTCGCCCGGGAGCACCCATGTCCACCACCATCCTGCTGCTGTTCGCCTCGGCCCTGGCCGCGGCCCCCCACTGGGAACCCGCCAACAATCCGGCCATCAAGTCCTACAACAAGGGTGTGGAAGCCCTGAACACGTGCAATCCGGAGGCGGCCGAGAGACACTTCCGCAAGTCCCTGTCCAAGGACCCAGGCTGTGGCACCTGCAGCCACGCGCTGGCCACTGCCCTGCTGCGCCAGGACAGGGCCCTCGAGGCCTACGAGGTGGCGGCCGAGACCTGTCTGGCGTTCCCGAACGAGTTCGATCCGGCCTTGACCTTGGCGAACGCAGCCTTCGTGGCCGAGCGCTTCAAGCACTCCATCGAGGTCAGCGAGACGCTGCTGAACGCGCAGCCGGGAAACCTCGACGTGCTGCACATCCTGGTCCGCGGGCTCCTGCGTACCGGGGACACCGCGCGAGCCCGGGCTGCCCTGCAGCAGAGCACGGAGCAGCACGGTGAGGAGATCATCGCCTGCGAGTTGGGCAAGGTGGCTCTCGAGGAGGACCGGATTGGCGAGGCGCGCGTCTTGCTCGAGACCTGCAAGCTGGCGGAGGACGAGGAGGCGTCGAAGGCGCTCGAGTCTCGCATTCTGACCTTCGAGGGCCGCTACGCAGAGGCCAGCGAGCTCCGGAGCGAGGCGCTGGACGGAGACGAGATGATCGGCCGGCTGTACCGCGCCAACGCCTTCATCGAGGCCGGGGACTACGAGTCGGCCATCCCCTTGCTCCGCGAATCGCTGGAGCACCACCGCCAAGACGCCGAGACCGCGGTCCTGCTTGGACTCTGCGAGTACAACCTGGGCCACAACGATGCCGCCATGGAAGCCCTGGAGCTGGCCTTCGAGGGCGAGACCTGGATCTCCGTGGGGCGCGAAGGCTCCCTGGTGGGCATCCTCACGGCTTCGGGTGAGCGCGGCTTCCAGCGCCGCATGCGCGAAGGGGTCGCGCGCTTGGTCATGCTGCAGGCCGAGTCCGGGCGCCACAAGGACGCCCGCACCACCCTCGAGAGAGCCAAGAAGGAGCTCGAGCCCTCGGGCGAGCTGGCGGCGGCCGAGGTGCAGCTACTCATGGCCCAGGAGCGCTACGAGGACGCCGCAGGCGCCGCGGTTCGCAGCCTGCTGCGCTGGCCCGACAGTCCCCTGTTGATCGACACGGTGTCCTTCCTGGGCTCCACCCATGCCCAGGCCCGCACACCCGCCCTGGAGCAGGCCCTGGCCCTCGCAGGCGAGTGGCGCGCTCTGTACAACGGCGCGGTGGACCTACACAACACCGGCGACCACGCCGGGTGCTTGGCCCGACTCGATGACGGCCCGACCTTCGAGGATCCCGACGCTCAGGCCGAGATCGCATCCCTGGCCTATGTCTGCGCAGCCACGGCCGACGACCTCGAGGCGGCGACCCTCTGGCTACCCGCCGCAGGCGGCGCCGAAGCCGCCGATCCCTACGCCCTGTACAACCATGCCGACATGCTCATCAGGGAAGAGCGCCTCGACGAAGCCCTGGAGCTGGTCACCGCCCAGCAACCCGAGGACGAGGAGATTGCCCTGTATCTCCGCACCCTCCAAGTGGTGGTGCACACGCAGCAGGACGACTCCGAGGCGGCCCTGGCCGTACACACCGCGGGCCCCGTCGGCCCCTACGCGAGAGTCAACCTCGGCATCGTCCTGGCCAACGCAGAGCGCGTGGACGAGGCGGTCGAGATGATCGAGGACGCCTGCGGAGAACTGGACAGCAAGGAAGACCGCTCGAGCTGCATGGAGATGCTCGAGGGCATGAAGGCCGCGGAGGGGGAGGACTGATCTCGGGATAGACTGGCGCATCCATAGGAGTGGACATGAGGCTCACCCTGCCTACCTTGGCCGTCACCGCCCTTCTCGGCAGCACCCCCGCCTCGGCGACCACCACCCGCTACGCCTACGAGACCGGCTACTGGAACACCAACGGCGGGGACTGGTTCCGGGAGTCCAACGACGAAGGCACCCTGCTGGCCAACCGGCAGTCGGCCCTGATGGACTCCCTGGCCAGCATGTACAGAACCACCGGGGACCCCACCTACCTCGACCGGCTGGCCTACCATGTCGACGGCGTCCTCGAGACCCGCGACGACGCGCGCCATGTCATCGACTATCGGGGCGAGGAGAGCCCCTGCTGGCAGGACCTCCACTACAGCTACGGCTGGCCGTACTGCTGGGTGCTGCACTCAGGGGTCATCATCCACGGCATGGTCGAGTTCGCCTGGCTGGTCCAGGAGCACGACCTGGGGGACGAGCTGGCCTACGACGGGGTCAGCTTCGCCGAAAAGGCCGCCTGGTACGTAGAGAAGGCCGCGGAGACCGTGGCCCACCACGACGCCGAGTGGCGCGACCAGGGCCACTACGTCTTCCGCACGGACGCCCACTTCCTGCAGGACGAGGCCGGCACCATCAACCCGCTGAACTGCAGCAACTCCATGGGCCGCTCCCTGCTGCGACTGTGGTTGGTCACCGGCGAGCAGGAGTACTTCGACAAGGTCGAGAAGCTGGCCCTGCGCTTCGAGGCCAACATCATCCAAGCCGAAGGCGGCGGCTACTACTGGCCCTACTACCCGGACGAACAGACGGACAACGGCGAGGACATCTGTCACGCCGGGTCCGAATTGCGCTTCGCGGTGGAGCTGTACCACCAGGGCATCGTCTTCGACGACGAGGACATGCGGCAGGTGGCTCGCACGCTGACGGACTGGGTCAGCCTCGACGACCGCACCCTGACCCACAACCTGCACACCGAGTCCGAGGCGGCAGAGGACTACTACAACTGCGTCTACAACTGGCTGCCCCTGACGCCCTGGGACACGCGGATCTGGACCATCGTGCGCAACCACTTCGACGTAAGCTTCCCGGCCGACAGCATCGACGGCGAGGGCGGCTGGCTCGAGGCCTGGGCGCTGCTGGCGGAGTACGAGCCGGTGTCCCGAGCCGCGACGCTCCCCGAGACCGCCTGGCCCGATCCGGACGCGCACGCCGGCGACGACTGGCGCGAAGCTGCCGGCGCGACCCCCTGGCTCGCGGTGGACGACCCGCCCGCTGACGAGCCCTGCGTCGTGCCCCTCGAGGTGGACTCGCAGGGCGACGTGGCGCTCCATCCGCCATGGGACCGAAGTCTGGAGCCCTCGGCCCTTTGGCAGGCCACGCGCATGGAGCTGACCCGCTGGGTTCCATGCCCCGAGCATCGCCCCGACCGCCTGGATCTGGCCCTCACCTTGGTCCACGACCCCGACGCGGGCACGCTGGAGGTCCGGGAACGGCCGAGCTTCGAGCCGCCCACCATCGAAAGCTCCGCCCCCAGCACCGCGACGGTCGGCGAGATCTTCGAGTACCAGGCCGATGGCGAAGGCGACGACCCCCTGTGGTGGTCACCCGCCAGCTTCCCCACCGGCGCCCGCGTGGACTTCGAGACGGGCTTGGTCAGCTGGACCCCCACGGACGAGGGAGACCAGGACTTCGTCCTGCAGCTGGAGAACGACGCGGGCAGTGAGCTGCAAGGGTTCACCGTCACGGTCTCACCCGCGGCCGCCCCGCCACCGCCACCGCCGGCCGCCACCGGCTGCTCATCGACGGGACGCAGCACCGGAGGATGGCTCGGGCTGCTCGCGGGCGCGCTCCTGCTGGGTACGGTCCGCCGTCCCCGATGGTCCCTACTGCTGGTCCTGCTCGCAGGCTGCGATGCCTGCAATGGCGACAAGGACGACACGCAGGGTCCCGACACCGAGACCGGTGACACCCAGCCCCCCGATACCGAGACGGGCGAGACCAGCCCACCGGACGAGACCGGCGACACCACGCCCCCGGTCGACACTGGGCCCTTCGACGTCGACGGAGACGGGTACTGGGCCTGGGAAGACTGCGACGACGACGATCCCGCCATCAACCCGGGAGCTTACGACAGCTGCGACGACGTGGACACGGACTGCGACGGAGTGGCCGACGACGAATGCGCCACTCACCTCGCCGTGGGCACCAACAACGCCTGCGCCGTCATGCTGGACCAGAGCCTGCACTGCTGGGGCTCGGACTCCCACGGCCAAAGCACCCCCCCCGACGGGACCTGGTCGTGGGTGGACCTGGGGTACTACCACGGCTGCGGAGTCACCACCGAAGGCGAGGCCCAGTGCTGGGGCGACGACTCCGCGGGGCAGGCCACACCGGACGCGGGCAGCTACCAGGCCGTGGAGGCCAGCTACATCGCGAGCCTCGGCCTCACCAGCGACGGCGTCGTCGCCCACTGGGGCGCCAACCTCTACAGCATGGCGAACACGCCCGGAGGGGACGGCTTCGTCTCGCTCTCCTGTGGCCAGAACCACTGCTGTGCTCTGCGCGACACCGGCAGAGCCGAGTGCTGGGGTGCCAGCGGCTTCAGCCTCTCGGACGATCAGACCGAGACCGCCTTCTCGGTCCTCGAGACCGGCTCCAACTTCAACTGCGGCCTGTACGGCGAGGGCCACGCCCTGTGCTGGGGCTACAGCTACCACGGCCAGCTCGAGGCCCCCGAGCACGAGCTCTTCGTCAGCCTGTCCTGCGGAACCCTGCACTGCTGCGGCCTGCACGACGACGGCACCGCGAGCTGCTGGGGCATCGACAGCTCCGGCCAAGGCCAGCCCCCGGAAGGCGTCGCCTTCGAGAGCCTGTCCGCCGGCGGCTACGCCACCATGGGCCTGACCGCCGATGGAACGGTGCACTGCTGGGGCAGCAACGCGCAAGGGCAGTGCGAGACCATCGAGCGCTAACGTCCATCCAGGCGGAGCGTCTCGGGCGGTGGTGCCACCACTTCGAGCCGAGCCTCGCTGACCGGGTGGGCGAGCGTCAGCACGTGGGCGTGCAAGAGGTACCCCAGATCGCCCGGCCGGGCTTCGCTACCGCGAGCCCTGCGCCCACCCGGGCCGTACAAGGGATCCCCCACCAGGGGATGGCCCGCCATGGCCGCATGGATGCGGATCTGGTGGGGGCGCCCCGTCTCGATGTCCACGTCCACCAAGCTGGCCTCGCCACGCCGCTCGAGCACTCGGAAGTGCGAGCAGGAGGGCTTGCCCCCGGAGGTGGCGCAGAACAGCTCGCCTAGCACGGGGTCGGGCACCAAGCCGATGGGGGTGTTCACGGTGAAGCGGTCGTCGCTGGGCTCGCCCACCACCAGTGCCCGGTAGGTCTTGCCGATGCTCCCGGGTGTGCGCCACTGGTGCTGCACACCGCTGGCAGCCTCGGAAGTCTTGGCGAACAAGACGACTCCGGAGGTACCTCGGCCCAGCCTGTGCATGGGGCTCGCCCCCGGAGCGTGCTCCCGGACCAACGCCAGCAGGGTGTGCTCCTGAAAGCCCGCCCCAGGCAGGGTCGGCAACCCCGAGGGCTTGGCCACGGCCAACAACCAGGCGTCTTCGTACAAGACGTCGAAGTGAAGCGGAGCGGCAGGCTCGCGCCAGGGCGGCTTGGCCCAGGACAGCTTCATGCCAGGCTCCACCAGCGTGTCCGGCGCCACCTGCGCACCGTTCAACAGCACCTCCCCTCGCGAGAAGCGCGCCTGCCAGGTGCCGGCATCACCGTGATCGAACAGCAGCTGCACGACCTCGAGCAGGGTCAGACCCACGGCGCTGGGATTCAGCGTGCGCCGGAGCACGTGGCCCTGGTTCAGACCGTCCTGGGGGGATTCGGCCATGGTTGCCGTTCGAAGCGACCGCGCTAACGGTCGGGCTCGGTCCGGGTGTACTCGGGAATGAGCAGCTCGAGATCGTCCGCGTAGGCGTCCACCTGCTCCCACAGCGCGGTCTGCTCCGGGTCGAAGGCGTCGTAGATGTCGGTGCTCTCGCCCGGGTCTCCCGCCAGGTCGAACACAGCCAGCTCGCCGTCGTTGTAGTCGTAGTGCATGCGCAGGCCGCTCTGTCTGGCCTGGATCAGCGGCCCTACCCGTCCGATGGCGTCGTGGAACAGGATGCGGTCGTCGGGAGCTTCGCCCGCGGCGTAGCCCGTGACCTCGTCCGGCAGGTCGATGTCGAACCACTGCAACACCGTGGGGGCGATGTCGATGTGACCCGTGGGGCCTTCCCATGCTCGGGGTTCGATGTCGTGGTGCCAGAACAGGGCGAGGGCCCCCACCTCTTCCTCGTACAGCTCGTAGGCGTGGCCCCAGTGCTCGCGCTCGTAGGCTTGCTCGCCGTGGTCGGTCCAGACCACCACGAGTGTGTTGTGCAGCAGGCCGCGGTTGTTCACGTCGGACCAGATGTCGGCCAGCACGTCGTCCATGTAGGCCATCTCGCCTTCGTAGCGAATGCGTAGGTGCTGGAGCACCAGGTTGCGCTCTTCTTCGTCCATCTCGTCGAGGTGAAAGCGCGCGTAGTCGTGGCCGTCGGTGGTGGTCAGGTCGTAGTCGATGGGGTCGAGCCCCTCGAGCTCCTCGAGGTACTCCTCGGGGGGCTTGTAGGGGCTGTGGGGTTCCTTGAGGTGGATGTGGACGAACCAGCCCTCTTCACCGATATCGCCCGCCTCTTGGCCCTCGAAGAGCAGGTTCCGAGCGTACTCCCAGACGCGCGAGCCGTCGTCGGTGCGGGGGTGCTCGGCGTGGCTGTACCCGCTGTCGTGGTGCCACTCGCCTTCGAGCCAGCCGTTCGAGGTGATGAGCATGGTGTAGAAGCCGGCGTCGCGCATCCACGAGGCCAGGCTGGCTCGCTCGGGGACGACCTCGCGGTAGGTGCCGGGCAGCTTGGCCACGTAGTCGATGTCTATGGTGTCTCGACCGTTGGCTGCGCAGAGCACGCCCCCGAGGGTCCAGTTGCTGCAGGAGCTGTGGTCGTCCAGCGCCAGGCTTCGCGCAGCGAGCTCGTCCATGAACGGGGTGAGACCCTGGGTGGCGCCGTATCGGGCCAGGTAGTCCCGGCGGTAGGTGTCCACCGAGATCATCAGCAGGTTCTTGGCCTCGAAGGGCAGGTCCTCGGGGTCGGCTGGGCAGCCGAGCAGCAGCAGGGGCAGGCTCACGAGCAGGATGGTGGCGCGCATTTCCGGAGCATACTCCGACAGACGGACACATGCAGTGTTGGTTGCGGTGGGGATCAGCGCTCGGGATCGACCCGGGTATACTCGGGCAGCAGGGGCTCGAGCTCGTCGGCGTGGGCGTCCAGGGCCTCCCACAGGGCCGTCTGCTCGGGGTCGAAGGCGTCGTAGAGGTCGTTCAGCTCGGAGGGATCCGTGTCCAGATCGTACACCTCGAGGGTGCCCTCGGCGTACGAGTAGTGCATGCGCAGCGATCCGGCGGAGGCCATGAGCTTGGGGCCCGCGTTGGCCACGGTGACGTGGAACAGGATGCGGTCCGCATCGGCCTCGCCAACCGGGGAACCCGTGACCTCGTCCGGGATGTCCAGCCCCAGGGTCTGAAGGACGGTGGGGACGATGTCGATGTGGCTGGTGGGCTCGCTCCAGGACATGGGCTCGATGCCGGCATGCCAGAGCATGGCCACCGCTCCGACCTCTTCCTCGTACAGATCCAGGGCGTGACCCCACTTCTCGCGCTCCCAGGACTGCTCGCCGTGGTCGGTCCACAGCAGCACCACGGTGTTGTCCAGGAAGCCGGTGGTCTCGATGTCGTCGAACAAATCCACGAGGACGTCATCGAAGTAGTCCATCTCGGCTTCGTAGCGAACCTGCAGGTGCTGCAGCACGAGGTTGCGCTCGTCCTCGCTCATGTCCGACAGCTCGCCGCGGACGGACTGGTGGACGTCGTAGCTGGTCAGATCGTAGTCGATGGGATCGAGGGCCTCGAGCGCTCCCAGGTACTCGTCGGGGGGATTGTAGGGTGCGTGAGGTTCGTTGGCGTGCACCTGTAGGAACCACCGCTCCGCTCCCAGCTCGTCCTGGGCCTCGAGCACCTTGGCGCGGCCCTTCTCCCACAACAGAGGTGCGCTGATGTTGCCCGGATGTTCCGCAAAGTCGAAGCCGGCGTCGTGATGCCACTCGTTGTCGAGCCAGCCGTTGGAGGTGAGCAGCACCGTGTAGAAGCCCTCGTCGCGCAGCCAGGAGGCCAGGCTGGGACGATCGGGCACCACCTGGCGATATTCGCCGGCGATCTTGGCCACGTAGTCGAGGTCGAGGTTGTCGCGACCGTTGGCGGCACAGAGAATGGACTCGAGGGTCCAGTTGCCGCAGGAGGTGTGGGAATCGAACACCACGCTCCGCAGCGCCAGCTCGTCCATGAACGCCGTGGTCCCGGTGGTGCCGCCGTAGCGCTCGAGGAAGTCCCGCCGGTACGTATCCACCGAGATCATGAGCAGGTTGGGGTCTTCGATGCCGGTGTCTGCCGGCGATCTACGCTCGCAGCCCGGAGTCAGGCCGAATACGAGCAACACGGCACACGCGGGCAGGGATCGTGGCATGGGCCGACCATAGCCCGAAGAGTGCGCGTCGGTCGTCCACTCCGGTGTCAAATGCGCCCCGCTGGTGGACCCTACATGGGCAGGCCGTCCTCGGGATCCTCGAGGGGACCCTCCGTCATCTCGTCTTCGTCTTCCGGCTCAGTCTCGGTGGCCTCGACCGCGAAGTCGAAGGTGCCGGTCATGCGCCCACCCAGACCCTCGCCGTCGATGACCCAGTAGCCGTTCAGCTCCCCGAACTCGGAGTAGAGCGCCCGGCTCCACCCACCCTCGAACGTGCCCTCCAGGGCCCCCTCGCTGTCGGGCGCGCACTCGCCCCCGAACACGCCGACCCAGGTGGGATCGATGGTGGCCGAGTCGCCCATGACGTGACCCTCGGTGCTCTCGGGCGGCGCGAGCCAGACACCCCTGAAGCCGCCGATCTTGATCCCGTCGCCGGTCCGGAAGGTCCCGCTCAGGCTGTACCCACTGATCGTGCTGTCCTCGTCCGTTGGCACCAGTACGGCCCAGAAGTAGCCCGAGGACGCGCCTTCGGGGGGAGGAGGAGGTACGGGACCATCGTCCGAGATGCAGTCGCCAGCCTTGCCAACGAAGTCGCAGAGGGCTCGCTGGACGGCGAGCTGATCACCGGCCTGCAGGGCGGCGCCGACGTCTGCATCGAGGGCCATCATGGCATCGCCGGATGTGGTGCAGCCGAAGGAAAACGCGGCGAGGGTCAGGACGAAGGCTCGGGACATGGGGGCTCCAGGGGACATCGGGTGATGTGCGGGTCCACGCCGGAGACGGCGCGGGGTTCATGGAGCCCATCGGTGCGTTCAGGGTCGTGCTTCAGCCGGAAGGACGCGAGCCGTGCGATCGATGCGGTAGACCACCATGACCTCGTCGGCGCAGATCAGGTTGTCGTCGAGTAGAACGCGCATGTACTCATGCTCGGCGAATGGCGTGGAGAGATGGGGACTTCGGCCCGGGAAGGTAATGATGAAGTCCATGTGCTCCCGCAGCGCGTCGGGATCACCGAACGCGAAGTCGGTGGTGTTCAGACCCACCACGTCGACGGTGTGCCGCTGGCCCAGGTAGCGGATGGCGCCAGCGTCGTGGGTGCCGATGACCGCGTCCGGGAGGGTGCGCTCCCGCACCCAGTCGCCCAGCCAGACCTGCATCTCCTCGATGTTCTTGCAGCTCTGGGCGAAGGTCTGTTGGGAGTCCAGCCGCTGCCGTACCAGCTCGCTGGGGGGAAGCAACAGCGGCAACAGCAACGCCAATCCGAGGACCGCGGGCAGCCAACGCTTGAGCCGTCTGCCCATTGGAACCAGCGTGCGCAGCAACCAGAGCAGCCCGGCGATGCCCAGCAGCTGCAATCCGAACAGGAAGGGGTAGACCGGCACCAGGTAACGATTGCCGGTGAAGGTGCCGTTGTTCACGTCCACCGCGCCCAGGCCCAGGGCCAGGCCGAACAGCACGGGGAAGCCGACCAGCAGCAGCCCCTTGGCCCTGAAGCGCACCAGCGCGTAGAGCGCTCCCAGGCCCAGCCAGGCGGCCTTCCAGCTTGCCGCCAGGGGCAGGAACGCCTCCATGGTCTGGCGCACCACCATGAGCAGCCGGTCGGGCCCCCAGATCTGCTCGAGCTCGTGGGTGCGCACGTAGTAGGCATTGGGAAGCCAACGCCCCGTGGCCACGTGGCAGTAGAGCGACCATCCCACCGCCACCAGCACGGGGAAGAGCACGAGCCACCCCAGCTGCCGCCAGCGAGGTGGCGGGCCGGAGCTGGACGCGGGCACCAGGCGGTGCAGCAAGGCGAGGCCCCAGACGAAGCCGAGCAGGATCACTCCGTCAGGGCGGGTCGCGACGGTCAGTGCGAGCGCGACGCCGGCCGCCGTGGTGCGGCCGCGCAGGAAGAGCACGCTGGTGCCCAACAGCCCCAAGGCGTAGGGCATGACCTCCATGCCCGAGAGCGCCGAGAACCCGAAGATCGGCTCGGCGGCGGTCAGGACGGCGCCAGCCGCGGCCACGGCGGGTGGCAGGTGCTTGCGTAGCCAGAGGAAGAACACCCAGGCCAGCGCCACCAGGGACAGGGCCCCCAGCAGCTTCGACGCGGGCACCGGGTGGAGGCCGAGCTTCATGGGGATCGCCAGCAGGACCACCCAGAGCAAGGAGGTGAACCCCGCCTCGGACTGGCCGGGATTGTAGTCCAGGCGCAGGTGCTGGGCCAAGGAGTCCGCGTAGACGTAGTGAATCCAGGAATCGTCCAGGGGTACCGCCTGGAACCGAGCCTGGAAGCCTCCGAACTCGGCCAGCTCGAAGCCCAGGCCGCTGGCTGTCACCACCAGCACGAGCGACGACAGCACGACCCAGGCCAGCGGATCGAGGCCTAGGCGGTGGAGCGAGGATCGAGGCATGGCTCCGACCTAACGCCCGCGGGGGATCAGGGCGCCCAGCCCCACCAGGGCTCGGAGCCCGCCCGAAGCACGAGCCTGTGCCCACCGCGGTCGGCGATGGGGAGCCCGGTGGAGACTGGGGACAGCGGCTGCCAGAGACCGGTGGAGAGGTCCAACGCCAACACCTCCTCGCCGGACAGAAGGGCCAGATGGTGTGTTCCCGTCCAAGACGGTCGGCGGCCGCGGCTCCACGCCGCCAGGGCCTCCGCGTCTCCGTCGAAGGCTGCACGGACGACCCGAGGCTTGCCCCCACGCCGACCCAGCAGCAGACCCTGTGCGTGTGCCTGCACGGTGAAGCGACCATCTGGAGAGGCCCAGACCAAGGCTTCCACGGGGCGAGGCTCACCGTGGCCGGGCTGCCAACGGTAGGGCGCGGGTCTTTCGAGCGCCAGGGGGTCGCGCCGAGCGAGGAGCAAGCCCAGCGCATCCCATCGCAGGGGCTCGAGGTCCAGCTCGGCCGCTGTCCGAGCCACCGTCGTGCCGGTGGCGGCATCCACGACGCGCACCACCCCGCGGGGACGGAGATCCTCGGCGGGCACGAGCTCGACGACGGCGAGTCGATCGCTCTCGGGAGACCAACAGCCCTCCCGCAGCTGCAAGCCCTCTGCGTCTCCGACCAAGGTCCGCACGCGGCCACCCCGACGTTCAGCCACCAGCAACGAGCTGGGGTCGTCGCTGGTCCAGACCTCCGGATCCCGCGGATAGACGACCTGGACGGCGAGAGTGCGCCCGTCGGGCGCGGCTGCGAGCCCCAGCACGCGGCCCGGCACCTCCGCCAGCACCACCGGCTCGCGCTCCGGATCGTCCCAGACCAAGAGAACCGACTGTAGGCCCTGGCTGTCGGCACCGACCAGCCAGCCCCCGAGCCAGCAGAAGCTGTCCACCGCGCGGCCGCCGGTGACGACGGATCGTGGTCCGGGGATCAGCGGATCCAGTGTGGAGATGTTGGGATCCGAGGCGGGGGAGCGAGGGGGCAAGGCGCCATCCCGGAGCGCCCGACCCAGCAGCAAGGTTAGGGCCTGGGGTTCGGAGCCCGCGGGTAGCCGGAGTGAGCCCCTGGTGCCGCCGTCGTCCACCCTCAGCAACAGCTCGGCGCTGTCCCGCCGGTCTGCGAGGTACAGCTTGCACACGTGCCAGCTGTCCAGGCCCTCGCGTTCCTGGCCGAGGTAGTCGTAGGCCAAGGGCCAGGGATCCAGACCGACCACGGGGCTCGGCAGCTCGTCGGTCACCACGCCGGCCCAGCTCGACACCGCCTGGACGAAGGCCGTCGCGGACAGGGGGTCGGGCGCCACCAGGAAAGCCAGCCCGTGACCTTCCTCGGAGGGATCGTCCAGCAGCAGCTCCGCCTGGCCCCAACCCGCGGACAGCGTCAGGATCCTACGGGTAGGGAGCCGCTCCAAGGAGAGCTCCATCGGTAGGGGTTCGTGGACCGCCAGGTCGTAGGCTGGCGCGGCGGTTCGCGGCTCGAACAGGGGCCCGTGATCCACGGGCGCGCAGGCGGCAAGGAGCGCGAGCCAGACGCAGGGGCAGGCTCTACGCCCGCCCGCAACGCCAACCCCCACGTAGGGGCGGGCTTTGCACCCGCCCGCAACGAGCCGTGCGAGGTGGAGGAGCCAGGTCATGGCGGCATCCGTGGAGAGCCCCGATCCTATCGCGCCTCCGCTCGACAATACTCGAGCCAGGCCTGGGCATGCTCGCGAAGGGCGCCGTCGGCCTCGCTGGCCACCCGAGCGTAGGACGGCAGGGCCAGGGCACAGTCCTCCAGCTGCTCGCGGGCCACGGTGGCGCGCAGCAGCTCCACCTCGAGGGCCCGCCCGTTCGAGGGGTGGGCCTCCAACCAGGCGTCCACCTGGGGCAGAACCTTCTCCCCGGGAAGGGTCTCGGCCACCAGCTGCAGTCGCATCATACCGGCCTCGGCAGCGAGCGCGAGCTCGGGCCCGGCGGCCTGGAAGCGTTCGATCTCGAGGAGGAGCCGATCGACGTGGGCCCCACGAGCGCGAAGCTCGAGGATCGCCGCCCAGGACAGCGCCTGGTCCACCGCGACTCTCTCCATCGCTCCACCCAGGGGGGCGGAGTGCCCGCCGTGCAGGTCCACCGGGGTGGGCGAGGGGGGCTGAACGGCGTTCGTCGCCGCCCCCGAGGCGGCAAGCGCCACCACCGCGGTCGGATCCCCTGCGGAGCCCACGGGAGGCTCCGGTACGGGCCGCTCCTCGTCTTGGCTCCACCGCTCCCCGGCGTGCAGGGACAGGCTTCCCTGGGATCGGTGCACGGCCACGGATCCTCGCTCCACTTGCACCACCACCCGGTCGCCATCGCGCTCGACGCTGAACCGGGTCCCGGTGACCTCCACCGTCACGGCGGCCGCGAGGACCTCGAGGTGGCGGGCGGTGCCGCGGGGATCCACCTCGAACAGGGCGCGGCCACGGACGAGCTCGAGCGCGGTCCCCTCTCGGTCGCTTCGCAACACCAGCAGGTCGCCAGCGCCGGTGACCGTGATGGAGGGCCCGAACCGCAGGATGCTGCCTTCCACGAGCGTGGCGGCGCCGGTGGTGGGTGCCTGGTGCTGCGGGAGCAAGCGCAGCACGCCCACGAGCACCAGCGCGGTGACCAAGCCGATGGCAAGGACGGGTCGCAGGGCGAGGGCTCGACGACGGACGGGCGCCAGACCCGCCCGCGCCACCAAGCGAGTCACCTCGGCCTCCTCGGGGGTCGTCGCTTCGGCGCACCAAGGCGGAGCGGGGGGGGGTGAGCCCACCCGCGCCACTTCGTCGGCGCCCGGCTCGAGGGCGCCCGTCACCTCGGGGGGCCACCGCTTCACGAGGGCCTCCGGAAGGGGATGACGGCGGAGCCGTCTTCGGCAGGCAGGGATGGCAGCCCCTCCTGCTCCAGCGCCTTGGCGAAGGCCCGCCGGGCGTGGTGCAGGCGGGAGTAGACCGTACCCGTCGGGATGCCGAGCAGCGCGGCCACCTCGGGGGCGGAGTGCTGCTCGAGGTCCGCCAACACCAGCACCTCGCGCTGGGGCGTCTTCAAGCGTTCGAGCGCGCGCTGCACGCGGCGTCGTAGCAGCCGTCGCTCGGCCAGGGCCTCGGTCCCCGGGCCCAGGTCTCTCGGCTCGGGCACGGACTCCATGCCCACGAAGCGCCGCAGGGCCGCGCGACGGCGTGCGTTGCGTACCGTGTTGCGGGTGATGCCGAACAGCCAGGTAGACAGGGCGCTGTCACCGCGGAAGGAACCCGAGCGCTTCAAGGCCGTCTCGAAGACCGCCTGGGCCAAATCCTCGGCGTCGAGCCTGGGTCCACCCAGACGGATGCACCAGCCCAGCACCCGGGGAGCCTGCTCACGGTACAGCCGCTCCACCGCCCAGCCCTCGCCCGCGCGGAGGGCGTCGTTGAAGGCGGCGTCGCGGGTCACAGCGACACCCCCATGCGCCCCTGCAGGGCCGCACCCAGCAGCAGATCGCCATCGCCCAGCTCACCCAGGCCGATGCTGGTGGCGGCGGAGAACTCGGCGAAGGCCCTGGGCCAGTCGTGTCGCCAGCGGATGGAGGGGACGGAGGCCAGCAGGCCGAAGCGCATGGTGTCGGCGTCGGTGAGGCGCCAGGAAACACCGGCTTCGGGGTAGGGAAGGAGGAGCGCCAGGCGCCCCGTGCGGTACTGCGCAGGCTGGACGCCTTCGTCGTGGTTCCACGTCATCCAGCCGGCCAGCGGCAACGCGAGGTCCCAGGTCAGCCGCTCCGTGTCGACCTCGAGGCTCGCGCCCATCCCAACCACACCGGCAAAACCAGCGCGCGTTCCCGAGGCAAACGCGGACGTCACCTCGCTGTCGTAGTCGACCGCCGCGGCCAGCTTCCACCCACCCGCGCCGCCCACCCACGGCGCCAAGCGCCAGCGCTCCCGAGCCACCACCAGCACCGACAGCCCCCCAACACCATGGGGCGATGGTTGCGCTCGGGCTCCCACAGGTTCCAGACCGTGGCGTTGAACCTCAGCCGCGCGAGCCCCGCCGCGACACCAAACACCGGCGCGTAGCCCTCGGCGGCCCCCTCGATGGGATCCGTGTCCAGCGAACCCGTGCCAACCGCGCCTACCCCCAGCTCGAACCCGGTCTCCCCACCCGCCCCGGGCAGCAGATGGGGTGCGTGCAGGCTTCTCACCGTGCCGCCGAGCCGGCTCGGCGCAGGTGCCGTCGGCGGTGGTGGGGGTGGCAACGGGGCCTGGCTCGCCTCGATCCACGAGCGCACGAGCACGACCCGCGTGCTGGGGTTCGAGACTTGCTGGGCACGCCGCTCGTAGCCGCCCACTCGCAGCACCAGCGTGTCCCCTTCGGCCCAGGCGGCGTCACCCTCGGCCGGCGGCTCTCCCACGCGCACGGTCACCTCGCCTGCGGGCCAGACCTCCTCGAGTGCGGTACGGACCGAGTCGGCCTCCTCCCGCTGCGCTACCCACCAGTCCAAGGCCCGAGCCGGGGTCGACCACAGGCAGACCAGGAGGAGCAGCGCAGAGAGTGAACGGTTCATCGATTTCACCGTAGCCGACTCAGAAGCCCACCAGGAGATCGACCGTCGCAGTCAGGTCGTGGAGCACGAACAGCCGCTGGCCCGACACCACGTCGTAGGAGATCCATTCCTGTTCCAGGGACCAGCGCATGCGGTCGACGAATGCCAGCCGCACCCCCGCGTGCTCCCCGGCGTGCAGCTGCAGCCCCAGGCCCAGGTCCGGCCCAAAGGCCCACTCCGGAGACGGCTCGATGGCGATGTAGCTCACCTCGAGATCGGTGAGGAGGAAGCTGTCAGGCCAGCGCCGCACCGTGCGCCGGGCCTCCAGTCCCACCAGGAAGTGGGGCGCCAGCTGCCAGGATCTGCCCTCCGGATCCCATCCTCGACCCCAGTCCAGCAGCAAGGCGCCGCTCATCTTGTCGATGTCGACGTAGCTCTCTCGATAGGGATCCCAGTCGTAGGGATCCTCGGTCCGCCACTCCCTGCGCGTGCTGGGCGTGCCGTACAGGTCCAACTCCACGGCCCAGCGGGACCACGCCCGACGCCCGATGACCCGCAGCCCTTCCACGTGCCAAGGCTCGGTGACCGTGTCTCGGGTGCCCAGGCCCACCTCCCAGCGGGCGTTCGGTTCGTCGACCGCGAGGGCGGGCAGGGGAAGGAAGGCCAGCAGCAGCCAACAGCTTCGTCTCATCTCTCCTCCAACGATTCGGGTTCGTCGGAGGCTGTGTGTACCGAGGGTGTGGAACCCTTCGGATCAATCCGCCCACAACCCCGCTTCCGTCAACTGCTCCATGACGATGGCGGTCCGTGCCGGACACCACTGGTCGGTCACACGCTCGATGGCCGGCACCCAGTCCTCGTCGCGGGTGCGCCAGGTACGGCCGCCGCCGAGGTTGATGGTCTTGGCGTCGCCCCAGCGGGCGGACTCGGCGACGATGGCCAGATCGATCTCGTCTGCCCGGGACTGGAAGAGGGCGGCGCTGACCTCGCCCGTGAGCGGCCCGTCCCCCTGCAGCACTTCGGCGGCCCGAGCGGCGAAGCGCGTGCGGTAGTCGGCGTTTTCGGTCAGGCGATGATGCAACCACTGGGGGTGGAAGTAGACGAAGTCGGTGACGTCCATGTCGTAGCCGTCCCGGCGGTCCGCCAGGTTGACACGGTTCTCGGTGACCCCCACCCCTGGCGACCAGGACTGGTAGAGCAACGAGTGCTCCGAGTCGTGGGCGTAGAAGGTGAAGCCCTGCTCCGTGTCCACCCGGCTGCGGATGGCGTAGAAGTTGTTGGGCTCCTTGTTGGTGGTGAAGGCCCCGGTGGGCGCGTCGAAGTTGCCGGTCCAGAAGATGACCAGCATGTAGTCGACGAGGTTGTCCACATCGACCAGCACGGGCTGTTCGGGGTCGCGCACGCCGTCGGGGGTGTTGCCCTGCAAGGCCTGGAAGGCCTCGTCGGTGGCGAAGCCCTCGAGGCAGCGGTCGTAGACCTCTCGCCAGGCGTCCGTGTCGCCGTCGGTGGCCTCGATGACCCGCGCGGTTGGATCCTCGCCGCGCACCTTGATGACGTCGTAGTCGTCCTTGTCGCCCCCCAGGTAGGTCTCGGCGAAGCTGGCCTCCGCCCGCTCCTGGCTCTGGTACAGACCCCAGTACACGCCGTTGATGAACACGTGGTAGTAGCGGCTGCGGGTGTAGGGGCGGCCCATTTCTCGCTGCACGTCCCGGGAGAACACGTCCCGGTTCATGGTGTTCTCGGCACCGTTGCTGGTCTTGAAGCTCCAGGAGTAGTTCATGCTGGTGCGCAGATCGACGGTGTCGAACTCGTCGGTGCCCTCATCCTGGAACAGGGGAAACTCGAGCTTCGTGAACCCGTAGTCTCCACGGAAATGCAAGCGCCAGGCTCGCTTGGGGCAGTGGGCCCAGCGGCTCCAGCCGCCACGGATGCGCAGGCCGGCATCGACCTGGAATTGCTCGCCTCCCGAAGGATCCAACAGCTCCGCAGACACGGGCCGCTCCCATTCCTCGCCGTGGCCCATGGGATTGACGTAGATGCCTTCGTCCTCGTCGAAGAGGTTCTCGAGATCGGTCACCAGCGACAGGGACGGGATGGCCTCGAGGGCGGGCACCATCAGCTCGGCGTAGTCGGGGTCTTCGTAGACATCCGGATCCATGCCGTAGTCGATGGCTTGCTGGGAATCCTGGTAGTTGTCGGTTTGGTAGGGCTCGGGCCAGTCGGGGCCGGGGGCCTGGTTGTCGGGGGAAAGGGCCGTGACGTCGTGGGTGAACAGGTAGGTGCTGGTGTCCGTGCGACCGTCGGAGCGGCCTTCCTTGCTGGCGTAGGCGCGGACCACGAAACCCGGCACCGGGTCGCGACCGTCCTCGCTGTAGGGGTCGACGGTGAGGGTGGTGGGGCTGTCGGCCTCGGAGGCCCGGGCCGAGCCGTCCGGGTGGCTGCCGTCGGTGGTCCAGTGGATGGTGGTGCCCGACTCCAGCGTGGACAGCTCGAGCTCGAAGCCGTCCTCGTAGATCCCCCGCTCCACGCTGAACACGATGGCCATGCGGTCCTCGATGGCCTCGGTGTCGCTGGGGCCGGTGTCGTCATCGCCGGGTTGGCTGTCCTCGATGCCAGGGATCGAGTCGCCGCTGTCCAGCGGAACCACGACCCCGCGGGGGGTGCAGGCGGCGAGGAGGAGGAGGAGGCGCATGGCGTCCATCGTAGCCCTTGGATCTGCTACTCTGTGCCCAGGCTCCGCCTCACTGCCCGGGGGCACACCATGAAAACACGCTTGCCCGCCCTGATTTCGCTGCTCTCGCTGGGTGTGGCCACCCCCGCGAACGCGGATCCGGTGTTGAGCGTCCAGACCAGGCTCCTGGCCTCGAATGGAGAAAGCGAGGACTATTTCGGCCAGGCAGTCTCCGGCGCTGGCGACCTGAACGGCGACGGCTACGACGACGTCCTGGTCGGGGCTCCCGAGGAAGGCCTACGGGCCGGCGCGGTCTACGTGTACACAGGGAGTGTCCACGGTGTCGACGTGGCCAGCGAGTACAAGCTCGAGGCCAACTTCGAGGATGCTGCCGACTACTTCGGCTGCTCGGTCTCCGCTGCAGGGGACATCGACGGCGATGGCTTCGCGGACATCGTTGTCGGCGCGTTCGGCGACGACGAACTGGGGGAATCCGCCGGCACGGCCTTTGTGTACCTGGGCTCCACCACGGGCGTGGACCCGACGAGCGAAGCCAAGCTGCTCGCCTTCGACGGCGACGATCACGACTACTTCGGCTCGAGGGTGGCCGGCGCGGGGGACGTGAACGGCGACGGCTTCGACGACGTCATCGCGGGCGCGATGGGCAACAACGACGCGGGGCTCTACGCCGGTGCCGCCTACCTCTACCTGGGAAGTGGGGACGGCATCGACCGTGACACCGAGCAGAAGCTGGTGCCCTCTGCCAGCGACCAGGCCGGCCGGTTCGGCTCCGACGTGTCCGGTGCGGGAGACGTGAACGGCGATGGCTTCGACGACCTCGTCATCGGGGCGTACATGGACGATCAGGAAGCAGAGAGCGCGGGAGCGGCGTACGTCGTTCTTGGCAGTGCTGCGGGCGTCGACCCCAGCACCGAGACCAGGCTGAGCTCCTCCAACGCCCACTACTGGGAGCGGTTTGGCCACCGGGTCTCCGGTGCCGGGGACATCAACGCCGATGGCTACGCCGATGTGATCGTAGGCACCGACGACGATGGGCCCGACGGGATCTCCTTTCCCTCGGCCTATGTCTACCTGGGGGGTGCCAGCGGCGTGGACGCCGCCAACGCGATGGACCTGAACGCACCGGACGCCAGCTTCTCCGACTGGTTCGGTGTCGCCGTGGCGAGCGTGGGGGACGTGGACGACGATGGCTACGACGACGTGCTCGTCGGCTCCTTCCGCGACTCCTTCCGCGGCTCGAGCGCCGGCTCGGTCTACGTGTTCTTCGGCAGCCCCGACGGCCCCGCCACGCCCTTCGCGGAGGAGGCGCAGGCCACGGACGGAACCTCGAGGGACTACTTCGGCTGGGCGGTGGCGGGTGCCGGAGACGTGGACGGCGATGGTCTCCCTGACGCCCTGGTAGGCCCCTATGGGCATGACGATCTGGGCAGCGATGCCGGCGCCGCCTACGTCCTCTCCCACTGCCAGGCCGACGCGGATGGAGACGGAACTTGCGCCCCCGTGGACTGCGACGACGAGGACGCCTCGCTGGGCGCGGCGAGCATCTGGCACCAGGACGCCGACGACGACGGTCTGGGTGACCCAGAAGAGACGACCACCGCATGCGACCAGCCCTCCGGCTATGTCGCCCCTACGACTGCAACGACTGCAACGACTCGGACGCGGAGGTCGGCACCACCCAGACCTGGTACCGCGATGCGGACACCGACGACTGGGGCAACTCCGACAACATCTCCAGCGAGACCGGCTGCGAGTCCCCAGGAGGCTACGTCCCTACCCCTGGCGACTGCGACGACTTCGACGATCGGATCAACCCCGACGCCGACGACGACTGCGGAGACGGCGTAGACAGCGACTGCGACGGCGTGGGTGGCCCTGACGACGACGAGGACGGCGACGGGCTGAGCTGGACCGAAGAGCAGGCCCTGGGCACAGACGACTGCAACGAAGACACGGACGGCGATGGCCACACGGACGGCGAGGAGGTTGAAGCAGGCTCCGATCCCATGGACCCGGAGTCCACACCACCGCCGGATGACTCGCGCCCTACCGAGGGCTGCAAGGGCTGCGCCCAGGGCGGCGGCGCTCCAGCCTCCACCTGGCTCCCACTCCTGGCATTCCTCGCTCGAATCCGGTGCCGAACAGCGAGGCCGCGCCCTGCTTCGTGACCAGCGCGGGCACCTATCCCCCCCTGAACGGGACACCGCCCGACCTATGTCCCCATGACCGGGACAGTGGGCCCGCCGAAGGGCCTCTCCATACGATCTCTCGCCAGGGCCACAACGGTACAACGCCGAATATCACCAGATGCAGCCGTGTCAGAGGCACAAAAACGCACCCACTGTCCCGTTCCAACCGACATAGGTCGGCTGCTGTCCCATTTTCGGGCACATAGGTCCGGCCAAGCCGCCCCAGAGAATCCCCCTGACACGGATGTCGCCCCTTTTGCGCCCAACCCGCACGCCCGCCCTCGAACAAACCGCGCAGGAGCGCGCTTTCCACCCATGGCACGCTTCCTGCTCGTGACCCGCGTCCCCCGCAACGAACACGAGGAGCTTCCCATGCGCATCCACACCCTCTTCCTGCTCACCGCCGCCCTGGCCGCCGGCTGCGCCGGCGACGCCGACGAGTGCGAGAACAGCCTGGCCCTGGGCATCGACGACGACGGCAGCGAGCAGCTGATCGACGATGGCTGCACGAGCCTGATCGTCAACATGCCCCTCTCCGACACCGCCACCTGGGACAGCCCCGCCGACCTGGACGAGTCCATCCTGCGCTTCGACTACGCCTCCGACGGCGAGGAGTTCACCAGCTACTACTTCACGCCTGTCGGCGACGGCGAGGCCACGGTCAACCTCGAGCAGTGGGACCTCGACGGCGAACAAGCGGACAGCTGGTCCGCGGTCGTGTCCGTCGAGGGCGTCTTCGAGTAGCGGCTCCCTACCACTCGAGCTCCTGCTCCATCGCCCAGCGCACCAGGTCCACCTTGAGGGTCCAGGCCAGAGCGCCGTCTGGCCACCAGGCGCGGTAGGCACGCCAGTCGTCATCGTCCTGGGCCTGCTGGAAGTGTGTGGGCGTCGCGTCCTCGCGGGTCTCGCTGGCCGCGAGGTAGCCGTCTACGTCGGTGAAATAGACGTGGGGGTGCTCGCCCCCTGCCAGGGCGGCGTTCATGGCGCGTATCGCGTGGCGCTGCATCAGCCAGGAGGGCAGAGTGTGGTCGACGGCGTTCTGCAGGCGCACGTAGGCGCAGCGCTTCTGCTGCAGTTGCACGAGCCACGGAGCGGCTTCCCGTTCGTCCCAGAAGGCCGATTGCTCGCTCGCTAGCACCTCGGGATCGTAGGCGCCCATGCCGTACCACTGCTCCCAGTGTTCGGGGTGTTCCCGGGCGATGGTGCTGGACTCGAACAGGCTCTCCTCGTCTGGCAGCAGGTCGAGGACCTCCCGGGGGGGGCGGAAATAGAAGGTGTCGATACCCGCAGCGAACCCGGTCCCCCAGCCCTCGAAGCTCGGTTCGGCCGGCAGGTCCTCTTCACTCTGGTCGAAGGGGTCGATCGACCAGCTGCCCTTGGTCTGCTCCATGCTGTCGGTGGAACCCTCGTAGTCCACCAAGGCGTGGACAGCGTGTTCGGTGCTGGTGATCCAGCGCGCCGCCGTGGTCAGCCCGTTGCTTGTGGACAGCACCACCAGGCGGGTGGGGACGTCCTCGAGCTCCGATTCCGCGGACGCCGTCGCCACGAGATCGTCGATGGCGTGGAGCGCGACAGCGGAGACCATGTCGAGGGCCCGGATGGTCAGGGCGCCGCCATAGTCCTGCCCGTTGGTGTTGGAGGGCGTGTGCCAGGGGAAGCCCTCGCGGGGCACTTCCGAGTTGCCGGTGGAGAGCATGCCCTCGTTCTCGACCCCCCGCCCGGGAAGGGTCGGGGTGACCACGACCATCGCGGCTCCCGAGCGGAACCAGCCCAGGCCCTCGTCTCGATTCGCCGCACCCGAGGCCAGCTTCTCCACCGCGGAGTGCTCGCCTTCGTCGCTCATGTCCTCCCGCACCGCCAGCTCCTGGGTCTTGCCGCCCCCCCCTTCGACCATGAGAGCCGATCCGCGAGCGCGGCTCTGGGGGAGCCAGCCTTTGCAGGAGGCAGGGCACGTCCAGGCGCAGGTAGGTGACATGCTCGGCGTCGTCGTGCTCGTAGGCCAGCTCGTAGACGTAGCTTCGATAGCGGCCGACCAGAGCCGCGTCCGTGGGATGCTCCCAACGCAGCATGGTCGCGGTCGCGCCTTCGACCGCGATCTCCCCGCCGGGAGCCCCGAACAGGCAAGGGTTGCGCTGCGAAATCGCGGCAGGGGGATGGGGGTCTCCGGTCTCGGCGGTGTCCAGCGGACGGGAGTCCGACGTGTCCACCGGCAGGTCCGGAGGGCCCGCGTAGCGCGTTGGCAGGCAGCCTGCGGACAACGACAACAGCAGGAGCGGGAAGAGGGAAGGAAGAGGGCTCGACACGGCAAGCTCGTGTGGGTGCAACAGGAGGATACACGGTCCGCCATCCGCTGCGACCGCCCTCCGACAGGACCGTACACTCGCCGAGTGATAGGCCCAGAAGGACTCCACCAGGCTTGCCCATGCCCACGCCGGCACCTTCAGCCCGCCTCGAGCTGACCATCGTGGGTGCGTTGTTCGTGCTCACGGGGGCCGTAGCCTTGGTGGCCGAGCAAATCTTCGAGAAGCTGCTGTCCACGGTGGTGGGCGCCAGCACCCCTGCCGGGGCCATCGTCCTGGCGGTGTACTTCGCCGGATTGACCGCTGGGGGACTGGCGTATCCGCTGGTTGTCGGCAAGCTCCGGCGACCGCTCGCGCTCTACGCCCTGTTGGAAGGTTTCGTGGGGCTATGGGCCCTTGGGCTGGCCGTCAGCTTCCCCTGGTTGCAGGGCCTGGGGGGCGCGGTCATCGGCTTGGCTGGAGAGTCGCGGGTTGGTTTGTTGGCGCTGCGGATCCTGGTGGCCGGCGTGTGGATCTTGCCTCCCACGGTAGCCATGGGCATGACCTTCCCAGCGATCGTGGGGGTGCTGGAGCGAGCTCGAGTGCCCGGCTTGCACCGGCGCATGGCGCTCTTCTACGCGCTGAACCTCATGGGTGCCGTCCTGGGTGCGGCCTTGGCTCCCTACCTGCTCTTCCCCTGGTTGGGCCTGGTGGGCACCCTCTGGCTCGGGGCTGGCCTCGAGGTGGGCGTGGTGCTCACGGCCCTGACGCTGGCCCGTCGGTGGGCCCGAGTGGGCCAGCCCGCGGACCTTGGCTCCGGCCCGGACTGGAGCCGCGCCCTCGCGGAGCTTCGCCAGCCCGCTACTGCGGCGCTGGTGCTCTTGGCCGCCTGGTCGGGTTTCCAGATCTTCGGCCTGGAGGTGGTGTGGTTGCATCTCGTGGGATCGGTCTGTGGCACCTCGGTCTACGCCTTCGCCAACATGCTCCTGGCCGTCTTGCTGGGCCTGCTGGCCGGTGGCTTCATCGCCTCCCTCGGCCGCAACAACGGCGAGCGCCTGCCGCTCTCCATCCTGGCGGCGGTGCTGCTCATAGGCGGCTGGCTGCTGCTGGTCAGCCTACGATTGTGGGACGACGTACCTCTGTTCTTCGCCTCTCTGGGCGACCAGGTGGACAGCTTCGCCGCGGGGGAGGCCCATCGGCTGGGGGTCTGTCTGGCCCTCGTCGGCCTGCCGGCCGCGGCCCTGGGCTTGGTCTACCCCCTGGTCTTCCGCCTTCCGGGTTTCCCCCAGCGCCACGCTGATGCCTTCGCCGGCCTGCTGGCCGCGGCAAACGCCCTCGGTTGCATCGCAGGGGCTCTGCTGGCCGGCTTCGTCCTCATCCCTCACTCCGGTTCCGAGGCCAGCCTGCGGCTGTTCACCGGCGCCACGCTGGGCGTCGGTCTTACCTTCACCGGCGTGGCCTTCAGCGCCGCCGTGCGCAAACCTCGGGGACGACTCGACCGCCCGTTGCTTGCGGTCCTTGCCGTGCTGGGCGTGCTTGGGGGTGTGGCCCTGGACCGTGAGGCGGCATGGGATCGCCTGGCACTGACCTCCGGCACCAACGTCTACTTCGAGCCCATCCACGTCACCGCGTCCTCGAAGCTGCTGTTCTGGCACGAGGACACCTACGGCGGCTTCACCACCGTCGTCGAGAACGGAGCGGACCGGGGCACCCCCTGGAGGGTGATGCTCACCAACGGCAAGTTTCAGGGCAACGACGCTGGTGAGCGCACGGCCCAGATCGCCTTCGCCCTGCTCCCGGTGTTGCACGTCCCCGCCCGCGAGCGCGCGCTGGTCATCGGCCTAGGCACCGGCCAGACCGCCCACCTGGTGGCCGCCGCGGGCTTCGAACACGTGGAAGTGGCCGAGATCGCGCCCGGCATCGTCGAGGCCGCCTGCACGAGCTTTGGCCACGTCAACGGCGACGTGCTGGACCAACCCGGCGTGACCCTGCACCTCGAGGACGGGCGCAACCACCTGCTACGCAGCCCAGAGCGCTACGATCTGGTCACCATCGAGCTCACCTCGGTGTGGTTCGCGGGTGTCACCGCCCTGTACAGTCGGGAGTTCTACCGCTTGGTCCGCGAGCACTTGGCCGAGGCTGGCGTACTGGCCCAATGGTTCCAACTCCACCACATCGGCCCCGACGAGGTCCTCTCCACCATGGCCACGCTCGGCT
The DNA here is from genome assembly GCA_964626835.1 of uncultured Enterobacterales bacterium. Taxonomy (GTDB): domain Bacteria; phylum Myxococcota_A; class UBA796; order UBA796; family JAFGLY01; genus CALDOK01. The sequence goes on from CAZVHW010000013.1 coordinate 32,777, forward strand.
CGACCTTCGACCACGTCGGGGCGTGGCAGGTGGGGGGGCAAGGTCTACTGTTGGCCTCCGACGAGCCCCTGACCCTGCATCCCGGTACGCTGCTCGACCTGCGCCACGAGCCCTCCATGGCGGAGGCCCTGGCCCTGGTAGAGCAGCGACATGGCCCGCTGGAGCTCTTCGTTGAGCGCACACGCCTGTTGACCCCCCCCGAGCTCGAGGTCCGGATCGCCCGAGCCCTGGACGACGGCGTGCCCCTCACGACCGACGGCAACCGCTACCTGGAGCTGTATGCCCCCCGCCACAACCTCGAGACCCACGACCACCGTGCTGCGGTGCTCGCCGCGCTGCTCGAGGGGCTGCCCGAACACGAAAAGGCCCGACGCCTGGCCAACCTGGCGGACGACTAGGCCAACCCGAGCGCCACGGCGACGATCTGGACCACCACACCCAGGTCCAAGCGGGAGCCATAGTTCCAGGGCGAGCCGAACACCGCCTGCCGCCCGCCCCAGTTTTCGGAACCGGCCACCGGATCCGGCGCGAGGCAGGGGCGCCCGTGGGCGTGCTCGGCGGCGGCCAGCGCGTGCAGGGCGGGACTAAGATCTGCTGGGTGAGGCACGCGGGGGTTGACCCCGACCGTGTACCGCGAACCGCTCACCGGGTGGTAGTCCAGCAGCACCATGACAGGCCGATCGTGCCGAGCGTAGAGCAGATCGACGGGCACCCCGTCCACACCCCGGAGATCCACCACCGCAATCCGCCCGGACGCGCGCAAGCGCCCAGTGCGTTCCAGATCGTCCACCCGGGCCTCGGCTTCCCCGTCATCGGGGTTCAGCCAGGGCAACGTGCGTCCCTTCGCCACGCGGCGGCAGATACGGGCCAAGGGCATCCCTTTGCGCATCGCGGCCACGACCCAGGCATCCAGCCCTCGGCCCAGTCGATTCTCTTCGGCGGACACACTGGGGTGGGGAGCGAGATGATCGCAGCGATGAGACGCAGCCTCGAGCACGCGCCGCACGTGGGGATCCAGCCGCCCCTTGCCCCCGGCCAAGACCGCCACGACCGAAGCCACGGCATCGGTATCGACCATGGTGGTGCCCACCCCGTCGAAGCCGCTGGCGTCGAACAGCTCGGGCATGGCGTCTAGGTTGATGGGCTCGCCGGTGACGTGGTGGTCCCAGGTGATCTCGGCCCCTGGCACCGAACCGTCCACGGAGATCAGCCGCCCACGGGGAGTGTCCCGCGCGCGGGTCGCGACGAAGATGACGAGGTGGCGATGGATGATCATGCGCAGCCGGGGTGGGACGGTCTTCTAGCCGCTTCCAGGCCTTGGGGCCGGGGCTGACGACCTGCGGACGGCGCGGGAAGC
>CAZVHW010000014.1:0-25894 GCA_964626835.1 uncultured Enterobacterales bacterium
CGTGGTGCTCGGCGAGCTTCCCGAGGATGGCCCGCCATCCTGGTCGCGGCCCCAGCACAAACGAGGGCAGGACTTCGAGCGCACCAACGAGGTGGAGCTGTTCATCCCCATCGGCCGCAAGCAGAACCTGACCCCCGCCGAGGTGGTCGGTGCCCTGGCCAACGAAGGGGGGTTGTCCGGGCGCGACATCGGGCGCATCACCATCACGCCGCGCAAGACCTTCGTGGGTATGTCGCAGGCGAGCATCGACACCCTGCTCGGACGTGTCCAGCAGCTCCGGCTCGCCGGCCGCGAGGTGCGCATCTTCGCAGCGCGGCCCCAGAGTGTACCGGGCCGTCAGCCTCCGGGCGCCCCCCACAAGCCCTCCATGGGCCCCCGCGGCCCCAAGGGCCCCAAGGGCCCCAAGGGCCCCAAGGGCCCCAAGAGCGGCGGCGGCCCCATGATGCGGCGGCCTCACCGTGGGAAGAAGCGGTGAGCAGGCGCTCATAGCGCCGCCGCTCCGCGCTCCTCAGAAGCAGGCCGGCCCCTCGCTCTTGCACATCAGCATCAGCGCCCTGGCGGGGTCGTCGGGACCCGCGAAGCGCAGGGCGCCCACCATGCACGTGGCTTCGTCGCCCTGCTTCACGCAGGGACCGAGGTGGTGACGCTGGTGCCAGCGTGGTTGCAGGTCAGGGTGCCGTGCTCGGCGTAGCCGTACGTGGGATCGGTGACGCCCGAGACCTGCTGGGAGCAGGTCCACGCGGCGTTGTCCTGGGGTACCGGGCCGGGCTCGTCGATGGGAAGGGCGCTGTCGTCGAGGGTGATCTGCCAGAGGAACGTGCCCGGCGTGCGTGGGCTGCGGTGGTCGGGGATGCCGAGGTGGTCGGTGGGCTGGGTGTCGGGCTCGAGCTGCATGCGGGGGCGGGAGGCGTGCCCGGGCGTCGAGCAGGACATCTCGAGGGCGACCTCGCGATCGCCCTGCTCGAGCACCAGGTTGCCGGCGCCGTGATCGGCTGGGCGGTCGGACCGGGTCATGCAGAGTACGAGCGTGTCGGCGACCTGTCCGCTGGCGGCGTCGCAGGCCAGCACGCCCATCTGGCTCGTCTCGTCGGCGGTCTGCAGGAGCGGATCGACCTGCCAGCCGCAGGTCCAGCCCTCGAGACCCGGATCCAGCGAGCCCAGCTCGGCCATGGGTTGGATCTTGCCATCCAGCCGCACCTCCCACTCGAAGGGGGCGGTCGCGGCGAGCGCGGCGGTCACCATGACCAAGGCAGTCATTCGACCTCCGAGTCTCCTTGGTTCGGGCGTTTGCCTAACGCGCCGGTTGATGGAGACCGGCGGATCGTCGCGGGAACGACGGGCGAGTGGTCACGGTCGCATCGACAGCCCGCTCTGCGCCTTGCCTTGGCCAAGAGGAGCAGGCCTAGCAGGAGCGAGATCCCAGCGGCGGTGCCCAGGGGCATTCCAAGCTGCCAAGGGACGTCGATCCAATGTCGGAGGAGGTAGACGGCGCCGGGCTTCTCCGACCCCCCCAGCTGCGGGAGGGCCCAGGACGCCAGCGCCAGGCAAGCGAGCAGGGCGGCGGTCGTGAGCAGGACGGTGGGAGCTCTCGTGGTCATGCTCGATGGCCAACCCAGGGGCGCGCGTCGGCCCTCCCTGCGGGCGGGATCGGGGACGTTTTTTTTGGGGGCTTCATGGCGCGTGTGACGGAAGGTTCCCTCCGTCAAGCGTAGACCGACGGGGGTGAGCTCGCCGTTCCTCGCACCCTAGCTGGGCGGATCCCCTCCCTTGCTCGACATCGGAAGCTCCTCACCCGTTCCCAGGCTCCCCCCATCTCCCAGGTGCTGCTGCAGGCGCGCTGCGCGAGCTTGGTCGTGCTGTGCGCGGGCCTTTGCCAACATGGTCTTTTCGAGCTTCTTGTTCGAGAAGAGCAGCCGCATCACCGCGTTCATGCCGCCTGGCGTCGGCGCGTCGAACAGGCCACGTTCCTTGTGATAATCGTAGTCGGCCCTCACGATCATGCCGTGTGAGGCTGCCAGATCGCGGAAGGCCCAGGACGAGGCGCGGACCTGGAAGCGATCGGCGATCTGCCACCCTTCGTCCATCGCTCGGTCCAAGTCCTCGACGGTGTGGCGCATGGGATCTCCGTGGTGGGACGCCGGATGATGTCGCGGACTCTGCTCCCCGAGGGTTCCTGGATCGGGGCTCGGGCCCATGGGTGGCGCCACGGGTCGGCGGGCGACAGCCAGACGGGTTCGCGATATGTCGCTTTTTCTGGGAACAAGGGTTTGACCTCGTGTTCCTGGGCTCTGGACCCCCTTGGTCGGAGAAATCCCATGTTGCGCTCTGCCTGGATACCGTCAGCTATTCTCCTTCTCACCCTTGCGGCATGCAGCAGCCAAGAGGCTGTCGAGGGATGTTGTACGGTCGAGGGCGTCATCAAGATGTGCGATCAGGGGGTTGGCAGCGATGTCGTGATCTCGGCCATCGAAGCATCGGGGACCATCCACGAGCCCTCGGCCGACCAGATCATCGCCCTGAACAAGGCCTGCGGCAAGGCGCCGATCATCGAGGCGCTCCGTGGTGAAGTGGTCGCCGCCGACGGCGAGCCGGTCGAGGAGCTGGAGGAAGAAGAGAAGCTCCCCAGGTTGTCGTTGAGGGTCTCCCAAGGTAGCCGGGGAATCGAGGTCTTCAACACCAGCGGTGGGCCCTACACCAACATCGTGCTTTGGGCCAACAAGGAGTACTCCTACCGCCTGCCCGTCACGCTCCCTCCGGGCGACGGGGACTACATCCGGATCGCGAGCTTCAAGAACAGTCACGGCATCAAGCTCGACAAGTCCGTCGGCGTCTCGAGCCTCTACATCCGAGCGGACCAGGGCGAGTATTCCACGCGGTTCTAGTCCCTGTTTCTCAGATCCCCACCCCTACCCCCGCCACGAATCCCGGTCCGTGCCTGAAGCAGGTGGTGCAGTCGTCGGACGCCCATTCCCACAGCCACCCCGGGGCGGCGGTGGAGCAGGCTGGTCATCAGGGGGCGGACGGCTTGACCAGGAGGAAGTCGAACTGCTCGTAGCCGCTCGGCAGCCAGAGCGCTCCGGTCAGTGCGCTCGAGGGATCCGTGGCGACATCGTGTGCGGCCTGGATCACGGGTGAGATGTCGCACGGCTGCCGAGGCGTGGTGGCGGGAAGTCGTTTCATTCCTCGTGGAGTGGCGCCGCGAGCCGCATGGGCGACCAAGCGGAACGTGGGTGCCTGGGATCCCTTCGCTTCGACGATCGATCATCGCGGCGGGATAGCTTGCCTTGCCCCCTGGCCAGAGCCGCACCGTGTCACGACACCGATCGTTTCTCGTTCTCGTTCTCGTTCCGCTCCTGGCCGTAGTTTCGGCTGCTTGCGACCGCCCCGCTCCCCCACCACCGGTCGTGGCGTCTCGAGCGCCGACCGCTACCGCGCCGGTCGCGGCCATCGACGGCTCGCCCAAGATGAAGGCCCGCGCGCTCATCGACGCCTCGCCTTTCTCCGAGCGCGGGGAGGTCCTCGCCGAGGCCCTGCGGCCGCACGTGCGGATTCACCCGGCCCGCGTCTCCATGGACGCCATCCCCATGGGTGCTTCCCGCCTCGCGGGGCAGCCCGACGTGCCCGAGGGCTTCGCGTGGCCCGCTCACGGAGAGCAACCCATGGCGCTGCTGGCCCAGATCGATCTGGCCGAAGTGGCGCCATACGTGGCCGATGGGGGGCTGCCCACCGCCGGCTGGCTGACCTTCTTCTGGGCCGTGGACAGCGATGGCTGGGGCTATGTCGCCGAGAGCGCCGACACCTTCGCCGTGCGCTTTTTCGAGGGGCCGGTCGAGTCGCTGACGCGTGTCGAACCACCGGCGGGCCTGCCGCGGTGGGCCAAGGAGTTCGCACCATGCAGCGTGGCTTTCGAGGCTGGCGTAGCGCTACCGGGGTGGCAGGACCGGCGCTACCCCAAGGGCATGGACCTCGAACGGAACATCGAGGCCTGGTACGAGCTGTCGCTGCGGGTCATGGGCATCGAGCCCCCGGGGGAGACCATCCACCACCTGCTCGGCCACCCCCAGCTGGTGCAGGACGATCCGAGCCGGCTGGCGGCGAAGTTCCGGGGTGGCGAGGAAGACGAGTGGAACCTGCTGCTACAGCTCGAGACCGACGAGGTCAGCCCCAACTGGATGTGGGGGGACGTGGGCACCGCCTACTTCCTCATCCGCGACCGAGACCTCGCGGAGCGACGCTTCGACCAGGTCTGGCTGGTGGCGCAGGGGCACTGAGCCGGGGGGGCCTCTTCGGGCCCTCAGTTCACCGGCGTGGCCTCCGAACGCAGCCTGTTCACCAACGCCCGGGTGTACAGGTCACGCATGGCTCTCCGGGATCCGGCGGGCCACACGAGGCGACCCTTCGCGAAGACCGAGGAGAGCGTGAGCAGGTCCAGGGCGGCGAGGAACTCGGTCGGGATCCTGGACAACGTGGGGCTGTCCAGCAGGCACCGTGCGGCGCTCTCCGTGTCCCAGCATTGCAGCCCATCCACCTGGATCGAGCCGCCGTGTGAGCTGATGTCGAGCCCTGTGGGCATCATCCCCTCCAGGCACAGCACCAGGTAGGGCCTTGCGCCAGTCATCAAACACATCAGGGAGCCACCGCCCGTGAGGTGCTCGAGCTCGAGGACGTGGGTGCCGTCCTCCAGGATGCGCAGCTCGAAGCGGACCTGCGGCCGGTCGCGGCCACCCATGGACAGGCACAGCCTCCCGTTGTCCAGGACCTCGTGGCAGCTCCTCTGTGGGGGCGGCTCTTGGACGAACCGCACGCTGCAGCTCACAGGCTCCGGGCCGGTCGCGGGTGCGGGCTCGCAGGGCCCGTGAAGGGGTGCGGGCTCGAGGAAGTCGCGCTGCGTGTCGAGCATGGGGGCCTCTGGTGCCTACGCGGAGGCGTGTTCGCCTTCAGCGTCGGTTCACCCCCTTGTTCGACCGTATCGAGGCGTCCTTTAGCTCTCTTTCGCGAACGAGTGGGGACGAGCCGAGGTCGATCGAGCCGTACCGTGCCGTGCCGTGCCGTGGTGGGGCAGATCAGCGCCCGGGCGCTACCACTCTTCTTCCTCGCCGCATTCCTCGACGGAACGCCCTCGCCGCTCCGAGACGCACTCGCCCTGGATGTAGGTGAACAGCAGGTACGGATGCCCACGGACGAGCGACAACGCGGCCTCCCCGTAGGTGTCGAACTTCAACATGGCGAAGCTGCCGTCCGGGGTGTCGACGATGGAGTCGACCTCGATCGTGGTCTCGCCGGTGTACTCGTAGGCGGGCCTGAGGATGATGGGCCGCAGCGCGTCATCCGCGATGAAAGCGCAGCTCGGTGTACCGCTGGGTACGGGCTCGGCGTCGGTCTGGTGGACCACGACCAGGGGTGTACGAGGTGACCCAGGACGAGTTCGAGGGCTTCATGGGCTACGAGAACTTCTACTTCGATGGCTGCCCCGACTGCCCTGCGGAGAACATAAGCTGGTACGAGGCGGCGGCCTTCGCCAACGCGGTGTCGGTGTCGGCGGGGCTGGCGGAGTGCTACGCCTGCTCGGGCTCCGGCACGTCGGTCTCTTGCAGCCTGGACAGCGCTTACGCCACCCCCTACGACTGCGAGGGCTACCGCCTGCCCACCGAGGCGGAGTGGGAGTACTCATCCCGTGCCGGGACCACGAGCGCTTTCTCCAACGGCGGCAACCTGTACTCGGGCGACGAGAACGACTGCGGCGGCAGCCTGCTGCTGGACAACGGGACCTACCTTGACGACATCGCGGTCTACTGCGGCAATGACCCGGGCGAGCCCGACGAGGTGGGCACCAAGGACCCGGGCGAGCCCGACGAGGTGGGCACCAAGGACGCCAACCCCTGGGGCCTGTACGACATGCACGGCAATGTCTGGGAGTGGTGTCACGATTGGTGGGATGGCAGCGACTATTCTGGCGACGCCACGGATCCTTGGGGGGACGCAAGCGGCTCCTACCGCGTGAATCGCGGCGCCCCCTGGTACAGCGCACCACAGTACCTGCGCTCCGCGAGCCGCGCCGGGAGCGATCCGGGCAGCGTCAATGGCGGCGTCGCCGGCGACCTCGGGTTCCGCCTGGCGAGATCGGAATGACCCTTTTCACTTTTGCTCTCTGGCCCTTTCCCTCGTACCGGGCCGGCGCGCGGGGCGCCCAGGGCGTGACGGGCCGGCCAGGCGCAGCCGAGGCCAGGCCCGTCACGCCCGCAGGCGACCGGAGCGCCGGCCCGGTGCGCGCGGTGGCGCAGTGTCCGATGTCGAGCCCCAGGGGTCTCACGGACGGTGATCCCGGTGAACGCGGAGTTCGTGTTCAGCCCCTCCCCCACCCCAACCACGCAACCACAGCCGCCAGGGCCAGCAACAGCACCAGGACCGCGAGCAGGACCCGGCGCTGGCGTCCCAGCTTTCGCCTCCTCAGCATGGCCGTTGCGGGATCGTGCTGGGCTCCCCCCAGCGGCATGCCCGGGATCTGCCTGCGCTCAGGTGGCCTGGCGGGCGGCAGGTAGCCAAGCTCGCCCCAGCGTGGCGCGAGAGGAGGCTCACGCTGAGAGTATACAGGATGATGGGACGGGACTCGCCTCCCTCTCCGCCGCCCGCAGCCAGCCCAGCAGCGTCGTAGGCGCCACCCCCAGCTCCCGCGCAGCCGAGGTGATAGAGTGCCCCTCCGCCATCAACGCCCTCGCAGCCGCCACGATAGGCACGCGCTCCGGCCACCGGGGGAGGGCCAGCTTTCTTACGGAAGAGATCATCGAGCGAGACCACTACACCTGTCGCAACCCCGAATGCGGCTGCCGCAACCTGCGGGTCCAGGCCCACCACGTCCATCCCCGCAGCCTGGGGGGCTCGGACCTTCTCGACAACGGCGTCTGCGTGTGCAAGTGCTGCCACCTTCGGCTGATCCACACCGGCCGCATCTCGGTCACCCGCGTGGGCGATGCGCTGGTCTGGCGCTATCCGGGCCGTGTGGTGGTGGCGTTGTGAGCCACTGCGCGCCGCTTTCCCTCCACGTACGCATCCCAAGGCAAGCACTCCAGCTCCGCGGTCTCGAAGCGCTCCAGCGACGACACCAGCAGGTTGGCGGCTTGCAGGTTGGTCAGCAGCGGGATGCCGAAGTCCACCGCTTGGCGGCGGATCAGGTAGTCGTTGTCCAGCTCCGTGTCCGCCAGGCTCTTGGGGATGTTGATGACCAGGTCGACCTTGCGCTGGCGGATCAGGTCCAGCGCGTCGGGAGAGCGCTGATCCAGGGGCCAGGCGATAGGCTCGCACGGCACGCCCTGGCGGTGCAGGAACTCGGCGGTGCCCTCGGTGCCGTACAGGGTCAGGCCCCGGCGCTGCAGGGCGCGTGCGCTGGCCAGGAACCCCGCCTTGCTCTCCACCGGGCCGGTAGACAGCAGCACGGCCTGGGTGGGCAAGCGGTTGCCCGCGGACAGGAAAGCCTTGAGGTAGGCATCCTCGAGCTCGGTCCCCAGGCAGGCCACCTCGCCGGTAGAAGCCATCTCCACCCCCAGCAGGGGGTCGGCGCCTTCGAGCCGGGTGAAGCTGAACATGGGCACCTTCACCCCCACGTAGTCCAGCTCGAACAGGGATCCGCTGGGCGGCTCGACCGGCAGCCCCAGCAGGGCTCGGGTGGCCAGGGCAGAGAAGTCCACGTCGAAGACCTTGGAGCAGAACGGGAAGCTCCGGCTGGCCCGCAGGTTGCACTCGATCACCTGCACCCGGTTGTCCTTGGCCAAGAACTGCATGTTGAACGGCCCGGAGATCTCGAGGGCCTTGGCCACCTGCTGGGCGATCTTCTTGATCTGGCGAACGGTGGCCAGGTACAGCCGCTGGGGTGGGAGCACCAGGGTGGCGTCGCCGGAGTGCACGCCCGCGTTCTCCACGTGCTCGCTCAAGGCATGGGCCACCAGCTCGCCACCGGCGGCCACCGCGTCGATCTCGATCTCCTTGGCCCCTGTCACGTACTGGCTCACCACCACGGGGTGGTCGCCCGACACCACCGCGGCCTTCTCGAGCTTGATGCGCAGCTCGGACTCCCTGAAAGCCACGGACATGGCCGCCCCCGACAGCACGTAGCTGGGCCTCACCAGCAAGGGGTAGCCCAGCTTCTCGGCCTGGGCGCAGGCTTCGTCCACCGTCGTGACCTCGCACCACTGGGGTTGGTCGATGCCCAAGGAGTCGAGCAGGCCCGAGAACTTGTGGCGGTCTTCGGCGCGGTCGATGTTGCGTGCCGAGGTACCCAGCAGGGTCACGCCTTCCTGGGCCAGGCGAGGTGCCAGGGTGTTGGGCACCTGGCCGCCCATGCTCACCACCAGCCCGGCCGGATGTTCCTTCTCGACGATGTCCAGCACCCGCTCCAGCGACAGCTCCTCGAAGTACAGCCGGTCGCAGCTGTCGAAGTCGGTGGAGACCGTCTCGGGGTTGTGGTTGATCATCACCGTGCCGCGGCCCAGCTCCCGCAGGGTGTTCAGGGCCCCCACGCAGCACCAGTCGAACTCCACGCTGCTGCCGATGCGATAGGCACCGCTGCCCAGCACCACCACGGGGCGTTCCTTGGCCGGGCGGGTCGGCTCGGAGAACTCCACGTCGTCCTCGTGACCGCCGTAGCTCATGTAGAGGTAGTTGGTCTCGGCGGGGACCTCGCCGGCCGTGGTGTCGATCTGCTTGACCGCGGGGACGATGCCCAGCCGGGTGCGCAGGCGCCTGATCGCCATCATCTTGTCGTGCATCGCTGCGGGCAGGTAGTCCATCACGCCCCGGGCCAGCTGGAAGTCCGAAAACCCAAGCTGCTTGGCACGCCGCAGCAGATCGGGGGGCAGGTCCTTGTCGCTGTAGCGGCACAGATCGTCCCAGACGTGGACGATGGCGGCCATGCGCTGCAAGAACCAGCGGTCGATGTTGGTCAGCTCGTGGATCCGGTCCACGCTCCAGCCTCGCTCGAGGGCCGTTCCCACGGCCAGCAGACGCAGGTCGGTGGGGTGGCGCAGGGCTTCCTCGAGCTGGTCGAAGACGGGCCTGCTGTTGGCCACCAGCCCGTGGAACCCCCCGCCCACCATGCGCAGGGCCTTCTGCAGGGCTTCCTCGAAGCAGCGGCCGATGGCCATCACCTCGCCCACGCTCTTCATGGCCGAGCCGATGCGCCGCGACACGTGGCGGAACTTGGCCAGGTCCCAGCGGGGCATCTTCACCACCACGTAGTCGAGCGATGGCTCGAAGCACGCGCAGGTGCTGCGGGTGACCGCGTTGACGATCTCCGGCAGGCTGCGGCCCAGGGCGATGCGCGCCGCCACGGCCGCCAAGGGGTAGCCGGTGGCCTTGGACGCCAGCGCCGAGGAGCGGGACAGCCGGGCGTTGACCTCGATGACCGTGTAGTCGTCGCTGTGGGGATCCAGCGCGTACTGGACGTTGCACTCCCCCACGATGCCCAGGTGACGCACGATGGCGATCGCCCGCTCCCTCAGGCGGTGGTAGTCGCGGTTGCTCAGGGTCAGGCTCGGGGCCACCACCACGGACTCGCCGGTGTGGATGCCCATCGGGTCCAGGTTCTCCATGTTGCAGACGGTGACGCAGTTGTCGAATGCATCCCGCACCACCTCGTACTCGACCTCTTTCCATCCCTGCAGGCTGCGCTCCACCAGCAGCTGGGGGCTGGCGGCGAAGGCCTTGTGGGCGGCTTGTTCCATCTGCTGTGCGTCGTGTACGAAGGTGGAACCCATGCCGCCCAGGGTGTAGGCGGCGCGTACGATGACCGGGTACCCCAGGCACTCAGCGGCTTCCAAGGCGCCCTGCACCGTGGTGGTGGCCTGGGAAGGGGGGGTGGGCACGTCGATGGCGGCCATGGCCTGGGCGAACAGATCCCGGTCCTCGGTGGTCTCGATGGACGCGATGGGGGTCCCGAGCACGTGCACGCCGAAGCGCTCGAGCACGCCGGCTCGGTTCAGCGCCACGCCGCAGTTCAGGGCGGTCTGGCCGCCGAAGCTCAAGAGGATCCCGTCGGGCCGCTCCCGTTCGATGATGCGCGTCACGAAGTCCGGGGTGACCGGTACGAAGTAGACGCGGTCGGCCAGGTCTTCCGAGGTCTGGATGGTGGCGATGTTGGGGTTCACCAGCACCACCCGCACGCCCTCTTCCTTCAGGGCCTTGATCGCCTGGGATCCGGAGTAGTCGAACTCTCCGGCTTGGCCGATGCTCAGTCCACCGGAGCCCAGCAGCAGCACACATTCGAGCTTGGTCATGGCCTCACCCCCCGTTGGGCCCGGACGGTCTCGAGGAACCCGTCGAACAGGTGCGCCGTGTCCACCGGGCCGCAGGCGGCTTCGGGGTGGAACTGCACGGCAGAAAACGGCAGGCTGCGGTGGCGGATGCCCTCGACCGAGCCGTCGTTGGCATTGAGGAACCACACCTGCCAGTCCGGTGGCAGGCTGCGGGCATCCACCGCGTAGCCATGGTTCTGGCTGGTGATGTCGCAGCGCTTGCTGTCCCGCTCGTTGGCCGGCTGGTTCTGACCCAGGTGTCCGAAGCGCAGCTTGTAGGTCTTCGCACCCGCGGCCAGGGCCAGGATCTGGCAGCCCAGGCAGATCCCGAAGATCGGGACGCCCCGGGCCATCAGGGCCTGGGTGTGGCGGATGGTGGTCTCACACTTGGTGGGATCGCCGGGCCCGTTGGACAGCAGCACGCCGTCACAGTCGATCTCTTCCAGGGGTGCGTCCCAGGGCACCACCGTCACCTTCGCGCCGCGCCGCAGCAGGCAGCGGAGGATGTTGTTCTTCACCCCGCAGTCCACCACGACGATGTGGGGATCGCCGCCGTCGCCGAAGCTGCGGCCCTCGAAGCGCGCGACCCGCGCCACCAGGTTCTCCTTGTTGGGATCCACCCAGCCCGGCTCGCCCTCCACCACCAACTGCCCCAGCATCGTGCCGTGCGCTCGGAGCCGGCGGGTCAAGGCGCGGGTGTCCACGTCGTGCAGGGCGGGTACGCCATGGGACTGCAGCCACTCGGACAGAGAGCGCACGGCTTCCCAGTGGCTGTAGACGGGGGCGTAGTCGGCCACGATCAGCCCGGCGACCTGGATGCGATCGGACTCCATGGTCTCGGGCAGGCCCGTAGGCCCCGGCTGGTCGCTGGGCACGCCGTAGTTGCCGATGGAGGGAAAGGTCAGCACCAGGATCTGTCCGGCGTAGCTGGGATCCGTCAGGGCTTCGGGGTAGCCCACCATGCCGGTGGTGAAGACCACCTCGCCGGCGGCAGAGACCGGTGCACCGAAAGATCGGCCCTTGGCAACCGTGCCGTCTTCGAGGACCAAGTGGGGCGTGGATGCAGCGCTGGCCGGGGTCGTGGCTTCGACCGTCATGCCGAGCTCCTGTGGTTGGGGCGGGGTCAGGTGTGGAGGGGGGGCAGGCCGAGGGTGGCCCGCAGGGGGTGGAGGGTGTCGGGCCCGGTGGTGGCCACGAAGACCGTGTCGTCCCCTGCGATGGTGCCCAGGATCCCTGGGATGGCTGCCCGATCGATGAGCCGGGCGAGCACGTTGGCGAATGCGGGTTCGGTGCGGATGACGGCCAGGCAGCCAGCGGCCGTGGTGTGGACCGCGTGAATGGGGGCGCCGTGGATCCCCGTGGGCCGCAGGCGGTAGACCCCGTCGACCTTGCGGGCGTCGAGGGAGCTTAGCTCGCGGGAGATGGTGGCCTGGTTGGGCCATTCCCCGCAGCGCTCACCGATAGCCGTGGCCAGCTCCTCTTGTGTGCGGAAGGAACTTTCGCGGATCAGCGTTGGGAGGATCTCGCGCCAGTGCATGAGATTGCATAATATGCACAACCACCCTGGGCAAGGCAAGTCCTCGGTTCCGTTTTGCCCCGCCGCCCTTCGGCGATACAGCCTTGCCTCCACGTGGCGATCGCTGCCCGGTGCAGCGCGTTGCCGGATCCTGGCCATCTCGGGAGTCGGACATGTTCCAGCAGACCCTCACCCTCTCTGTTGCCCGTCGCGGCTTGCACGACGTCACCCGTGAAGTCTCCCGTGTGGTGGGCGAGAGCGAAGTCGCCGTGGGCATGTGCAACCTCTTCGTGCGCCACACGTCGGCTTCCTTGACCATTCAGGAAAACGCCGATCCGAATGTCCAGCGGGACCTCGAAGCGTTCTTCTGCCGGCTGGCGCCCGAGGGGGATCCCATCTATCGGCACGTGGCCGAAGGCCCGGACGACATGCCCGCCCACGTGCGCTCGGTGCTGACGGCTACCAGCCTGTGCGTCCCGGTTGTCGGTGGCGAGCTCGCGCTGGGCACTTGGCAGGGGCTCTACCTGTGGGAGCACCGCCGCCGCCCTCGGCAGCGGTCGGTGCTGGTGACGGTGTGGGGCGAGCGGGGCTGGTCCTCGGGCGTGTGAGGTCTGCGTCTCGCTCGAGCCAGCCTGGCTGACGGTGACCAGCCGGTCATGATCCAGATCACGATGTGACCACCCAGTCATATGGCTCCAGTGCCGATGTGACCGACCGGTCATACCGTGGTTTCGTTCCTGCTGGGACATCGCCTCGCCCGAACCGAGACACTCGATCCCCGTTGACAGTGCCCGGAGAGCAGCGACGGCTAGCGCCCGGCATTCAACGTATTCGAACTCCGTTAGACATCCATCTCCTTCACCTCTCGGAGGTGCCGAGTGAACGTGTTCAAGATGGGGTGGCGCAACGTCTTGCGCAACAAGCGCCGTTCGGCCGTCACCATCACCGCCATGACCCTCGCCTTGTGGGTGTTGCTGCTCTATGCGGGTTTCGTCCCCGGCTACATGAAGGACATGGAAGAAGGAGTCACCGAGCTCGAAATCGGCGACCTCCAGATTCACGCCCCCGGCTACCTGGAGAGCCCCTCGCTCTACACCGCGATGGAGGACTCCGATGCCATCGTGCAGCAGCTGGAGGAAGCGGGCATCGCCGCCTCGCCCAGACTACTGGGCGGTGGTCTGGGCGCCTCGGGCGAGTTCTCCGCCGGCGTGCAGCTACGCGGCATCGACGTGCAGCGGGATCGCGAGGTCAGCCGGCTATGGGAAGCCGTGGGCGAGGGCGAGTGGCTCGATCCCGCCGACCCGCAGGGGGTGGTGCTGGGCAAACACCTGGCCAAGACCCTGAACGTCAAGCCAGGGGACGAGCTCATCGTGGTGGGGCAGGCCGCCGACGGTTCCCTGGCCAACGACCTCTACAACGTGCGCGGTGTGCTCGAGGCCGTGGGACAAAGAACGGATCGGGGGGGGGTGCTCATGAACGCCGCCACCTTCCGGGAGTTCATGTCACTCCCCACGGGGGTCCACCAGATCGTGCTGCGTCGCGGTGAGCGTGATCTCGGCGATGCGGCTGCCGAGGCCCGGCAGATCGTGCGAGATCCCTTCGAAGAGTTCCTGGCCCTGTTGGCCCCGCAGAACCTGGGTCAGCTTGTCGTTCAGCACGAAGACTACCTGGACACCCACGATCCAGGCCTGACCGTCGAAGACGTCGCAGCCCTGCAGGCGCTAGTGCTGGAAAACGAGCACGTCACCAGGGTGGCGCCCCGTGTGCTGGGCGCGCTCACGGTTTCCGTGGGCGAGACCAGTGTCGAAGCGGGCTTCATCGCCTACGATCCTGCCTTGGAGCAGGTCACCGACGAACCCTCCGCCGATCCCGGTGTCGTGCCGATCGTCACGCTGCCCTTGCTCGAGGGCGAACTGGCGGGTGAGGCGCTCGCCTCTGCCGACAGCGATGCGCTGGTGCTGGGCAAGAGCCTGGCCGACAAGCTGGGCGTGAAGGTCGGCGACGAGGTCGCCTACTCCATGCTGGGCAAGGACGGTGTGCGCGTCGATACCAAGGGTACCCTGGCGGCCACCCTCGTCACCGGCGTGGACGGGGTGGATGCCACCGCCGATCTCGACCTGGTCCTGCTTCCCCTGGGCACCGCCCGCCAGGTGCTGGGCTATGGCGCCGACGAAGCCAGCCACCTCTGCCTGATGCTCGATGCGCCCCTGAACGCCGGCCTCACCAGCCTGGCCATCAGCCCCAAGCTCGACCGTGGGCTGGACATCATGGCATCCGCCGTCGCGACGCCCGGGCCCAGCGTGCAGACATGGAAGCAACTGATGCCGGCCGTGGCCCAGATGTTCCAGTCCGTCGAGGGCATGATCTGGGTCTTCTACCTGATCGTCTACGTGGCGGTGGCCATCCTGATCCTGAACGCCATGCTCACGGCGGTGTTCGAGCGCATCCGCGAGTTCGGCGTGCTCAAGGCCATCGGCGCCGGACCCATCCGGGTCTCGAGCCTCATCATGGTGGAGGGCGCGGTGCAGGCCGCGGTGGCCTCGGTGGTGGGTCTCACCCTGGCCTTGCCCTTCATGTGGTACCTGCAGACCCACGGCATCAACACCGGCGCCATGGCGGGGACCGAGATGGTGGGGCTGGCCGTCTCCGAGATCTGGTACGGCATCTACTCGGTAGAGAGCTGCACAGGGCCGCTGTTCCTGCTGTGGTTTCTCACCATGGCCGCCGTGCTCTACCCGGCTCTCAAGGCCGCCTGGATCAACCCCATCCGCGCCATGCGCTACGGCCCGGGAGGAGAAGACGTCGGGCTGTTCGGCAGGGTGATCGCATTCCTGTTCGACAAGCTGCCGCTGCTCGATCGCCTGTGCCAGCTGTTCATCGGAAAACCGCTCGAGCTCGCCAGCAAGCTGTTCACCGCCGTGCTGCCGTGGCTCGCGACCATCGCCTGGCGCAACCTCTGGCGGCAGAAACGCCGAACCGTCCTCACGCTGGTCTCCATCGCGTTTGGTTTGTTCATGGCCATCTTGATGATGGCCATGCAGGACATGACCTTCGCGGGCTTCATCGACACGGCGGCCCGGCAGGGCTCGGGTCACGTGGTGGTCCACCACCACGAGTACCTGGACACGCCTTCTCTGGGTCGCACGGTACAGGGTACCGCAGACATCCACGCGCTGGCCAGGCAGGACGAACGCGTGGAGCGGGTGGTAGACCGCATCATGGGCGAGGCCATGGTGGCCACGGCCCGGGACAGCTTCGGCGCGGCCTTCATCGCCTACGATCCCCAGGCCGAGACCGACGACACCCTGCGCTTCCTCGAAGGCGTGGTGTCCGGCGAGATGTACACCACCGCCGACGATCAGGGCATCGTGCTGGGCAAGGTCCTGGCCAAGAACCTGGACGCCGAGCTGGGCGACAAGATCGTCTACACCATGATGGACAAGGACGGCGAGATCGTTGCCGGCATGGGGCGCCTCTCCGGCACCATCGGCACCGGCGCCCCCAGCGCTGATGCGGCCCTGTTCCTGCTGCCCCTCGACACCGCCCGCGAGACCCTGGGCTACGAGGCGGACGAGGCTACCCACGTGGGTGTGTACCTGTCCGACAACCGCAACAGCGCAGATGTGGCGGCTGCACTCGGGGCGAAGCTTGCCGCGGGGCTGAACGCCTCCAGCTGGGGACAGGTGGCCCCGGACCTCAGGACCTTCGTGGTCATGAAGCTCTGGGGCGGACGCTTCTTCCTTGTGATCATCGCCTTGTTGGTCACCGCGGGTATCTTCAACACCCTGTTCATGTCGGTCATGGAGCGAGTGCGCGAGTTCGGCATCCTGGTGGCCGTCGGCTACTCACCCAGCCAGATCTTCTGCATGATCACGTGGGAGAGCATCTTCCTGGCCATCGTGGGCCTGGCCGCGGGGCTGGCCATCTCGGCCTCGCCCTACAAGTGGCTGTCCGAGAACGGCATCGACATGTCCGCGATGTATGCCAACCAGGACGTGTCCGTGGGCGGCGTCGGCTTCGACATGGTCATGCCCTGCGGCCTCTACCCCGAGACCTTCATCATCATCGTCTGCTGTGTCGTCTTCGCTACCCTGGCCGCCGGCCTCTATCCCGCGTGGAAAGCGGGTCATGTAGAGCCGGTCGACTCCATCAAGCTCGTCTGAGGTTCATCATGAGCAAACCCAACGTCATCCAGATCTCCGGCGTCACCAAGGACTACCGTCAGGGCAGCATCGACGTGCACGCCTTGCGCGGAGTGGATCTGAACATCGCCGCCGGTGAGTTCACCGCCATCTGCGGGCCCTCGGGCTCGGGCAAGACCACCCTGCTCAACTTGGTGGGAGCGCTGGACGTACCCACCACCGGCACCATCACGGTGGACGGCCACGACCTGGCCAGCCTGGGCCGCCGGGGCCGCAGCAGGCTGCGCCGCGACCGCATCGGCTTCGTGTTCCAGGCCTACAACCTGATGCCCGTGCTTACAGCCTTCGAGAACGCCGAGTCGGTGCTCGCCCTGCAGGGCACCCCGGCCAAGAAGCGCCGCGAGATCATCATGAAGCTGCTCGAGGACGTGGGCCTCGAAGGCCTCGAAGATCGCCGTCCAGACCAGCTCAGTGGCGGTCAGCAGCAGCGGGTGGCCATCGCCCGCGCCATCGCGTCCAACCCCGCGGTGGTGCTGGCCGACGAGCCCACCGCCAACGTCGACTCCGAGACAGCCGAGCGGCTGCTGGGCATCATGGAGAAGCTCAACAAGGAACACGGAGTCACCTTCGTCTTCTCGACCCACGACCCCAGGGTCATGGAACGTGCCCGTCGGCTGGTGCGTCTAGTGGACGGCAGGGTATCCAGTGACGAGCGCAAGGAGGTCTGACATGAAGCGCACCATCTTCACCACCATCGCGGCGCTTGGGCTGCTCGCCACCACGGCCATCGCCCAAGAGCCCGCGGAGACCCCTTCCCAGGCCCGAGCCCGAGAGCTGCTCGACGCCACGGACGACATGCACAAGGGTTCCTCGAGCTACTCGAAGGTCACCATGCACGTCAAGACGGCCCGCTGGGACCGCACCCTGACCATGGAAGGCTGGTCCGAGGGCGAAGAGCGCTCGCTGACCAAGATCCTCTCCCCGGCCAAGGAAGCGGGCATGGCCACCCTCAAGGTCGAGGACAACATCTGGAACTACCTTCCCAAGGTAGACCGCACCATGAAGGTCCCCGCGGGCATGATGGGCGGTTCGTGGATGGGCTCCCACTTCAGCAACGACGACCTGGTCAAAGAGTCCCGCATGGCCGACGACTTCAGCTACGAGCTGACCTCCGAACCCGCAGAGGACGGCACGGGGGAGTATGTCATCGAGTGTGTGGCCAAGGAGGATGCAGCCGTGGTCTGGGGCAAGATCGTGGTCAAGCTCCGCCCGGACGAGCGGCCCACGGAGATCACCTACTGGGACGAGGACGGCGAGTTGGTCCGCACCATGACGTTCACGGACTACCACGAAGCCGACGGCCGCATGATCGCGGGTCGGATGAAGCTGGTCCCGGCGGACGAGCCCGACGAGTTCACCGAGGTGATCTACGACGAGATTGAGTTCGACGTGGAGATCCCCGAGGGCACGTTCAGCATCCAAGCGTTGCGAAAATAGGCCGACCCCCGAACGTAGGGGCGGCTTTCGTGCCCGCCCGCCACCCCCCATGCCCAAAGACACCTTCCTCAACCTGCCCCCCGACAAGCGAGCCCGCATCGCCGAGGCTGCCATCGAGGAGTTCGCCGAGAAGGGCTACACCGGGGCCTCCATCTCCCAGATCGTGGCTCGCGCCAAGATCGCCAAGGGTAGCTTCTACCAGTACTTCGACGGCAAGATCGTCCTGTTCCGCTGGCTGCTCATGGACGTGACCGCCCGGCGCAAGCTTGAAGCGCTGAAGGACTTGCAGCCGCCGAGCGGGGTGGTCTCGGGTGACTTCTGGGAGCAGCTGGCCACGCTGACCATGGGTGGCCTGCGCTTTGGGTTGGCCAACCCGCGGCTGTCACGCATCGCCGCCGTGCTCTGGCATCCTAGCGCCGATCCGGAGCTGCAGGCCCTGACCGCCGAGTTCCAGCGCCTCGCCAGGCGCAACTGGACCATGCTGCTGCAGCAGGGCCGGGCCATGGGGCACGTGCGTGCGGATCTGGATCTGGACCTGGCCACGGAGTTCCTACTGGCCCAGCTCATGCAGGGGCTCGACCTGGCCATCCAGCGCAAGGTCGGCATGGACATGATCGAGTTCTGCTCCCATCCGGAGCGGGAGCACGAGCTCCCGCCTCGTGACCAGCGCATGTTGGTCGATCAGATCATGGATCTGCTGCGGCGGGCGCTCGGCACTGCACAGGCGGATCCCGCCCGCCAACGGAACATCGACCTGTCAGCTTTCGAGGGGTTGCCTTCGGAGGACGACTAGGGTCGTCGGGTCGGCTGAGCTATCATCGGGGCCAATCCCGGAGGTCTCCATGACACGCCTGTTCCCCCTCGTGCTGCTCTCATTCCTGCTCTCCTGCGGCGAGGGCGGCGTCTCCGTCGACGAAGGCGGAGACCCGGCCGACTGCGACGACGGCGACGACAACGACGGCGACGGCTTCGCCGACTGCGCCGATCAGGGCTGCTGGGGCACCTCGGCCTGCATCGAGGGTGACGACGCCGCCGACTGCGGCGACGAGGTGGACAACGACCTGGACGGCTACACCGACTGTGACGACCAGGACTGCTGGGGTGTGGGCGAGTGTGGCGAGGGCGACGCCGATGCCGACGCGGACACGGACACCGACACCGACACCGATGCAGACTCGGATGCGGACACCGACGTGGTCATCGAGGTCTTCATCAACGAGCTGCTGGCCTCGAACTACGCGGTCAATGCCGACGGGGCGGGTGAGTACGACGACTGGTTCGAGCTGTACAACGCCAGCACCGTGGCTGTCAGCCTGGACGGCTGGTCCGTGAGCGAAGACGAGGGCGAGCCCGATCAGTGCCCGCTCGAAGACGGGCTCGAGATCGATGCTGGCGGCTGGCTGGTGCTCTGGGCCGATGGTGCCCTCGACCAGGGCGACGACCACGTCTGCTTCACCCTGACCCGCGCTGGCGACCAGGTCTACCTCTTCGACGACGCGGGCGAGCTGATGGACGGCCTGCAGTTCGCGGACCAGGACACCGACGTGTCGCTGGCTAGGATGCCGGATGGGACCGACAACTGGGAGTACGACGGATCGCCGACGCCTGGGGCGCGGAACCAGTAGCGGTCAGCGGTCGCCCAGCAGCGCCTCGACCTGCTCGGCGGTGATCTCCCCCTGCAGCAGCTCGACGATCTCGCCGTCGGTGCCGACGAAGAACACGGCGGGTGCGACCATCCACGTGCGCTTGGCGCGCCACAGCTCGGTGGCCGTCGTGTCGATGTCCGTCTGCATGCGCTCGTAGGGGATGCCTCGGTCCTTCAGGGCGGCGTCCAGCACGGCCCAGGAGTCGGCGATGCGCTTGCGGGTGCAGTCACAGGCCTCTTCCTGGCCCAGGAACACGACGCTGGCGACGCTGGCGGCGGGGGCGGTGGCGGAAGCGGTGGCTGGTGGCTCGGCGTGGCCTCCTCCGCAGGCGGGGGCGAGGAGGAGCAGGCCGGCGAGGGAGAAGATGCGAGCTTTCATGGGAGCTCCAGGGGTTCAGAGCAGCAAGTTCAGGGCGAAGTACAGCCCCACCAGGACGATGACCAAGCCAGAGGCGCGCTTCATCCATACGCTGGCGCGGGCCCAGCGCTTGGACTCGACCAGGGTGCGGGCGGCGCCCATGGAGGTGCCCGCCACGAGGATGAGCACACTGTGGCCCAGGGCGTAGACCAGCAGCAGGGCGCTGCCGTAGAGAAGCGAGGCGCCGGAGCCCGCCAGGTAGGTGAGCATCACGACCAGGATGGGGGCGGCGCAGGGGGCGGAGACGACGCCGAACAGCAGGCCCAGCACCAGCGCTCCGGCCACGCCGCGGACCTTGGGCTGGACGCGGAAGGGCACGGGGATCTCGAAGCGCAGCAGGTCCATGAGCTTGAGCCCCATGACCAGGCAGACCGCCACCACCACCCAGGTCCAGGCCGCGGGGACCTCGCCGTACATGCGCCCCGCCAGGGCGGCCAGTAGGCCCAGGGAGGTGAACGAGATGCCCAGTCCCAGCACGAAGACCAGGGAGTAGCCGAAGGCTCGCGCCGTGCCGAGCCCTTCTTCGCGGCGCCCGGCGACGAAGCTCATCATCAGGGGCACGACGGCCAGCACGCAGGGTGCGCAGGAGGACGCGATGCCGCCCAGGAAGACTGCCAGGACGGCCAGCCAGGGGTTGGCCTGGATCAGATCGCCCGTTCCTGCGAGTAGGTCCTGGAGCATGGGCGGGTCCTAGCCTGCCGCCGCGGCTGTGAGCCAGGCGACGATCTGCTTGGGCTTGGGCAGCTTGCCAGAGCTGACCACGGCTTCGTCGATGACCAGGGCGGGGACGAGCATGACGCCGTGGGCCATGATGGCGTCGAGGGACTCGACCTTGGTGAGGCGGGCCGAGACGCCGGAGCTGTCGATGGCTTGCTGGGCGAGGGCGTGCAGCTCGTCGCACCTGGAGCAGCCGGCACCGAGGACCTTGATGGTGAGCATTGGGGGGAGCCTCCTAGGCCGCCTGGGGCCGGAACAGCCTGCGCTGGAACCAGAACGCCACGCTGACCAGCCCGATGAGCACGGGGACCTCGACCAGGGGGCCGATGACCGCGGCGAAGGCCGCGCCGTGGTCGATGCCGAAGGTGGCGATGGCCACGGCGATGGCGAGCTCGAAGTTGTTGGACGCAGCGGTGAACGACAGCGTGGCCGATTTTTCGTAGTCGGCCCCGAGCTTCCAGGACATGAGGAACGAGACCACGAACATGATCACGAAGTAGATGAGCAGCGGAATGGCGATGCGGACCACGTCCAGGGGCAGCTCCACCACCATCTCGCCCTTCAGCGAGAACATGATCACGATGGTGAAGAGCAGGGCCACCAGGGTCAGGGGGCTGATGCGGGGCACGAACTCGCGGTGGTACCAGTCCTTGTCCTTCACCCGGATCAGCACGTAGCGCGTGAGAAATCCCGCGATGAAGGGGATGCCCAGGTAGATGAAGACCGACTTGGCGATCTGGCCGATGGTGATGTCCACCTCCATGCCCTCGAGCCCCAGGATGGGGGGGAGCACGGTGACGAAGAGCCAGGCGAAGACCGAGTAGAAGAGCACCTGGAAGATGCTGTTGAAGGCCACCAGGCCGGCGCAGTACTCGGTGTCACCCCGGGCCAGCTCGTTCCAGACGATGACCATGGCGATGCAGCGGGCCAGGCCGATCATGATCAGCCCCACCATGTACTCGGGCATGTCGTGTAGGAACACCACGGCCAGCACGAACATCAGGATGGGGCCGACCACCCAGTTCTGCACCAGGGACAGGGCGAGGATGCGCCAGTCCCGGAACACGCGCCCCAGCTCTTCGTACCGCACCTTGGCCAGCGGGGGGTACATCATGAGGATGAGCCCGACGGCGATGGGAATGGAGGTGGTGCCCACCGAGAACTTGTTCAGGAAGGGCACGACCTGGGGGAAGAGGTAGCCGCCCCCTACGCCGATCCCCATGGCCAGGAAGATCCACAGGGTGAGGTAGCGGTCGAGGAAGGAGAGACGACGGGGGGCTTCGCTGGTCATGGGGCCTCGGATTGGTCGTTGCACCCGCAGGGGGTGCCCTTGCGTGCGAGCCAGGTGTGGAGTGCGGCGTCGAGGTTCCCTACTCGAGGATTGGGGGCTTGGGCGAGCAGCGCGTCGAGCAGGGCCTTGCGGTCGGGCGGGAGGTCTTCGTTCAGGCGGTAGTGGACCCAGCTCCCGTCGCGGCGATGCTCGGCGAGCCCGGCTCGGTAGAGGTGCCGGAGGTGCCGGGAGGTCGCGGACTGGGACAGCCCCAGGGCGCCCTCGAGATCGCAGACGCAGAGCTCGCCATGGCGCGCCAGGAGCACCAGCATCTCAAGCCGCACCGGCTCGGAGAAGGCCTTGTAGAGCTGGGCGAGGTCGCGCATCGCAGGGGGTTCGCGGTGTGTTGGAGGTGGTGGCTGTCGTTTACCCGGGTATCCGGGTGTGGGCCAACTCTCCTCGGCGCCCGGGTCTTGCTGCGGACGCGGCGGGGGCGAACCAGGGTGACCCCGGTCGGGGACTCGAGGTGGCCGGCTCCGGCTCGTCCTGCGAACCGGTAGGGCCGATCTGGCGCCACATCCCCTCCAGCGGTTCGTAATGCGAACCGGTAGGGCCCCTCTGGGGTGCGGCCGCTCCTCGCCCGTTCCTCGAGCACCAGGCTCGGTCATCCCGGGCCTCGTCCGTGCGCCCGGGTCGAGGATTAGTCCACCAGGGTCAGCTCGGCCGCGGCGGAGGCGGGCAGCTCCACGTCGAAGCCCATGGTGACCTCGGGATTGACCTTCATCGGGCCGAAGCCGGGGGTCTCGATTCCCCAGTCGTCCAGGTTGATGATGGCGGAGCCCTGGGCGCGGAGTGGATCCGTGCCGGAGATGGTGGCGGTCACCGTGAGAGGGCGACCCTGACCGAGGATGGACAGGCGGCCGTCGAGCGCCACCGAGCCGGCCTCGAGGGGAGTGTCCGTGCGGGCGTTGAAGACCACGAAGTCCTTTCCGGAGGTCTCGAATCCGTCGAAGATGGTGGCCCGCACGTGCTTGTTGCGCGCTTCGTTGTTGGTATCCACTGCCAATACCGGGACGCGAACCTCGATGGTGCGGTAGCCCTTGACGTCGGGGTCGGAGATGGTGACCTCGAAGTTCGTGGCGTTGACAGGGAAGTCGTGGGTTGGGGTGATGCCCGTACCGGCGAGCGTGCCCGCGGCTTCGTCAAGGGCGATGGCGCCGACGACGGTGGCGGGGATGGCGGCGAAGGCAGCCAGGGAAGCGATGAGGGTTGCGGTGCGCATGGTCGGCTCCTGGGTCGTGAGTTCGCGTCTGTGCAGGGTGTGTTCCTGTCACGTACACACGGTCGACGGCCCCCAGGAGGGTGCGTGACGGAACGGAATCCGGACGCGTAAGTACGACTACGTTTCCGGTCCGAGCTACTCTTCCGCCCGTTCTTCGATGAAGAAGTCCACGCGGCGGTTCATGGCCCATGCTTCTTCGTCTTCGCGCGGGTCCAGGGGTTTGGACTCGCCGTATCCGGAACTCACGAGGCGTTCGGGCTCGATACCGTTGTCCACGAGCCAGTCGCGCACCGAGGCTGCGCGGCTCTCGGAGAGCTGCTGGTTGTAGCGGGCCTTGCCCCGGCTGTCGGTGTGCCCCTCGATGCGTATCTTCAGGATCTCGGCGTGGTCGATCATGGCCTGGGCGACTTCACCCAGCAGCGCGAAGCTCTCGGGCTTGATGGTGGCTTTGGCCGTCTCGAAGAAGATCTCGCCCGCTATCTCGATGCGCTCCTTGGTGACCTCCACCAGGGCGGGTTGGAGCACCGCGACAAGCTCGGTGGTCTCGTCGCCCGTGACGACGGCCTGCAGGCTCTGGGGGCGGTAGCCATCGGCGGTGACGTGGGCCTCGTAGCCGCCTTGGCGCAGGGTGCGGACGGCCTTGGGTCCCGTGATCTCCTCGTCCCCCAGCTCCCAGTGGGCCGTGATGGGGCGGCCCTGGGGATCGGTGGCCTCGAGGATCAGCTGGCCCTTCAGGGGCTCGAGCACCACACGAAGCATGACCTTGCGCTCGTCGGGAACGTCGATGGTGCTCTCTTGGGTTCGGTAGCCCGCGGAGCTGGCGGTGAGGCGGTGGGCGCCGGGTTGCAGCTCCATCGAGTACTCCGCGGCACCGCTCAGTAGGTCTCCTCCGTCCACTGCTGCGGCCACGACGCCTAAGACCGGGATCTCGTTGCCCTCCACGAAGGTGATGAACACGGTGGGGGTGGCATCGGGGCAGCCGTCCAGATCGGCCCAGCCGTCCAGGTCCTCGGGCTTGGTCGGGCACCGGTCATCCTTGTCGGCGATACCGTCGAGATCGCTGTCCTTGGGGGTCTCGCGGGCTTCCAGCGAGACCATCAGCACCGCGCGCCAGTCGGGTGAGCCGATGCCGTCGGTGAAACCCTTGCCCACACCTCCGCGGATCATCCACAGCTCCTGAAAGCGGTACCAGCCCCCCAGCAGGGCCTCGAACGGGGTGGCCTGACCGGAGACGAGCCCTTCGGCGTAGGTGAAGGAGGCGCTCAGATCGAGGGAGGCGCCCGCGGCGTCGGTGATGGCGTAGCCGCCTCCCAGGCGCAGGAAGAGCTGGTCGTTCACGGTGACGTTCGACAGCTCGGACTTCGGAAGGAGGCGGGTGCCGAGGTTGGCGGCCAGCAGCAGGGCATCGATGCGCTTGTCGGCCACCACGGCCAGCTCGCCCGACAGCCCAGGGGAGCCTAGGGCCAGGTCGGGGGTGCTGGTCGGAAGGCCGATGCGGAGGGCGGCGGCCAGGCCCAGGGGTGCGGTTCGGCCGTCGAGGAAGGTGTACTTGCCGTCCAGGCCCAGGTCTCCGAGGCCGGCGCCGCCGTCGCCCAGATCGCCCGCCGTGTGGACGTAGACCGGCAGGTAGACGCCCAGGCGAGCGCCATGCAGCGTGACGCCGCCCATCAGGTCGAGCTGGGCAGCGCTGGACAGCAGCTCGATCTCCTGGCCATCGGCGCTGGTCAGGACGAAGGGGTCGTCCACCCAGTGGAACGCCGCGCGCCCCCCGTAGGCCAGGTGGTGGGCCATGCCGGCGTCGTCCGTGGCGATGGTCATGCGGGCGTCGATGCTCGGCCTGAACAACTGGGCGTTCAGGTCCGCTACCTCTGGGACCGCCTGGGCCAGGGTGGTGGCGATGGCGAGCAGGAAGGCGGCGATCACGAGCTTGCCTCGCGTCTTCTGCGAGGGAGCAGGGTGAGGGTCAGCGCCAGGAGGCCGAGGGCACCCGTCGGAGCGGCTCCAGACGACGCGCAGCCGATGGCGCCACCGCCGGAGAAGATCCAGTCGTCTGCGGGGTCCAGGGGATCGCTGTCGGCGGTGGCTTCGGCTCCGTCTCTCACACCCCCCCCGTCCGTGTCGGGATCCAGGGGATCGGTGCCGTACTGGTTGACCTCGGCGCCGTCAGGCAGGCCGTCCTGGTCGCTGTCGGGCCGGTTGGGATCGGTGCCGTGCTCGTTCAGCTCCTCGTTGTCGTCCAAGCCGTCCGTGTCGCTGTCGGCTCGGCTGGGATCGGTGCCGTGGGTGTTGACCTCGTCGCCATCGTTCAGGCCGTCGCCATCGCTGTCTACCAGCGTGGGATCCGAGCCGTGGGTGTGCACCTCGTCGCCGTCGCTCAGGCCATCGCCGTCGGTGTCGGGATCGTGGGGATCGCTGTCCCAGTCGTGGACCTCGTCGCCGTCGCTCAGGCCATCGCCGTCGGTGTCTTCGTCGAGTGGGTCGGTGTCGTGGGTGTTCACTTCTTCGCCGTCGTCCAGGCCATCCCCGTCCGTGTCGGCGTCTTCCGGATCGGTGCCATGGCTGTTGTCCTCGTCCCAGTCCGTCAGCCCGTCACCGTCGCTGTCGGCCAGGTCGTCGCTCGGATCGAAGGGGTCCGTGCCGTCGGTGAGCACCTCGGCGCCGTCGCTGGTGCCGCCGTCGTCCGTGTCCGCGTCGGTGGGATCCGTGCCGTGGAGCAGCACCTCGTCGCCGTCGCTCAAGCCGTCGTCGTCCGTGTCCGTGTCGCCTGGGTCCGTTCCCGCCTCGTTCTGCTCGTACCAGTCGGTGAGCCCGTCACCGTCGCTGTCGATGCGGTCGTCGGAGCCGTCCAGGGGATCGGTGCCGTCCAGCAGCACCTCGGCGCCGTCGGTCACCCCGCCGTCGTCGGTGTCCAAATTGTTGGGATCGGTGCCGTGGGTGTCGAGCTCGTACGAGTCGTACAGGCCGTCGTGGTCGCTGTCCGGGTCGTTGGGATCGGTGCCGGCGGTGCCGACCTCGTAGCCGTCGTACAGGCCGTCGCCGTCGGTGTCCACGTCCAGGGGGTCGCTTCCCCAGGTGTTGACCTCATCGCCGTCGCTCAGGTCGTCGTCGTCCGTGTCTTCGTCGT
>CAZVHW010000014.1:25904-33643 GCA_964626835.1 uncultured Enterobacterales bacterium
CGGATCGGTCCCCAGCTCGAGGATCTCTTCACCGTCGTCCAGCCCGTCGTCGTCGCTGTCCGCGTCGCTGGGGTCGGTGCCGTGGGTGTTGACCTCGGCGCCATCGCCCAAGCCGTCCCCGTCGCTGTCTGGATTGCTGGGGTCGGTTCCGTAGTAGTCGATCTCGTCCCGGTCCTCGAGATCGTCTCCGTCCGTGTCCGAGGTGGTGGGATCCGTGCCGTACTTGTTGACCTCGTCGCCGTCGTGCAGCCCGTCCTCGTCGGTGTCCCGCGACTCTGGATCGCTACCGTAGATCAGGATCTCCTCTCCGTCGGTCAGCCCGTCCTCGTCCATGTCGGCGTCGCGCGGGTCGGTGCCGTAGGTGTTGAACTCCTCACCGTCGCTCAAGCCGTCGTCGTCGGTGTCGGCGTCGTAGGGATCCGTGCCGGTGATCACGGTCTCGAAGGCGTCCTCGAGGCCATCGCCATCCGCGTCTTCCATGTCGTCGGCCACGTTCAGGGGATCGGTGCCGTCGAAGAGCACCTCCTGGCCGTCGGGTACGCCTCCGCTGTCCGTGTCCTCGTCGAGGGGGTTGGTGCCGTAGGTGTTGACCTCCTCTTCGTCGGTCAGTCCGTCGTCATCCGTGTCCTCGTCCAGGGGATCCGAGCCCGTGGTGTGGACCTCCTCGTCGTCGCTCAGCCCATCGTCGTCGCTGTCGGTGTCGAAGGGATCGGTGCCATGGGTGTTCACCTCTTCGCCGTCCCAGAGCCCATCGTCGTCGGTGTCGGTGTCCATCGGATCCGTGCCGTACACCAGGACCTCGTCTCCGTCGGTCAGGCCGTCGTGGTCGGTGTCGTCGCTGATGGCGCTGGTGCCGTGGCCCAGGCTCTCCTCGCCGTCGTTCAGCCCGTCGCCATCGGTGTCCGCGTCCACCGGATCGGACCCCTCGCCGTGGGTCTCGTGGTTGTTGGACAGTCCGTCGCCGTCGCTGTCGAGGAGATCGTCGCTGCCGTCGTTGGGATCGGTGCCGTCGTAGTCGACCTCGGCGCCATCCCAGATGCCGCCACCGTCGGTGTCGTTGTCGGCGGGATCGGTGCCGTAGGTGTCGACCTCGGCCTGGTCGTCGAGCCCGTCCGCGTCCGTGTCCACCACGTTGCAGTCGCTGCCGTGGGACAGGACCTCCTCGCCGTCGGAAAGCCCGTCGTCGTCGCTGTCGTCATCCAGGGGATCGCAGCCCAGCACCGAATGTTCGACGCCGTCGTCCAGGCCATCCCCGTCGGTGTCGTCGTCCATGGCGTCGGTTCCCAGATCCCACTCGTCGTGGTTTTCCAGCCCGTCGCCGTCGCTGTCGCCGCTGCAGTCCGAGATTGCCTCGGCCCAGTCGTTGCAGCCTGTGCCGTCGTCGCAACCGGCGACGTCCTCGTCCACCGTGCCCAGCGTGGAGGCCGCTCCGATGACCACGGAGACCTCGGTGGTGTCGCTGATGCCCGTGTAGCCTTGGAAGTCGGCCAGGGGCATGACCAGGTCCACGAAGAAGTCCACCGAGCTCGACGAGCTTCCGCAGATGTCGGTCGTTGCCTGGTAGAAGCCTGCGTATTCGGCGAGCCTGGAGTCGGCCTCGGCCAGGGGGGCGTTGTAGGTGACCAGGTCGGTCTCGGGCTCGTCCGTGGAGAAGTCGCTGGTGGCGCTGCTGTTCTCGGAGAAGGTCAGGCTGTCGCTGCTGCCGTCGAGGCTCAGGGCGAAGTCGTGGACGAAGTCATCGCTCCAGTCGGTCTCGAAGAGCACGGTCCAGGCCGCAGCCGCCCAGGCGCTGGGCGTACCGCCCGAGGTCGAGTAGGGCGCGTCGCTGACTCGGATACGGAACCACAGGTGGCTGCCGTCGTCGTACCAGTAGCCAGCGGGCTCGCTGGAGTCGCCCACCAGGTCCCACCAGGGCGGACCGCTGATGTCGGAGCAGACGTCCTCGAGGTATCCGTCATCCGCATACAGCGGCTCCCAGTCCGTGTCGGCGGGCCAGGTCAGGGCGAAGGCCTGGGGGCTGAACAAGGCGAGCAACGTCAAGGCGTGCATGAAGGCTCCAGGGGACACTGCGAACCATTGTAGCTCCCTCCACCCTCGCCCAGGTCGAGGAGCGGGCTATCTCGATTCGTCTCACCGTACTTGCGCCCTCGGCACCCACGGTCTACATGCGGGCGGCTCCGAAAGCTCGAGGATCCCCATGCTTCGTACCATCCTGACTACCCTGCCTTTACTCGTCGTCGCCCAGTCTGCATGGGCCGTCTGCCCCGATCGGGCCAACCTCCAGGGCGATCTGACCTGCTCCTCCAGCTACGCCGGGGTCGTCACCGCCGCGGACGACAGCTACCTGGGCGGGGAGTGCGAGGACGAAGCTTGCTACAGCTGTGGTGATCCCTACGCCAACGAAAACCAGGTGGCGGCGGAAGCCATCTACTCCTTCGAGTGCCAGCTGTCGGGCACGGTCACCATGCTGATCACCGACCTGACCTGCGACCTGGACATCTACGTGCTGGACGAAAGCTGCGACCCCTACACGGGTTGCCTGCACGGCTCCACGTCGTCCTACGCCGAGGACGACTCCGTCGAGTTCGAGTGCGTGGCTGGCGAGGTCTACCACGTGGTCGTGGAAGCCTACGGGACCGAGCACCTGGACGTGGCCTCGGGCCCGTGCACCGACGATGGCACCGCCACGGGCACGGTCTACGACCCCACCTACACCCTGAGCTTCGATGTCAGCTCCAGCACCGGCTGCGCCGAGGACTGTGACGACGGCGCGGACAACGATCTGGACGGGGACGCAGACTGCGACGACCGAGACTGCTGGGCCGAGGACTTTTGCTGCGACACGGACGGCGACGGCGCCGTCGCCGAGGACTGCGAGGGCGCGGACTGCGACGACACGGACGCGACAGTCTACCCGGGCGCCGACGAGGACGGCGGAACGGGTACGAACAACGGCGATGGTGTCGACAACGACTGCGATGACGTCGTGGACGAAGGCACCAACGACTTCGATGACGATGGGGATGGCTACACCGAAAACCAGGGCGACTGCGACGACGACGACGTCCATGTCAACCCCGACGCCTTGGACGAGCCCGACAACGGGGTGGACGAGGACTGCGACGGGCAGGACGCCACCACGACCCAAGACTCCGATCCGCCGGACACGACCGATGACACCGAGAGCGAGGCTGACCTCGAAGATCCCGAGGGGGACACCGCCGAGGGCAAGGACGATCCGGGGATGTGCGGCTGCTCCGCCGCTCGCGCTGGCCTGTTGGGCGCCGGCTTGGGCTGGCTGCTGGTGGGCGCTGCGGTGGTCAGGCGGCACAGCGGTGGCGCTGGTCGCGTCGGCCGCTAGCTCACTCCGAGGCGCTCTCCACGGTCGCCTCCGTCAGCTCCACCTGCGCCACGGGACCCTGCTCACAGGCGTCCACCGGGTTGCCGAACATGTCGAACACGACCTCGTCGCAGCCTTTGTCGGCCACGGTGGCTTCACCCAGTCCGTCGGGGCACATGCTCCCGGCGTCCAGTGGTTGGTTCGTGTGCCAGGTCTGGTTGCGCAGGACGCCGTCCGGGCAGTGAGCTTGCACCAGGTAGGTCCCCGCAGGAACCCGAAGTTCGGGCGTGGCGCGCTGGCCCGCGATCCAGATCCGGGTGGCACCGGTGTCTTCGGGCAGGCTTGGTGACACGCGCTTGTTGCCCTTGACCTCTCGTCGGAGGGCGCAGAACACCGTCTCGGCGTCCCCGTCGTCGACGAACCCCGGCTGCCAGGGCTGGTCGGGGTCGAGGCGCAGGGCCACGCGCCAAGCGTCCATGGCCCGGTCGGGATCTCCGTCGCTCCAGAGCGCCAGCCCGGCCACCAGGGAGATCTCTGCTTGCACCTTGGCGGACACCGGTTCTTCCGCGGCCAGGAGGATCTTCGTGTTGCGTTTGTTCAGCTTGGTGACCCGTGAGTAGTCACCATCATCGAGGGCCACGAGCATCCGTCCCAGCAGGTCGCCGCTGTCGCTCGGGGGGGCGTCCTTGGCCAACGCCGAACCCGGGAGCAGCCAGAGCGTTACCAGGCTTACCACCAGCCATTTGCGCTTGTCGGGTGCAGACACGCAGCCTCCTGTCGACTGCCTATCGGTGCGCTGCACGAACCAGTTCAGGGAAGATCCACCGCTCTGCAGCATCGGAACCCGTCGTCGTCCTGACGGTGCCCTGCCGGGTGCCAGTGGCGGCTGTTGCAGTCCTGCCCGTAGGTGGCGCCCCACATGGTCCCCCCCATGATCTCGTTGCAAGGTTTGTCGCCTGCCGTGGGATCGGCAGGGAAGGGCGGACCGGGCCGCTCGGCGTCCACCCACTCGCTGACCGATCCGTTCAGGTCGTGCACGCCCTGGGGGCTGACGCAGCTCGGGAAGGAGCCCGCGGGGCGGAGGGCACGGGTGTCGAAGAACGGAGCATCCTCTGTGTAGCAGCGCTGGGGATTGTATTCGTCGCCGTAGCTGTAGCGCCAGCCTTGGGCTCCGCGGCAGGCGGCTTCCCACTCGTCCACGGTACACAGCCGGCGTCCTCGCGCCCCGCAGGCGATACGCGCTTCGTCCCAGCTGACGTTGGTCCTGGGGAGCACCCCCTCTCGGTTGGGGTATTCCCAGACGTCCATACAGAAGGGTTCGATCGCTGCCATGCGGGGTGCCGTGAAGTAGTGCGCCATTGGATCCGCATCGACCTCTGGCCCCAACCGATACGAGCCGCCGGGAATCAAGGCCATGTTCTCGGGACAGGTTGCGCCTTCGGGTAGCGGCTGCACGGTGCTGTCGGTCAAGTTCGTCTGCGGTTCGGGTGGGGTGGCCTTGGTTGGCTGGTCCGCTTTGGCGCGAGCGGAGAGGAGGTCTGCCACGCCGTCCTTGCGACGCAAGAAGGTCAGCCGCGCTCCCATGGGCGCGTTGGCCACGTGGTCCACGGCAAAACAGCGCCGCGCGAGGGCCACGGCGTCTTGCCACTGCTGACGCTGGAGGTCGGACATGCCCACGAAGCCTTGGGGGCGAGCGACTTCCCTGGCCGAGAACCACGGATCCTCGAAGTGGACCACGAGCAAGCGGTCGAGGTCGCAGGGGGCCTCTGCGAATCGGCTGGGTGAATAGGCGGCGTGCAGGCGCCGTACGGGCCAGTCCACCGAGAGGTCGGGTCGCTGGGTGGTCAGCAGGTAGTGGGCCCAGTGGCCGGCCCAGATGCCCTTGGCCTGCACCAGGTCGATGACCGCGCCCCCTCGGGGTGCCTCGAGCCAAGCGATGGCGGCTTGGTCCGTGTCGTCCCGGGGCTCGCCCTGACGGTCCGCAATGGGTGCGACGGGGCCGAGGTCCCAGGCCAGCAGGTTCGAGCTGATGGCGTGGCCGAGGAGCGCCGTGATGGTGCCCATGACCAGGAGGGTGGTGCCCGCAGCGCTGGTGTGGACGCGACTGCGGCCCCAGCCCACTCCCGCCAGCACGGCGAGGGGCGCCACGAGGAAGACGGCGAGCCCGCCCTGCCCCTCTTCGGTCAGCGCGAGCAGTGGCAAGGGCGAGACGAAGGTCGCGATCCAGCAGAAGAAGCCGGCGTTCCAGCCCGGGCGGCGCACCACGAGGCCCGTGAGACCCAGCAGTAGGAGCAGCGAGGCGGCCAGGCCGAAGCCTTGCAGGGGAACCCAGGCCAGCATGTCGAGCAGGCGCGAGGCTGCAGCCGAAGGATCCGACGCTTCGTGGGATGCGATTCGGCCACCCCAGGCGTGCCACCAATGCCAGTAGAAGGGGCCCGCCATGAGCAATGGGATCCCGATGGCGGCGGCCTGGTTGGGTAGGCGCTTCTTGCGGTCGCCGGGTTGGAGTAGGCCGATCAACAGGGGAGCCCAGATCAGGAACGCCATGGTGGTGCGGTCTGCCATCAGCCCGGATCCCACGCAGAGGCCCCATGCGATGGCCAATCCTCTGTGGCGGAACCCCTTGGACATCACCAGCAGGGTCGTGGACAGGGCAGCCAGGCTGGCCACGAACGGGGCCAGGGTGTAGTGGCGGAACTCCAGCAGCACCAGTGTGGGGAGCAAGGCCAGCAGCACGGCCCGCCAGGTCGCGGCGCGGTGGGCGTCCTCGAGCAGCGTGGAGGCCTTGCGGCCCACGCCCAATCGACGCTCGACCGCGGCCACCGAACCGAGCTTCGCAGCGGTGGGTAGGAGGCGATCCAGGCCGCTGGCGCCGGTGCCCACTGCCCAGAGCAGCAGCAGCAGGGCTGGAAGCAGGGCGAACAGAGGGGCCCGCAGGCCGCCAACCCAGGCCATGGGTGCGGTGGCCAGGTAGGCGGCACCGGGCCAGTAGGCGTAGCGTTCCTCGCCTTGGTAGCGACCCATCCAGGCGTCTCGCAGGCCTTGCAACGGGGCTTCGGTCAGCTCCCCGGCTACGTTCACCGCGTTTTGCAGGTGGGTGATCTCGTCGTTGCCGGTAGGGAACCAGTCCTGCAGAAGCCAGGTCGTGGACAGCCCCAGCACCACCAGCAGCGCCAGCAGCGCGAGGCGGCGGAAGAAGTGAGCGTAGGCCATGCGCGGGGACCCTTGGAGTGTGGGCTTTCCTATCCCCTCTCGCAGGACCGTGCGGGCCGGAAGACGCTAGCCCGGTGTGCGCGCCTCACCCAGGGAGGGCGCTGGCTCGGCCCGATGTAGCAGCAGCGCCGGACCACCTCGGGCGATGTCCTCGAAGCCGGCCTCGTGCAGCAGGGGCACCCAGTCATGGAAATCGGGTACCAGGGCCCACTCCACCGCGCTGGTGATCCAGGCGCGGTCGGCGGGCTCGTGCCAGTCGTCGGTTGCGTAGATGACCGGACGATCGGCCAGCATGGCCACGTAGCGGGCGTCGGCCAGGACCGGCACGCCAGGAGGGACCTGGTGGATGACGGTCCAGGGCGTGTCGCTGCGCTGGCTCGGGCGGGTCTGGCCCAGCAGGGTGTGGTGGCTGTGCAGGGCTCGGCCCCGCATCTCCGGGGGCAGCAAGGCCAGGTTGCCGACGATGATGGCCGCCAGCACGGCTCGCCAGGGCCAGCGCCAGCGCTCCATGCGAGCGGTCGCGGCCACCAGCACCAGCCCCAGGCCCGCCAAACCCACCGCCCAGAGGTGGTACGCGTTGCTCGAGACATAGCCGCTGGTCGCGGTGGCGCCGATCCAGTTGCCCAGGACGAGCAGCGCAGCCAGGGGAGCTGCTGCAGCCAGGAGTAGGCTGGGTCCGCCGATCTCGGCCAGCTGCTCGGCGTAGGTCCAGGCCCAGCCTCCGCCGTCGTCGGTGGACCCGAATGCGTGAGCCAGCCCGCCCCAGAGATCCCCGCTGACGAAAAAGTCCGAGACCCTGCCCAGGCCCAAGCGCATGAACAGGAGCCAGGCCAGCACAGCCGCCAGCAGGACGACCGCTGAAGCCCAGCGACGCCTGGGCTTGCCTGGCCATGCCATGGCGGGGATGGCCGGTAGGAGCAGCAGGGCCACTTCCTCGCGGCAGGAGGCTGCCGCCAACGCCAGGATCAGGCCAGGGACGAGCTTGCCCTCCAGCAGCGCGGCACAGCCGGCGATGATGAACGGTATGGCGAGGGTCAAGGTGCGGAAGTCTTCGACCACCACCATCAGCAGGCCAGGCACCGTGAGCCAGGCGATGGTGGCGAGCACCGCCGAGACAGGATCCCGGATCCGGCGCAGGGCCAGTTGACCCAGCGCCAGGCCCCCCAGCGCTACCAGCAGCGCCTGC
>CAZVHW010000015.1:0-20194 GCA_964626835.1 uncultured Enterobacterales bacterium
GGGCAGCTTGGAGATGATGTCCTTGATGGAGCCCATCTTGCGGATGGTGCGCAGCTGGTTGATGAAGGTGTCGAAGGTGAAGTCCCCCGACAACATCTTCTCGGCATCCTTGGCGGCGCTCTCCTGATCGACCACGTCCTCGAAGTCGCGCATCAGCCCGACCACGTCGCCCATGCCCAGGATGCGGCCAGCCAGGCCGTCGGCCCGGAAGGTCTCGAGCTTGTCCAGCCCTTCACCCATACCCACGAAGAGCACGGGCTTGCCGGTGACCTTGCGAATGGACAGGGCCGCGCCGCCGCGGGCGTCGCCATCGAGCTTGGTGAGCACGAAGCCGGAGAAGTCGAGCTTGCGATCGAACTCCGCCGCAGTGCGCACGGCATCCTGGCCGATCATGGAGTCGCAGACGAAGAGCACGTTCTTGGGCTTGGTCTGCTCCTTGATCTCCACCAGCTCGTCCATGAGCTCGTTGTCGAGGGCCAACCGGCCGGCGGTGTCGAAGATGACCACGTCGCGGCCCACGTTGCGAGCCTGGGACAGGGCCAGGTTGCACATCTGCTGGGGCTTCATGCCCTTGATGTAGAAGACCGGCACCCCGACCTTGCGGCCGATGACCATGAGCTGCTCGACGGCGGCCGGTCGATAGATGTCCGCGGCCACCAGCATGGGCTTCTTGCCCTGCTTGAGCAGGTAGCGGGCCAGCTTGCCCGCGGTGGTGGTCTTGCCGGAGCCCTGCAACCCCACCATCATGACCACGGCGGGGTGGTCGGAAAGATCGAGGGCCCCCTCGTCCTCGCCCATGAGCACGACCAGCTCTTCGTGGCAGATCCGCACGAAGTGATCCGAAGGGGTGACCTTCATGCCATGGGGGCCCTTGCCCGCCTTGACCTGGACGACCTCGCCCAGCGCTCGCTCGCGCACGGCATCGAGGAAGGAGCGCACCACGCCCAGCTCCACGTCCGCCTCGAGCAGGCTGACCCGGACGTCGCGCAGGGCTTCCTTGATGTTGTCTTCCGTCAGCAGGTTCTTGCCCTGGAGCTTCAGACGAGCCTGACGGAATCCGCGGGACAGGGTCTCCAGCATGGGGGGGCTCCTCGCCGGGCGCGCGGCAGGGAAGAAACGCGCGACGCCGGGGAGGGTATCCGCTCGAGGATTCACGTCAACCCATGTCGACGCGCGGGGCATCGAGAAGGACTTGACGACCCCGCGATTGACAGGGATGTTATGCCCGCCTTGCCGCGACAACCCAGATTTTTGCGCTCTTCTCGACTCCCGGAGGCCCCATGCGTCTCGACCGCACTTCCCTGCTCCTGGTCCTCGGCCTGACGGCCTGCACCCAGGACTACGAGTACATCGAGTGGGACGTGGTGGACATCTTCTACCAGAACCCCACCGACAGCGTCGATATCCTCATGGTCATCGACAACTCCTACTCCATGGAGCCCTACCAGACCGAGCTGGGCACCAACTTCTCCCACTTCCTCACATACTTCATCGAAGCCGACGTCGACTACCAGATCGCGGCTGTCACCACCGATGTCACGGTGGACACGGCGGGCCAGATCCGTGGCGACATCATCAGCCCCGCCACCCAGAATCCCGAAGACGCCTTCTCCGACCTGGTCAACGTAGGCGTCGATGGCACGGGCTTCGAGATGGGCCTGCAGTCCGCCTACGAAGCGCTCACCGAACCCAACGTCAGCACCGCCAACGCGGGTTTCCTGCGCGAGGACGCCACGCTGTCGCTCATCTTCGTCAGCGACGAAGAAGACTCCTCTCCCCTACCGGTCAACGACTACATCAACGCTTTCCGGGACGTCAAAGGCCAGCGCTCGCGCGACGTCTTCAACGCCTCGGCATTGGTGGTGGTCGAAGAGGGCATGGGCTGCGACCGGGACTCCACCCAGGGTGACCGCTACGTGGACGTGGCCGAGCAGACCGGGGGAGTGCTGGGCGACATCTGCTCCGATGACTTCGCCTCCATCGTCACCGACCTCTCCCTCAACACCTCCCGCTTGCGGGACACCTTCCACCTCTCCGTGGCTCCCGACGTCAGCACCCTCGAGGTCCGGGTCAACGACGAGGTCGTCGAATGCGACCATGGTTCCTGGACCTACGATCAAGTGGAAGACGAATACGGTGAACTGCAGCCCTCCATCGTCTTCGAGCGCACCCAGATGCCCCCCTCCAACAGCCAACTTGCCGTCCGCTACTACGAAGGCTCGGGCGACTCCGCCAACTTCTGCGGCGCCAGCGGCGACACCACCGACACGGCCTCGGAGTAGCCCATGTTCCGCACCCTCCCCCTGCTGCTCATCTCCCTCGGACTCACCACCGGCTGTGGCGACCGCGAAGGCACCCTCGAAGGCGCCTGCAACGACCACGGACAGTGCGACGAGATGCAAGCCTGCATCGCCAACATCTGCACCGACGTGGACTGCCTCTCCAGCTTGGACTGCGCGCTACACAACTATTGCAAGACCGACGAAGACCGCTACGAGTGCATCGCGGGTTGCGAGTCCGACGACGACTGCACCGCGGGTGAAGAATGCTCCGAGGACTATGGCACCTGCGAAGACTACGGCTGTCGCAGCACCGAGCTGGACTGCCCAGTGGGCCACACCTGCAACCTCAGCACGGGCGATTGCACCGCGGTCCAGGGCCTCTGCACCCAGACCTGCGACATCTACGGCTCGGGCAGCCAGTGCGGTAACCAGAACAGCTGCCAGGTCTCGGATTGGGGCGACGTGTGCGACCGCGCACAAGACTGCGACGATGGCTTCGCCTGCGACATGTTCCTCGCCGAACACACCGAGTGTGAGCGGGACCAGGACTGCACCGTCGCCGGCGCCACCTGCTACGGTGCCATTCCGGGTGTCTGGGCCGGCCAGTGCGTCATCTCGTACTGCCACGCGGACCACTGCATGCCCAAGTGCGACCTGACCAACCCCGACTGTCCAGCAGGTTTCTCCTGCTATGACTTCGGTGATGCCGAGGTCTGCTACGGCGCCTGCGAGTGGTACGTCGACAACGGCTTCCTGTAGGGGCCGGATCAGCCCACCCCGGTCGAACCAAACCCACCGCTGGATCGGTCGGTGGCGTCCAGGTCCGCCACGGGTACCATCCCCGTCGCGGTGACCGGCGCGATGACCAGCTGCGCCACCCGCATTCCACGCTCGATGGTGAAGGGCTCGCGGCCCAGGTTCACCACGATGACCTTGACCTCACCGCGGTAGTCGGCGTCGATGGTGCCGGGCGCGTTGGCCACGGTCAGCCCATGCTTCCAGGCCAAGCCCGAGCGCGGCCGCACCTGGCCCTCGAAGCCCCTGGGAATGGCCATGCGCAGCCCCGTGGGCACCAAGGCCCGCTCGAGGCTGGCGAGCACCAGGGGCTCGTCGAGCGCTGCGCGGAGGTCCATGCCGGCGGAGTCGGCGGTGGCCGCCTTGGGAAGCTCGAGACCTTCGCCGTGGGGAAGCACCTGGACGGGGATGGTGAGAGGCTGGGACATGAGGGACCCCTGAAGCAGAGCGGGCGGGGATGAACCCCGCCCCTACATAGCGCAGCCGCGAAGACTAGAAGTCGCCCGCCGAGTCGATGGCTTCCTTGCGAGACAGGCGGATCTTCCCGGCGCGGTCGA
The DNA here is from genome assembly GCA_964626835.1 of uncultured Enterobacterales bacterium. Taxonomy (GTDB): domain Bacteria; phylum Myxococcota_A; class UBA796; order UBA796; family JAFGLY01; genus CALDOK01. The sequence continues at coordinate 3,635 of CAZVHW010000015.1, forward strand.
TGTCGATGCAGCGCACCAGCACCTCGTCTCCCTCGCTCACCACGTCGGTCACCCGCTCGACCCGCTCGTGGGCCAGGTGGCTGATGTGAACCAGACCGTCGGTGCCGGGGAAGATCTCGATGAAGGCACCGAAGTCGGTGATGCGCTTGACCACGCCCACGTAGAGCTTGCCGATCTCGGCTTCCTGCGTGAGCTCGTGGATCATGCCGATGGCCTTCTCGGCCGCGGCGGCGTCGGTGGCGGCCACATCGACCTTGCCCGTGTCGTCGACCGTGACCTTGGTGCCGGTCTGCTCCTGGATGCCGCGGATTACGCGACCACCGGGGCCGATGATGTCGCGGATGCGATCGGGCTTGATCTTGATGGTGGTGATGCGCGGCGCGTAGTCGGACATCTCGGCGCGATGGGTGTCGATGGTCTTGCCCATCTCGTCGAGGATGTGCAGCCGACCCTCGCGGGCCTGGGCCAGGGCGCGGGACATGATCTCGCGGGTGACGCCGGTGATCTTGACGTCCATCTGCAGGGCGGTGATGCCCTGGCGGGTGCCGGTGACCTTGAAGTCCATGTCGCCCATGTGATCTTCGTCGCCCAGGATGTCGGACAGCACGGCGAAGTCGTCGCCTTCGACAATGAGGCCCATGGCGATACCAGCGACCGCGGCCTTCATGGGAACGCCAGCGTCCATCAGGGCCATGGAGGACGAGCAGACCGTACCCATGGAGGAGGAGCCGTTGGACGAGAAGACCTCGGCCGTGGACCGGATGACGTAGGGGAACTCTTCCTGGCTGGGCAGCATGGGCTGGATGGCCCGGTGCGCCAAGGCGCCGTGGCCGATCTCGCGGCGCTTCGGACCGCGCAGGAAGTAGGCCTCGCCCGTGCAGTAGGGCTGGAAGTAGTAGGTCAGCATCCAGTTGCGCCGGCCCTCGGGCATGTTGGCATGCTCGATGCGCTGGGCGTCGTAGTCGGTGCCGAGGGAGATGTTGGCGTAGACCTGGGTCTCACCGCGGGTGAAGACGGCCGAGCCGTGGGCACGGGGGGCGATCTTGGTCTCGCACCAGATGTCGCGGACCTCGTCGGTGGCGCGGCCATCGATGCGGACACCCTTCTCGATGACGGCGGTGCGCATCTGCTTCTTGACCAGCTTGCCCCAGGCGTCCTTGGCGTCCTTGGTGATCGCGCCGATCCGCTCCTCGTCCTCGATGCCTTCGGTGAGCTGGGCGATGATGCCGTTGCGGGCGTCCTTCATCGCGGCCTTGCGCTCGCCCTTGATCCGGATGGTCATGGCGGCAGCGAGGGGCTCGACCCCCAGCTCGAAGACCTTGGCCTTCACGTCTGCGTCCAGCTCGGGTGCATCGGCGACGGCGAGGAAGGGCTTGCCGCAGAGCTCACGCAGCTCGTGGATCTTGACGATGATCTCCTTGATGGCGTCGTGGGCGAGCTCGAGGGCCTGGACCATGTCGGCCTCGCTCACCTCGTTGGCACCACCCTCGACCATGACCACGGCGTCGGAGGTACCGGCCACGACCAGGCGCAGGTCGGAGGCATCCTGATCTTCCTTGGAGGGGTTGATGACAAACTTGTCGCCCACCCGCACGATGCGGACACCAGCGACGGGCTTGGCGATGGGCGCACCGCCGATCCACAGAGCGGCGGAGGCGCCGCAGAGGGCCAACACGTCGCTGTCGTTGTCGATGTCGTAGGACAGCACCGTGGCGATGATCTGCACCTCGTTGCGGAAGTGCTTGGGGAACAGGGGCCGGATGGGGCGGTCGATGACGCGGCTGGTGAGGGTCTCGCGCTCGTTGGAGCGCCCCTCGCGCTTGATGTAGCTACCGGGGATGCGGCCATAGGCGCCCGCACGATCTTGGTAGTCCACGGTGAGTGGAAGGAAGTCGAAGTGGGCCTTGGCCTGCCCGATAACGGCGGTGACCAGAAGGAAGGAGTCGCCCTGGCGCACGGTGACGGCGCCGGTGGCTTGGCCGGCGTACTTGCCGGTCTCGATTGTGAGTGGACGGCCGCCCACGTCGAAGGTGACGGAATGAGTGTTCATGATTTGCTCTTTTTTTGGAGGCTCGCTCGGCGGCATTCCAGCTCGAAGGCCTCACGTGTGTTGATGCACCTGTGCCCGACACGATGCCTGGGCGCAGGTGTACTGACCGGGTGGATGCCAGCGTCGATGTCTCTTCGACCCCCCTGGCTTCCCGTTGGTCTTCCAGGATTGAGCGAAGGCTGCACCAATCGGCTGCCAGCGCTCGACCCGGGGAGACCCGCGGAGGGGTACTCGGGGACAAGACGACCCGGTGGACCCGCGGCGGATGCCGTGGGCCCCTCGAAACGGTGCTTGAAAAGAAAAATGCCCCGGTGAAACACCGGGGCCGAAAGAAAACCTAACGACGCAGTCCGAGGGACTTGATGAGCGAGCGATAGCGCTCGGGGTGACGCCGATTGAGGTAGCGCAGCAAGCGGCGACGCTGGCCGACCAGCTTGAGCAGCCCTCGCCGGGAGTGGTGGTCCTTGGCGTGGGTGCGGAAGTGCTCGGTGAGGTAGCGGATGCGATAGGTGAGGATCGCGACCTGGACCTCGGGGGAGCCGGTGTCGCCTTCGTGAGTCTGATATTCCTGAATCAGCTCTTCCTTGACTGCAGCATTGATCGCCATGGTGGTTCTCCAGTTGATCGCGGTGTCCGCAGGCGGGGGACCATGGCGTGGAGCGATTGGCTCCTTGCTCCTCGTCCGCAGAGACCGTCAGAGATGTGAGTGTACCAGCTGTTCGAGCCGGCGCCGCACCTTATGCCATGCTCGAGCGCAGGCGTCAACTGGAAAGGGGGGGCATGGTAGCCGCCGACGGCTATCGAGCCTGCGACGCCCTCCACAGGACGTTGGCCTTTCCGCCACCCTGATACTCGGCCACCGCCACCAAGTCGTCGGCCACGACCACGAGGTACACGCCTCCAGCACGCACACCAGGTGGCGGTGCAGGAACCTGCCCCCCGCGAAGCACCACCTCGGCCGCACCTCGAGCCACGGGTAGGAGCGGAAGGTGCCCGAGGACAGACACCGGTGCCAGGCGGTGAGCCGCGAGCTCGCCATGGACCTTGGCACGGGGCAACCAGGGCACCCTGTCTTCGGCGCGGCTGCGACGCAATGCCCGCTCCCAATCAGGGGTCTCGGCGACGATCTCGGACAACGCAGCGATGGAGAGGGCGCGCTCGTGCTCGAAAGGTCCGCTCCGCAGCCTGGTGAGCGAACAAAGGTGGCCCACGGTGCCCAGGGCCCCGGAGATTTCGTCCGCCAACCCGCGAGCGTAGGTGCCGCGAGAGCAGGTGAGCACCACGCGCAGACGAGAATCCTCGAGGGATAGCGCTCGGAGCGAGTGGATGTGGATGGGCCGGGCCTCGGCCTGCACCGTCTCTCCCCGGCGGGCGTAGTCATACAGCCTGCGGCCCTTGACCTTCACCGCGGAGTAGCGATGCGGCACCTGCATGCGGTCGCCAAGGAAGCTGTCCAAGACGAGCTGGATCCCTGCCAACTCGAGCTCGGGGACCGGCGCTTCGCCGGTGACCTCACCCGTAGGATCGCCCGTGTCCGTGGCCGTGCCCAATGCGATGGTGGCGTCGTACACCTTCTCGGACTCGTCCAGGAAGCGGATGAGTCGGGTGGCCGAGCCCAGCGCCAGAGGCAAGACGCCCCGCGCGAATGGATCGAGCGTGCCGGTGTGGCCAACCTTCTTGATGCCGGTGACAGCCCGCACCATGGCCACCACGTCGTGGGACGTGATGCCGGCTTCCTTGTCGATGATCAAGAATCCAGGAGTCAGGCTCATTCCTCGTGACCCTCCCGCGATGCCAGCTGTTCCAGCATCGAGCTCAAGCGGACCGCCTCCTCGAGGTGCTCGTCCAGCTCGAAGATCAACACTGGCGCGAAGCGGAGGCGGAGGTTCCTGCCCAGGCGGCCGCGCAGATAGCCCGACGCAGCCTCGAGTCCCTTCAACAGGGTCTGGCGATCGCCTTCTCCGCCGAGGGGTAGAACGCGCACAAAGGCGCGCTTGAGATCTGGCGTGAGACGCACGTTCGTCACCGAGAGCTGGCCGACCCGAGGATCGGACACTTCCTCGCGCAACAAGCGCGAGAGCTCGGCGTGAACGAGTCCAGCGACGCGCTCGGGACGTTTGTGGCCCATACCAGTCTCCGCCCCTCGCCGGTACTAGGGCGAGAGACGCCGGCCTCTAACGAACGGTTCCGGGGGGTGCCAACAGCGACCGGGCCGCGATACCCCGATCCACCCGTTTCCCCAGGAGGTCACCCTGCACGTCGCCCTGCTCGGCATGGGTCGCCTCGCCCGCACCCTCGCGCCCAAGCTCGAGGGCGCCGGCCACAGGGTCACCCGATGGCGAAGGGGCGACCCGGCACCGCGGGCCAGCCTGTGCTGGATCACGGCCAGTGACGATGCGGTGGCGGAGATCGCGGCCTGGTTGCCCAGGGGACCGGTGGTACTCCACGCCAGCGGAGGCCTCTCCCACCTCCTACTCCGGCCCCACAGACCGGCGGGTAGCCTTCACCCACTCCAGACCTTCCCGGGCCCTGAACATCGGATTCCAAACCTGGAAGGCATCCCAGCCGCGGTCGCGGGCGACGCCGAGGCGGTTGCCCAGGCGCGCGACCTCGCGACCTCGCTGGGAATGTCACCCTTCGAGGTCACCGGTGACCGGCGGCTCTACCACGCCGCCTGCGTGCTCGCTGGAAACTTCACCACGGTCTTGCTGGCCGAGGCGGCGCGCCTGCTTACCAGCGCGGGGTGCGACGCGGTCGATCCAATCGCCACCCTCGAGCCGTTGGTCCGAGCCTCGTTGGAAAACACGAAGACCTTGGGTGCACGAAACGCCCTCACCGGTCCTGCAGCCCGGGGAGACCATGCCACCGTCCAGGCGCATCTCCAAGCACTAGCGCACACGCACCCCGAGCTGCAGCCCCTCTACGAGGCCCTGACGGCCAGGGCCAGGGCGCTAGGGGAAACCGAGCCGCGGTCTTGACATCTCCTCCATGACAACATCGACGAGGACGCGATCGTCGAAGGCTTGCCGCTAGGCACTTCGGTGCTATACTTCCATGTAGGAGCGCGGTCCCGGAGGCCCCATGCTCGACGCATTCATCATCGAGCGCATCCGACAGCAGCGAGAGCGGCAGGACTCTCCGCGCGTACCGCTGCGCGTCGAGATCCCAAGCCCCCCGCACCCGGACCACCCAACGGCCAATCAGCCCGAACCAGACGCCGAACCCACCCGCGGTTCCGTGGTCATCGACGACACCCTGTAGCACCCGAACCGAGCGCTCCCTCCGGGTCCGGCCCTTGCCCAGTGCAGCGAGCCGTGCTACCCAGCGCGGCCGGACGGGGCCGCTGCTGATCAACGGCCAATCCGCCCCCGAATTTCGTGAGGTATCCCATGGCCCGCAAGTGCGTCTTCACCGGCAAGCGGCCCAACGTGGCCAACAAAGTCTCCCACTCGAACATCAAGACCAAGAAGCGCCAGCTCCCCAACCTGCACACCCGCCGCATCTGGTGGCCAGAGGGCGAGCGCTTCGTGCGCATCAAGCTCTCCACGCGGGCGCTGCGCACCCTGCGCAAGAAGGGCCTGGCAACGTACGCAGCCGAGGTTGGGCTCAACCTCGAAAAGTACTAGCCGCTAGCTCTTCCAGACCTCCTCGGGCAACACCGCCTCGAGGGTGCTGAGCAGCTGAAGGCGAGAGAAGGGCCTGGGCAAGGTCGGGATGCCGAGGGGCGCCCCGCGAAGCGCGCTACCTACGAGAACGGTACGCCTGCCCAGCACCGGATCACGGCGGACGACGGTGTGTCGCAGCTCCACACCGCTCATGCCAGGCAGTTGGATGGAAGTCAACAGCACGTCGAACTCCTCCCGTCCCAACAGGTCGAGCGCCTGCTCACCCGTTCGGACGACCTGGTACCGGCATGAGGTGCCCGCGAGCATGGTATCGAGCGTGGCCCGAAGCAGGGGATCGTCGTCCACGCACAACAACCGAACGAGCGGCCCGTCAGGGACCTCCGCCCCACCCATCGGGGTCGCCAGGTTCGCACCGCTGGGCAGAAGCAAGGAGATGATGGCACCACCTTCGGGATTGTTCTCTGCCTTCAGGGCCCCACCGTGCTCGAGCGCGATGCCCTGGGCGATGGCAAGGCCCAGGGAGTAGCCGACCCGTTGGGCACCCGAGCTCGGGGATGGAGCCAAGAGGTCGTCCAGCAGGTCCGACGGGATGGGCAAACCCTCGTCGAACACGGCCACGGTGACGCCCTCACACTCGGACCAGGGGAGCCCATCCCCCGCCGGCTCGGCCCGGACGACCACACGACCCGTGCGACGCATACGGTCAGCCGCATTGCCAACCAGGTTGACCAAGGCCTGCAGGAGCTGGTCCCGGTCCGCGAGCACCTCGAGGCTGGGGGGTGTGACGTCCACCCATACGACGGCCCGCCCCAGGAATGGGGAGGCCACCTCGCAAACCTCGTCGAGCAACTCGGTGAGCGAGACGCGCTGCGGGCGGGCGGGCGGGCTGAGGGCGTACCACGGCCTGGAGATCCTGGACGATGCGCCCGATCCGCTGACCGTGCTCGAGCACTCGGCCAAGCTGGGCCCGGATGCGATCCGGATCGTCGAGATCCGACTGGAGGAGCATCTCGAGCCTGCCGAGCATGACCGCCAGGGGATTGTTGATCTCGTGGCCCACGATGGACGCCAGGTGCCCGAGAAGAGCGAGGCGCCGCGTGTGCTGGAGTTCCTCTTCGAGCAGGCGCCGCCAGGTGAGATCTCGGAACACGAGCAGCGTCTCCGCCGTCAAGCCCGGAAGCGGCGCGGCGGTCAGGGCAACCTGCACACCAATGGCCAGCAGGACGGTGCGCTCGACGACCCCCTCGAAGCTCCTACGGATCATGTCCTCGGCCGCCTCGGCGTGGCTCGGATCCAAGATGGCCTCGAGCGGGGTGCCGACGAGTTCCTGGACCTGCTTGCGCATGGCCCTCGCCGCCAGCTTGTTGGCCGACAGGATCCTGCCCTGGTGGTCCACCGTGACCAAAACGTGGGGGCTGTGGTCGAACAAAGTACGCAGCCGGGCCTCCGAGGCCCGCAGTGCGCGGGTGCTGACGGCCACCGTGTTTTCGAGCGCCGCCATGGCCTTGTGCACCGCAAACTGGTCGGTCTGCAGGGGACCCTGGACGCCCTCATAGCGCTGGATGAGCACCTCGATGGTCTCTCGAGCGGCCTCGAGCTCGTCGCCCATGCCGGCCACGCGTGCCCGGCCTTCGGGTTTGTCAACGCCCATCGGGCCACCCGAGGAGCAAGGCCGTGAGGGTGTGGTTGACCTGCATGGAGCCGAACTGCTCACCGTAGGTCGTGAAGCCCACACACGGGAACGGGCAGATGGCCCTGCTGAATTCCGACAGCACGCCACGGTTTTCAGCCTCGAGCAGGCGTCCACCGCAGTTAAAGGCGAGCATGACGGCCGGTTCGCCCTGCAAGACGCGCTGCGCCTCGGCCACGCCTTCCCGGGTGGCCTCGACGATGTCACCCGCGTGCATCACGCTGAGGATGGAGCCTTCCTCCACGGCTCCGCCAAGGAGCAGGTCGTCGCCTTGAAGGGTCATGATGGAGCGCATGTAGTAGGTGTCGCCCACGTGGAATCCGAGCTGGATGCCATACCGCTGGACCTCGGGCGCCCCACCTCTTGCGAGCACCTCGACGGGTACCCCAAAGAGCTCGGACAGCACGGTCGCAGCCGGTCGGCCGTTCAATCCCGAGACGATCCGCCGCTTGGGCTCCGCACGGGTCACGACTACTCGCCCCGAGCCAGGCCGGTAGTGATGCATTTGGAAGGCGTGAAACGGCACCCCCGGCTCGAGCAACAGTACGACGGCCGCTCCCTGGCGAGCACGCCCGTTCATCGCCACCAGCGTCTGCTGGAAGCGCGTGCCGTCTCCCGCGCTGCCCCCGACCAACGGGACGGTTGGAAGGCAGGCGCCGATGGAGGCGACCAGAATCTCCTCCATCCCGCTCAGGCCATCGGTGAGGGTGAGCAGCACGTGCCGGCTGGCGCTGATACCTCCGAGCTCGTGGCCGAGCTGGGCCGCGAGATCAGCCAAAAGACGTGGGCCATCCTCGAAACGAAGCTTGCCGAGATCCGGGACGCATACCGCCGCAGCCCGACAGGGGGATCCCAGGGCCAGCCCCACAACGGCGCCACGTGTCAGACCGAGAGGCCCGATCTCGCCCATGGTCGTACAGCCGGCCGTGACGGCGTCCGGAAACCGTTGCTGGACCTCCTCGGCGATCTTGGCGAAGTCGTGCTTCGGATCCGCGAAAAAGAGCACCAGACCTGGCGCGCAGGGCCGCAATCGGCGCTCGAGAGCCGCCGCCACCTCCTCCGGCGATCCGTCGCAATGTGCGCCGACGGCGAAGAAAGAGGGGTTGGGTGCCTGAAGTGTCAAGCCAGCCTCACGCGCTGGACACCAGTATAGATCAGAGCGGCAAGCAGACCACGCCGCGTACGACCTGAACAGCCAGGACGTGGATTCGGTCCTCGGGGTTGACGTGGCACGCCCCGGTCGCCACGTCGAAGCTCCAGCCGTGCGCTGGGCAGGTCAGGGTGGTGCCATCGAGGCTGCCCTCCGCCAAGGGCCCACCGGCGTGGGGGCAGGTTCCGTCCACGGCGTGCACGGTCTCACCCACTCGCGCCAGGGCCACGGACCGCCCCTGCAAGAAGACCTCCCGAAGACTGCCCGGCGCCATGTCGTCCAGGTGGAGCACGGGCTGATACCCAGCCGGAATCTCCAACCCGCTCGGAGGCTCGAAGGCGGATGGCGCGCCCACCCCCACGGGTGGGGCAACATCTGACTCATCCGGATCCAGGTCGCCGTGCCCCGGCCGTGTGAGCAGTCGTCGCAAGCGACCGCGGACGCTTGCCCGCAAGCCATCGGGCCGGCCGAGCAGCAGCTGCCAAACAACGCCCATGGAGACAATCCCGGCGGAGGGTCAAGCATGCCATACCACGGCCCTCGACATCGCGCTGAAACCACGGAGAGATGGGCTGACGCATCGCTCGGCCAAGGGTCGCGGGGCCCTCGACCCCAGGACGACGGGACTCCAGGAACCGGATCCGCTACACTCATCACCCACGCCCCTCCCGTCCCCCTACAGCTCCCCAGATCCAGCCCATGGCTTCATCCCGCGTACGGTCCCGCCTGCGCCGCTTGGCGGCGCGCGTGCTCGGCTCCGAGCAAGAACCCCGACCCTCCACTGCCGGCTCTCCCCCGTCAACCGACCACACCGCAGCGTCGGACCTCGATGGACTGCCGCCCCTGCAACCAGGTCGGGGTGAGACCCCTGGGCCAAACCACAAACAGGACATCAGCCAAGAGTGGGCAGCGGCCCAGCTGTTCAGCGGGGTCTCCCCCCTGTTCATCGACCTGCGATCTTCGGCCGCGTTCCGCCAAAGCCACGTCCCCGGCGCAGTCTCCGCCCCCGCTTCGACGCTGCGCGAGATGCTCGAGGCCCTTCCGGACAAGTCCGAACGCATCGCCGTCTACGATGCCGATGGCGCCCAAGGGAGCGAGCGCGAGGCGGCCTGGCTCCGCGACCAGGGCTGGACCTGGGCGCGACGACTAGTGGGGGGCTTCGAGGAATGGACAGCGCGAGGCGAAGCCGTCGAGGGTTCCGAACCCGAAGGCTGATCCGTGCCCCCTCCCCCCCACGCCCGGTCCCGGATCCGCACACTGCTCGTGGCAGCGGGGCTGATCGCGGCCGCGGGAATGGTGCGTGCGAGCCAAGACGGGATGAACGCTGCCCCCCCACTGGCCTCGAGCGTCGTAGTGGATCGGAACCTGGGTGCACGCTTGCGCATCGCTCCCGCCGGTCTTCCCACACGGCCCATCCCCTCCGGCAGCGATCCCGTCGATCTCGCGTGGCACCGCATGCACGCGGGCAACCTGCAGGGAGCCACGGCGGTGCTCGAGGACTGGTTCGGAGGATCCCACCCGGACTTCGAAGCCCGCGGAGGCCGGAGGCGCTGGGTCCCCGCTCGCTACCTCCTGGGGCTACTCTACATGCGCCAAGGGCACCACAACCTCGCCAGCAGCCAGTTCACGAGGGTCCGGGCTTCCCGGGGAGCCCTGGCGTCGGAAGCTGCGTGGCTCGAGGCGCTCAGCGACCATCGCCGTGGCCGACACGCGGTCGCTGCACGCGAGTGCGGCACCTACCGCGAACAGTGGCCAGAGGGCTCCCACGCCGCGGATTGCCAGCTCCTCATGGGCGATGCCTACACCGCAGCCGGATACTACCAACCAGCCCACGACGCCTATCAAGCGTTCATCGACCTCGATCCAGACGGCCCCGATGTCGAAATCGCCAAGCTGGGCCAGGCCCTCGCGCTGACGAATCGTTCGAAGAAACAGGCGGTGCTGGCACTGCAGACCATGGCGCTGGACTACAGCTACCCCACCACCCACAACATCGCGATGGCAGCACTCGAGGAGCTCGCCCAGACGGGCCAAGACACCGCCCTACCCGACGACAGCCCGAGCAAGATGCGCTCGGCGTTCTCCGCACTGCGCGCCCGCGAGTATGGGAAGGCACGCGCCCTGTGGGCCGAGCTCTCGGCCAGCGAGGAGCCGCGGACTCAATCCTGGGTGGCCAAACACAGGGAGACATTTGGCTGGCGCACACGGAACTACGCGGCCCTCGTGGCCCTCTTCACCGAGCGCTACGAAGCCAATCCCAGCGCCGACAACTGCTGGATGGCACACAGAGCAGCCGCTCGGGGGGGGCTATGGCAACAGGCCGCGGAGTGGGGGGAGCGGGGCCTGGAACATCACGGCGGCCACTGGAGATGGAAGCGGGCCCGCGATGACGTCGCCCTGGCACGGATGTTGGCGGGTGACAACGCTCGCGCCATGGAGCTGTGGGATGGGCTGGCCCGAAAAGGGGGGGCGGCGGGACGCCAAGCGCGCTGGTATGGCGCCTTCTGCGCATGGCGCGCGAGCGAGCTGGACGAAGCCGCGAAGCGCATGGAGCAGGTCCGAGCCCAAGACCGCGCACACGCCACCCGGGCGCTCTACTACCTGGCCCGTATCGCCCAGCTCCGCGGAGAAGACGACCAAGCCACCGAGCTGTACGCCGAGGTCCTCGAGGAAGATCCACTGGGTTGGTACGGTCTGCTGGCAACCCGCCGGCTCCAGCCGGCCGACTCCCAGGCGGAGCGCTGGCTCGCTCGTACGGGGGGCTGGCCGTATGCAACGCCAGCGGCAGACACGGTGCTCGCGCCCATGCCGGTGGCGCCACCGCCGCGCGCTGTTCAGCCGCCGGTCCACGGCACCCTCGAGCCTCCTCCCACCCGTGCCCTCGACTGGTCCAGCCTCGCCTGGGGCGCACCATCCTCCCACGAGTCAGGCCCACTCCCGGCACAGCCCACCCAAGAGAGCCCCGAGCGAGACGGCATCACTCGTGATGCACCGGGCGAGGTACCCCCCTTCACCGTTTTCGAAGGGCCCCACTACGACGCCGCGCACGCCCGGAGAGCCTTCTCACGCTTTGCAGAGGCGCAACAGGGACTGTGGCCCGAACTGCTCGATGCATACGCTGCCGCCGAGGTCGGTGCGTACGATCTTGCTGGGGAGCTGGTGGCCAAGGTCCACCACGAGGTCGAGCAGGGACAGCGCGGCCGCGGCCCCAGGGCGTCCCAGGTCCGTGGCATACAAAAGCGCCTCTCGGAGTGGCGTGAGCTCTTCCTCTTCACCCGGGCCTGGCACCTCATCTCGCGTTTCTCCATGGGGCTGGACAAACACGCCGACGATGACGAGCAGCGCCTCATCGCCCTGGGCATGGCCTACCCAGCCGCATTCCCGGGGCACGTCTGGGGCGCCGGTCGCGAGCACGACATCGACCCCCTGCTGGTGCTGGCGGTGATGCGCCAAGAGAGCCAATACAAGTCCTGGGCGCTGTCGAATGCCGGAGCCGTCGGCCTGATGCAGGTGCTGCCCGTCACGGGCGCTCTCGTGGCGAGGGACATCGGGCGTGTTCGTTACTCACCCCGCGAGCTCCTCGAGCCCTCCAGCAACATCGACTTCGGCGCATGGTACCTCCGGAGCCTGCTCACACGGTTCAACGGCTGCTCTCCCATGGCGGTGGCAGCCTACAACGCCGGCCCCCAGGCGGTCTCGAGCTGGTACGCGGCACAGGACGACGACATCCCCGTGGATGACTTCGTCGAGATGATCCCCATCGACGAGACGCGCACCTACGTGCGGCGCGTGCTGGGGTTCTACAGCCTCTACGCCCAGGTTCACGGTCCACCAGGCGCTCGTGTCGCCTTGGCCATGATCCCCGCAGGTGACGAACCAGCGGTCATAGACTACTGACCATGCCCACCTGGAGGCCCGCCATCTTCCCTCTCCGCTGGCCAATCATGATCGTGTGTGGCCTCATGGTCGCGGGCGCCTGGGCTGCCCGCCGGGACCGCGACAAGAGCGCCCCCCCGCCTGAGCCTGCTCCCGCCCCGGGTCCCATCCAACCCGAACCCGAACCCGACTCCGAACGGAGCGCATCGGAGCCCGCTCCCACTCCCGATCAGGTCCACGTAGGACCCCTCTTTCCAGATGGCCTGCCCATGCCCACCCTCGAGCTCCCCGACGGGCTCGCCAACCCAACCAGCCAGGCCTGTGCTGCCTGCCACGGCGAGCTGACCGAGGCCTGGGCAGGAAGCGCACACGCCACGGCGTGGCAGGCCGAGCGCTATCTGCAGGCAGTGCGAGACGCGAGCCAACCCACCAGCTGCCTGGCGTGCCACCTTCCCTACGAAGCCCAGCACCCAGACCGGGTCGTGCAGCACGCAGGCGGAGATCCCGCCATGCCGCACCACGAGCCCAACCCGGCCTGGAGCCCCACGCTCCAACGCGAGGGTGTCGGCTGCGCCACCTGTCACCTCCGCGAAGGCGCGATCCTGGGTCCACGGGGTTCCACGGCGGCGCCACACCCGACCAGGGCCAGCGAAGACCTGGCGTCACCGGCGCTGTGCGCCGCGTGCCACCAGCTCTCCTGGCCCGGCAGCGACACCGCCTGGTACGACACGTACGGCGAATGGTACCGCTCCCCCTACCGAGCCGCCGGTGTGCGCTGCCAAGACTGCCACATGGCCCAGCGCGCGGCCACCGTCACCACCGGGCGCTTCGCCAGCCACCCCAGCCACGCCCTGTCCGTGGACCCCGCCCGTGCCGTCAGCATCTTGCTGGACCTCGATAGCCCCCGCATCACGAGGGGCGAGCCCTTCGCCATGAAGCTGCGCGTGCAGAACACGGGCGCGGGCCACGCCTTCCCGACGGGTCATCCCGGGAAGAGCTACATCCTCGCAGCGGTGGTGGTGAGCTCGGAAGACGAGCCGCTGCACGAGCCCTTCGAGCACGCCCTGGTCCGCAACGTCGAACCCGATCCACCCCACGCACTGCTCGAGGACAGCCGCATTCCAGCCCGCGGAGAGCTCGTCCTCGAGCACGAAACCACCATCTTGCACAAGAAGCCCGCCGGTCCCGCCGCACTGCGGGTTACGATCAGGAGAGAAGGAGAGGAGCGCACCATCATCGTCCGCTCCTTTCCCGTGACGGTCCTCTGATTCTTCCCGGTGTTCCATGAGCTACTTCCACGCCTGTACCGACGTCGGCTGCAGCCGACCGCACAACGAGGATGCCTTCCTCCGCGACCCCGACCACGGGATCTTCGTCGTGGCCGACGGTGTAGGGGGGCGAGCCGCGGGCGAGGTAGCCAGCGCCATCACCATCGAGACCTTCTCCCAAGCCGCGGCCATGCTCCAAGAAGCCGTGCTGCACTACGCGGAGAACCCCACGCTGGCCAACCGCAACTTCGCCCTCGAGGCCCTGGACGAGACCTGCCAGCAAGCGAGCCGCCGAGTGTTCGAGGCAGCCGAAGCCCGCAACCTGCGCGGAATGACCACCACGGTCGTGGCGACAGCGGTGGGTGGTGGCTGGGCGTTCGTGGCCCACGTGGGCGACTCGCGGGCCTACCTCCTGCGCGACGGCGAGGTCCGGCAGCTCAGCGAAGACCACTCCATGGTCAACGAGCTCGTTCGTTCGGGCCAGATGACCCTCGAGGAAGCCCAGCGCAGCCGCTATCGCAACGTCATCACCCGGGCAGTCGGGCTGCACCCCACCGTCCAACCCGATCTCCTCGCCATCGAGATGCTCCCAGGCGATCGCATCCTGCTCAACACCGACGGCCTCTCCGACGTCGTCCCGGACGAAGTGCTGGCGCGCCTTGGTTCGCTGCCCGACATCCGTGAAGCCTGCGAGTCCCTGCTGCGCGAAGCGCTCGATCGCGGTGCTCCCGACAACGTCACCCACATCATCCTCGAGCCCGAGGCCAGCCCCCAAGCCGGTGCCGCCATTGCGCGGGCCCAGATCATGGAAGACCTCTTCCTGTTCCGGGACCTCCCCTTCCACGCGCGCCTACGGGTCAGCCGCATCTGCGACGAGCTGTTCTTCACCCCAGGCCAAGTCATCCTCAGCCAATCCGCACCCGGCAAGACCATGTACGTCGTGGTCCAGGGCGAGGTCTCGGTGTCCCGCGATGGTGTCGAGCTGGCACGGCTGGGACCGGGCGAGCACTTCGGCGAGATCGCGCTGGCCGACCAGCTTCCCCGCTCCGCCACGGTGACGGGCGTGGCGTTTGGATCGCTGATCACCATCGGCCAGGAGCAGGTCCTCGAGTTCTGCCGCCGCGAGCCCGAACTGGGCAACCAGATACTCTGGAAGCTCCTTCGCACCCTGGCGCGGCGCCTACGCGAGACCAACGCCCTGGTGGCGGGCCAGCCAGACTACGACTAGCACCGTCCAACGATCTCAGCGGCGCTGGTGACCCATCTCCGTACGCAGTCGGTGGTAGCCGTCCGTGAACCGCCCCGCGGTGTCTCGCAACACCCAAGGAACGGTGTAGCAGGGCCGCCCAACGAGCTCACCAGCATGGCCGAAGACGTAGAGGGCCAGGGACGCCGGCCGCCGCGATCGAAAGAATACCTCGGTCCGCCAGTCGAGCGCGAGGTCGGCAGCCTGCATGGCGCGCAGGGGCCTGGGATCACCAGCCGCGAAGACCAGGGACACCCGACCGCCGGATGCCAGGTGGGTCCGCGCCACGCGGAGATAGTCGAAGACATCGCCCCGCAGCTCCAGCCGCGCTCCGGCCCGCTGCGGTACGGGTGAGGCCACACCCCGACCCGGAGGGATGTAGGGAGGAGAGCAGCAGATCAGGTCGAACTCGCCAGCTCCCTGCAGGGTGTCCGGGTCGCGGAGATCCCCCAGACGGGCTTCGACCCGAGCGGCCAGGTCGTTGTATTCGAGGCTGCGGCACGCGAGGGCGTGACTGACCTGCTGGGCCTCGACCATCAGCAGGCGGGCCGAAGGGGGTAGGTGCCACAGGGTCATCAAGCCGACAGAGCCGATACCCGCACCCAAGTCCAACAATCGCGTCGCGGTCTTGCGGGCGCGCATCGCGGCCCAGGCGCAGAGCAGATCGTCCGACGAAAAGCGGTGTCCGCGGGCTAGCTGGAAGACTTCCCAGTCCCCGACCAGGCGATCCAGGGTTTCCCCAGGGCCAGGAGCGAGTACAGCCACCGGGGCAGGTCAGCCGAGCCGTGCAGCGGCGTCGAGAACCTGGATGACCTTGGGCACCACGACCTGCTCCACGACGCTCTTTGCCTCGCCCGCCAACACCACGCCCGCCGCACGCTCGTGCCCCCCGCCTTCCGGATGCAGCGAGTGGGCGATCTCGCATACGTCAGCCCCACCGCGCGAGCGCAGGGACAGCTTGACCTCCGGGCCGTCCAGGCCGGATCGGCCCAGGGCGAGGATGGCCACCTCGACACCCCGGACGTAGAGGAGCTGATCGACGATGAAGTCCAGGTCGCCACCGGTGGCCGAGAGCTCCTCGAGGGCCTCTCGGCTGACCCATCCGACCGCCAAACGCCCGCCGGCGTGGAATGCAGCCCGGCTCATCGCGGTCCCCGTGAGGGAGACGCCGACTGGGCTGCGCTCGCAGGCGGTCGTGACGACCACCGCGCTGTACTTGGCACCGGCGTCGACGAGGTCGGCTGCCAGCCTCAAGGTATGGGCGCTGGTGTTGGTGTGGCGGAACCCACCCGTGTCGTAGGCGATACCTGTCAGCAGCAGCTGGGCCAGCTCGGCATCCAGCGGAAAGCTCCACTGCTCGAGCAAAGCCAGAACCAGCTCGGCCGTGCTGGCAGTGTGCGGGTCTACAAACGCGAAGTCGTACCCCTCGCCGGTGGTGGACTTGTGATGGTCGATGACAGCCTGATGCTCGGATGCCTCGAAGAGAGGGAGCACCGCATTGGTCAACCGTCGGCGGTCGCCGTCCAGTACGACGGCCAAACCGAAGGGACCTCGCACGTCGGCGTTGGCCAGACAGCGGGAGACATTGGGCAAGCTGCGGTAACGCCAGCCAGGCTCGCCGGCGACGACCAGCTCGGCGTCGGTGAGCCGCTTG
>CAZVHW010000015.1:20204-30206 GCA_964626835.1 uncultured Enterobacterales bacterium
CCAGGCAGCTGCCGATGCTGTCGCCATCGACGTCCTTCGGCCCGGTCACCAAGACGCGACGCGACGACCGAGCCAGCTCGAGCAGGGCTTCTGCGGAGGCTGGCTTGTTGCAGACCGACATGTGCTCGACCCTTATCGAAGAAAAGGCGTCAATCTAACGAGTCCCAGGCATCGTGCCCGTCGCTTTCGGGGCACAACCGACAACAGACGGGACGTGGACGGCGGGAGGCACCCCTGATAGGCACTGCGCCTTTCAAGAAGCCGGAGAAAAATCCGTGACAACCGACAAGCCCGACAGCGCGCCTCGAACCGACGAACCAAACGACAAGGCGCCCCAAGCAACCCCGAAGAACGCTCCACCGGCCGACAAGGTCGCAAAAGAGGACGCGAGCGAAGCCCTCTCCCCCCCCACCGAGCCGATCGACGAAGAGCAAACCACCGAGGAACCAACCGCCCAGGAACCAACCCCGGATACGGCCCCAACCACCGACGACAGCGCGGTCGCACCACCCGCTCCACCCAAGTCCGACTACGTCTCCGACCGCGCGTTCCGCGACTTCCCCTTGAGCGCCGAGGTCCTCCAAGGCCTCGCCGAGCTCGAGTACGAGATGGCCACACCGGTCCAGGCCGCCACCATCGAGCCCGGGCTCGCCGGCAAGGACCTGTTGGTCCGCGCGAAGACGGGCACCGGCAAGACCGCGGCCTTCGGGCTCCCACTCATCGAACGGGCCGAAGCCGGTAGCCGCCAGGTCAACGGCATCGTGCTCACCCCCACGCGCGAGCTGGCGCTGCAAGTCGCGGAAGAGATCGCGGCCATCGGCAAGTACAAGGACCTGCGCATCTGCACCCTCTACGGCGGCGTGGCCATCGGCCCCCAGGCCGATGCACTCGAGGACGGCGTCGAGATCGTGGTCGGCACCCCCGGCCGGATCCTCGACCACCTGCGACGCGGCAACCTGGACCTGTCCCACGCCCGCATGGCCTGCCTGGACGAAGCCGACGAGATGCTCTCCATGGGCTTTCTCGAAGACGTCACCCGCATCCTCAACAAGATGCCCAGGGATCCCAAGCCCCAGATCTTGCTCTTCAGCGCCACCGTGGCAGAAAAGATCAAATCCTTGGTCCGCAAGTACCTGCACGAACCCGTCAGCCTGATCCTGTCCACGGACGCCGACCGAGTCGAAGGCATCCGCCACGTGCTGTACGAGACGGACGTCAACGTCCACAAGATCCGCTCCCTGCTAGCGGTGCTCGATCGCGAACAGCCCACCTCGGCGCTCATTTTCGCCAACACCCGCGAAGACACCTCGACGGTGGCCAACTTCCTGAGCCGCCAGGGGCTGGACGCGGAGTACATCTCCGGCGAGCTGTCCCAGGCCGCCCGCGAAAAAGCCATGCGCCGCCTGAAGAAAGGCAACATCCAGTTCCTGGTAGCCACCGATGTCGCCGCCCGGGGCATCGACATCAGCAACCTCTCCCACGTGCTGCACTACTCGCTCCCCGAAGATCCGGCGGTCTACCTGCATCGCTCGGGTCGCACGGGCCGAATCGGCAAGACGGGCGTGTCCATCGCCATCGCTGGCGGCATGGACCTCTCCACCCGGTTGGTCCTCGAGCGCCAGTACGAGATCCAGTTCGAGATCCTCCCGGTCCCCACGCCCGAAGAAGCCGGCAAGCTGCGCCTCCACGCCCAAGTGGGCGCGCTGCGCAGTGCCATGGGGACCTGCGCGTTCGAGGGCTACCTCGGCACCGTCCGGGCCCTCAAGAAGCACCCCCAGGGCGACATGCTGCTAGCGGTCGCCCTGCGGGCGTTCTTCGCCAACGAACGGCGGCGCCTGGCCGCCGCGCGCGGCGACGAGGAAGACGGCCCCGAGAAGAACCGAGACGGCGATGACAGGCGCCAAGGCAGGCACCGGCGCGACGATGATGGAGACTCCAGACGACGCGGCCACCGCCGCTCCGGTGGGGGACACAAGAAGCGGGGTCGGCGCCGCAGGTAGCGCTCCCATCCACCGCTGGTCTCTTCGCGGGAAGCGCGCACGCACGCCGAGGGTTGGTCCTCTGTCGGACCCACTCGGGGCAGGGGCGGGACACGGCCATGTCAGGCTTTCGTCCGCTCCCTTGCCCCCCCGAGCCTCGAGCAGATAGGTCCGACGCTCCGTCACGTGCATGATCCCGCCCCTTGGAGCGAACCATGAAGGCTCTGCCCAACACCCGCGCTCGTCGGCTCCTTCTCCTCGCCGGTTTCGGCGTCCTCGCCGTGGCCGCCTGGAACCAGTTCAACGGCTCGGCCGTCGCCCAGGAAGGCGGCGGCCTGCTCGACATCGACGTCGGTGACATCGACCTGGGCGATGACACCAAGGGCGGCGAGCAGTCCATGTCCTACGATGGACAGGTCGGCCAAGACGCAGCCAACTACAAGCCAGGCACCCCGGTCTACATCACGCACACCAAGGGTACCGTCTCCGTCCGCTGCACCGACTCCGATGGCATCCAGGCCCGCATCAACTTCACCATCGAAGGCACCAAGGAAGACGCGATGAGCCGCCTGGGCGACTCCATCGGCATCCGCACCTATGCCAGCAACAGTCAGGGCAAGGTGAGCACCTCGATACCCGGCAAGTGGTCGGGCATCGACACGGTGGATGCGCCACTGACGGTCAACCTGCCCCGCGAAGCCAAGGTCAACGTCACGGCCCGCGAGGGCTGGGTCCAGGTCGTGGGCTGCTCGGGAACCGTCAAGGCTACCACCAGCAAGGGCGGCATCTACGTCGATGGCGTCCTGTCTTCCTTCGACCTCTCAACCAGCACCGGCGACATCGAGATCGAGCTCTCCGAAGAAGCGGAGATCACCTCGTCCAGCCGCGCTACCGCCACCGCTGGCGCCGTCACCCTGCGCATGCCCCTCACCCAGAAGGGCAACCTGAACGCTCGGGGCTCCGAGATCACCGTGGACCACCTGGTCAACGGCACCAACACGGCCACCCACGTGCAGGGCACCCTGAGCGATTCCGGCCCGACCATCACGCTGAACGCCAAGGGCAAGGTCGCGATCACCACCCCAAAGTAGGGGCAACCCGGCCTTTGACGGCCCGAACCACAGGCGTTCGGGCAGATGGCGCTGCGGGCGTGGCAGCTAGACGCCTGCCTACTCTTGGGCCAGCGGTTCGCCGCGGGTAGCGCCCTCGAGGCTCCAGACGTGCCCAACACGAACTCGAGCGCCACCGCCGACAAGGCGAGCATGGCAAGCCAGGCGGATGTTCGGATCCCTGTCGGCACCCAAGGTCTCGTCCAGCAGGTCGCGCTCGGCCTCGGTGGGCGGACGCAGGGCGTCATGACCTGCAAGCACCTCGACCTGGCACTCGCCGCAGTGGCCGTCGGGACAGAAGGTGTGGATAGGCGTGTCCAAGGTCTGTGAAGCCATGACCAAGGTGTAGTGTGGCTCCGTACGCAGCACGTGCACGCTGCCGTCGGGCAGGATCAGGGTGAGCTCGACGGTGGGGTCGCGCTCAGAAACGGAGTCGTTTCGCCCCAGGGCGCTCTTGATACGTTTTCGAATCTGGAAACGGCTCATGATGTCCTCCCGCTCCATGGGGGGTGGTAGGGATCCCAGGTGCCCGCCTCGACGGCGATGAGCGACGCCACCAAGTACTCGAAGGCGTCCTTGGGTGTGTCGGCGTAGTGCACCAGATCCAGGTCGCGTTCGGAGATGGTACCCCACTCTGCCATGGCCTCGATGTTCAGCACCTGCTTCCAGTACTCCGAGCCGTACAGCAGCAGAGGCATGCGCTTGGCCAGCCGGCCGGTCTGCCGCAGCGTGAGGCTCTCCATCAGCTCGTCCATGGTACCAAAGCCGCCGGGGAAGGCCACCAAGGCACTGGCCTTGTAGACGAACCAGTACTTGCGCATGAAGAAGTAGTGGAACTCGAAGGCAAGCTCGTCGGAGACGTACTGGTTGACCTTCTCCTCGAAGGGCAAGGCGATGCCCAGCCCAGCACTACGGCCACCTTCTACGTCCGAAGCGCCGCGGTTGGACGCTTCCATCACCCCCGGGCCACCACCCGAGCAGATGACGTACTTTCTGCAGCCGTCGCGGTCGACGGACCACTCGGTGAGCATGCGAGAGAGCAAGCGGGCGTCGTCGTAGTACTTGGCGAGCTTCACCTTGCGGTGGGCTGTGCGAACCACGGCAGCGGCTTGCTCGCGCTCGACATCGGAACCGGCCAGGTCCAGATCCCGCTGGGCGTGTTCGATCCGCGAGCGGGCCACCTCGCCCGAGAGCGGGCGTGCAGAGCCGAAGACCACCACCCAGTTCTCCACCCCCTGCTCCTCGAGGCGCTGCCGAGGCTCTTCGTATTCACAGAGGATACGAATGGCTCTCGCGGCACGACTGGTGATGAAGTCTTCGTTCTCGAACGCTTTGACGATGGCCATGGTTCTCCGCAGGCGGGACACCCTCCCCAGTCTATGGGCTCAGCCGCCCCGGGCAAGGCGGGGCCATTTTTTCTGTATGGATCGAATGGCAGGTGACAGGATCACGTCGGGGCGGTGTCCAAAAAGTCACGGGCACAGACTCGACCCAGACGGGCCCCCGTTCACGGTCCAGGGCACCCCCCAACACGCAGGAGCGTGGACAGATGCGCATCGCCATTCCCCTTTTCGCCTTCGGCCTGACCCTCCAAGGCTGCATAATCTACGACCGCGACTGCCCCGGATGTGATCCGGATGGTTTCGACGACGGGCTGGACGACCGCCCCGATCGCGACGACGATCCCGACTGCGACCAGCCCGAGGAGTGCGATGACGACACCGGCATCGACACACCGCCCCCCCCCGACTACGGCTTCTACCTGACCCCCGACGAGGCCGAGCAGGGCGAGACCTTCATCGGCTCCATGAAGGCTGACGGCGAGGACGCACCGACCCTGGCCAGCATCATCGACGTCGAGCTGTACGGCGACGTGGCGATCCTGGCGGCCGACGCCCGCGCCTCGGAGATCCTGCTCACCATCCAGATCGAAGAGCAGGCCGTGCCAGGCTTTGTGGACCTGCTGGTCGAGCTGGACGATGGGACCGCAGCCTGGCAAGAAGGCATACTCGAGATCTTCGAAGCCGGCTCGGGACACGAGGCTGGTAGCTCCGACGACGGCTCGAGTCCCTGCGAATAGGCGACACGCCCGGGCTCGCTGCTAGCGCCTGATCCCCCGCCTCGAGGCTGCCACCAGCCTCTGAGTGCGGGGGCAGTCCCGCGCAATGGCAGCTAGGCGATCCAAGGCTCGGGCACTGCGCAAGCCCGACACCGTGCGGATCCAGAAGGCGTCGGTGTCCGGACCCCAGACCGCCGCGACATACGGCGCCAGAGGCGCTTCGGATGGAGACTCGAGCAAACGAACCGCGGCGAGCACCGCTGGTTCAATCGAGTCGTGTGCGAGCAACGCCGCCACGGTTTCCGGCCGACCCGTGCGCTCGGCGGCCTGGACCAGCCCTTCGCCGTGGCCCGCCGCGGCGTGGTCCCAGCATGCTCGGGCGAAGGCGGGGTGGCCGGCGGCGGCACAGAGATGAGTCAGGCCGGGGAAGGGCTCACCCGATGCATCGGAGAGGGCTACCAACCAGGAAGCCGCGGGGTGGCGCTGGGCTGCAAGCGCCAGCACTTCGGGCGCGTCGGGGCCAGCCAACACGGCGAGGCGCCGGTAGAGCCCCCCAGCCGAGAGTTGACCCTCGAGGGTGGAGACAACCGCCATGGCTGCCCGAACCAAGTGCGGTCCCCGCGGAGCGCGGGGGCCCACCGTGAGATCCGCCAGCGCGATGGGATCGCGCCCCTCGAGCGAACGAAACAGCAGCTCGAGGTCCATGTCGGCGGCGGCGGCCGCAGCTACGACGTCTCGCAGCCGGGACAGCTGCTTGCGGGGATTCACTCCGCCAAGATCGCCCTGCAAGACCGAGCGTTCCCAAGGTCCTTCGAGGTCGACCGGACGCGGCGTGCTCATTCCACCGCCTTCGAGCGCAGCCCGCAGTCACGCCACCAGAAGGAGGAGCGGCCCGGTTCGACAGCACCCGACCGAGCGGCGGCGATCACGGCCGATGGAGGGCGATGCGGAGTAAAGACGCCAGGCAGGCTGGGGGGAACGCCCACCAGCTGCAGCATGGGATGGGTCCGGGGAAGCAGCTCCTCGGCGGTATCCCCCTCGAGGGCATACAGTGCGCTCAGGCCGGTACCGGCGAGACACAAGCCCTCGTCATCTTCGGCCACGAGCAGCAGGGCGAGGTCCTCTCCCCCGCTCGGGCCCAGCGCGTCGGGGTCCATGCCCGAGAGCCGTTCCCAAGCGTCACGCAGCAGGCCGAACCGTCCCCTGCCCTCGATGGCGCCGAGGAGAGACCGCAGCCGCCCAGCGACACCCCAGGCTACCGGCGGCTCGAATCCCGAGGCCACCGAGCCCGCGATCGAAAGTCGTGCGGCACCTCGCTCGACCCGCAAGCGCAGATGCCCGTTGAATGGGTACCGCCCCGGCGCGCCGAGCAACAGCGCGTGGGGGATGGGCCCGTCGAAGCTCGCCACGACCCAGACCTACGGACGGAACGCGCCGCTGGAGAGGTCCAGCGCGCCCAGGTACGGGTTTTGGACAGCCGCTTCGGATTGCAGCCAGTTGGCGTTGCTCTTGTTGCAGGTGGCCACCGCGATCCGCATGGCGCCGCCCGGATTGGCTTGCGCCAGGACGACCAGCTTGTTGGAGACCTGACTGAAGACGCCGCGGATCTGCTCGAGAGAGCCCTGGGCCACGGGCTCGAAGAGGGATGCGACCTGCCGGGCGATCCCGCGGCTGTGGCCGGAGAGATCGACGTCTTCGGCCGCCGCCAGAGCCACCCCCCGCGCTGCATGCACCTCCGCCTGGGCTCGCGCCAGATCGTCGAAGGCCAGAGCCTGCTGGAGATCGACGTACTCGGACACCAGGCGACGGACACGGTCGTTACCGCAGCAGAAGAACGAGGCGTCCTCGAAGAGAACGACTGGTCGTGCAGGAACGACGGCGGGAGCCTGACTGGGCTGGGGTTGCTCGGATGGTCCACAGCCGAGGCCGAAGAGAACCGCGAGCGCGGCGAGGGAAGACGACAAGGTCACTCTCCTTCCGGGACGACGAGCTGCACGCCCGAGACCTGCTCGACGAGGTGAAGGAAGAGACGGATGCCCACCGGGATGGCGTCGTCATCGAAATCGTAGCCCGCGTTGTGAACTCCCGGCGACGAGCCGTCCGCGCAGCCCGAGCCCAGGAAGAAAAACGCCCCGGGCCGCTCGAGCAGGTAGAGGCTGAAGTCCTCGGCCCCCATGCACGGGAAGGGCGTAGGACCCGGATGCGGCCTGGCCACCGACCGGATGGCCCGCTCGACCCGTGCGACGCCCGCCGAGCCGTTGACGGTGGCTGGATAGGGCGCGTGGAAGTCGAGCACCGCACCGACCCCGTGGGGCTCGGCGGCAGCCACGGCGAGGACCTGGAGGCGCTCGCGGATGGCGGCCATGAGGTCGTCGTCCAGGGTGCGCAGGGTGCCCTCGAGCCGCACTTGGTCCGGGATGATGTTGCCCTTGCTGCCACCATGGATGGCGCCGAAGCTGACAACCGCGGGCGCGAGGGGGTGGACCATGCGGCTGACCACCGTCTGCGCCGAGACCACGAAGGACGCGGCTGCCACGATGGGATCGTTCACCACCTGGGGTTGCGAGCCGTGGCCACCACGCCCATTGAAGGTCGCCGAAAACAACAACGATCCCGCCATCACGGCACCCTCGACCACCGCCGCGGTGCCCGTGGCCAGCTGAGGCCAGTTGTGCAGCCCGTAGATCTCGGGCACACCCTCGAGGGCGCCCTCGCGGATCATGCGGGCCGCTCCCAGCCCCCCTTCCTCGGCCGGCTGGAACAGAAGGCGCAGGTTGATGGGCAAGCTGGCCCGCACCAGTGCCCGAGCCACGCCTACCAGGATGGTCATGTGGCCATCGTGCCCGCAAGCGTGCATGCAGCCGGGGTTGCTGGACGCGTAGGGAAGGCCGGTCTGTTCCTGCATCGGCAGGGCGTCCATGTCCGCCCGGATGGCCAAGGACACGGGAAGGTCGGGTCGTATGTCCACCACCAGGCCCGTGCCTGCGACCGTCCTTGGCTCGAGGCCCAGACCTACCAGCTGCTCACGGAGCACGTGCTGGGTACCCTGCTCCTTCCACAGCAATTCGGGGTTGGCATGGAGGTGGCGACGCAGGGCACGCAGCCCGCCCAGATCGGGCTCGAACAGGGTATCGAAGCGCAAGCTTGACATGGAGTGGACGATAACCCGCAGGCCAAGCGTGGGGGGGGGGCGCCCAATCGCATCCCAGCACACTGGAGCCTGGAGCCTCGAGCCAATACAGGGGGCCCCCACGAAAGAGGTCACCCATGTCCCTTGCCAAGCCCCTGTTCGTATTGACTTCCACGCTCCTGTTGGCCACGCCCGCGGCGGC
Organism: uncultured Enterobacterales bacterium; assembly: GCA_964626835.1. Taxonomy (GTDB): domain Bacteria; phylum Myxococcota_A; class UBA796; order UBA796; family JAFGLY01; genus CALDOK01. Next base: position 28,684 of record CAZVHW010000015.1, read on the forward strand.
CCAAGATGCCGCCGAAGCCAGCTCCGTGGTCACCGAGGAAGCAGCACAGGCGGTGGCCCGCGAGCCTGGCCTCGTCGCCATGGCCCTGAAAAACCTCTACGAAGGCATCATGCCCGAGGCCCTCGAAGGGGCGCTCGGCAGCATCGCCTGGTGGCAGTTTCTCTACCTGATGCTGGTGGCCTTGGCGGCCTGGGCCGTAGGCCGCGCCATCCACGAGATCATGCAGCGCTGGGTGTTCCGCCTCGCCAAACAGGTCAAGCTCCCCCTGAGCGAGGCCCTGTTCCGCAACCTCCGCAGGCCCGTGGTCATGATCGTGACCTTCGGCATCCTCTACTGGGGGGTCATCGACGCCGGCCTGCCGCCAGGCGCCGAGAACAAGCTGCTCTTCGTCGCCCAGGCGCTGCTCGCCATCGCCGCCGTGGTCTTCGCCTACCGCACGGTCGATGTCTTCGAGGGCGTGGCCCGCGAATACGCCGGCACGACCGAGGGCAAGCTGGACGATCAGCTCGTGCCCATGGTCGGACGTGTCCTCAAGGTGGCCATCGTGGCCCTGGGCATCGTGTTCGTGCTGCAAAACCAGGGCGTCGAGGTTGCCTCCCTGCTCGCCGGTCTGGGAATCGGTGGTATCGCCTTCGCTCTGGCCGCCAAGGACACCGTCGAAAACCTGTTCGGTTCTCTGACCATCTTCCTGGACCGACCCTTCCAGATCGGTGACTGGATCGTGGTGGACGACAAATGGGAAGGGGTCGTGGAAGAAGTGGGGCTGAGATCCACCCGAATCCGAACCTTCGGCAAGTCCATGGTCTCGGTACCCAACGCCAAGGTCGGCAACTCCCCCATCAACAACATGGGTCAGCGGCCCTTCCGCCGCCAGATGACCACCATCGGCATCGAGTATGGCACCCCACCCGCCGTCGTCGAAGCCTACGTGGCGCGCATGAACCGGATCGTCACGGACCACCCCCAGACCTGGACCGACACCCTCGAGATCCACTTCAAGGACTTCGGCGCCAGCTCCCTGGACATCCTGGTCTACTTCTTCATCAACGTGCCCGACTGGCACCAAGAGCTGAAGGTGCGTCAGGAAATCTTCCTCGCCTTCATGACAGCGGCCGAGGAGATGGGCGTAAACTTCGCCTTCCCCAGCACCAGCCTGTACATCGAAAAAATGCCCCAGCCGAGTCTACCCAGGCCGGCCTAGCGCACCGCCCGAAGCCCCCCCCAGATTGCCCGAAAGGCGATCTGGGACAGGCTCGGGCGCCATTGCTCTGAATGGGCATTCATCATAGAGATTTCGACGGATTCCCATCTCGAGAAAGGTCGGAAGAATGATTGCACGCCCCATCTATTGGAACATCGATGTCATCAGCAAGGTGTCGATGTACCTCGCCTTCGTCATCGCTTTGGTCATCTGCGCGCGTGGAGTCATGCAGCGTGTCGAGTATTGGAAACAGGCCAAGCCCGATGGCGAGCGCTGGCCGTCGTGGGGCGGCCGCCTGGGTTTCCTCGTCAAGGAGATCCTG
>CAZVHW010000015.1:30248-32545 GCA_964626835.1 uncultured Enterobacterales bacterium
ACAGCTTCATCGCCTGCACCATCGCCACGGCCGCGGTCTTCGTCGAAGCCGACCTCATCGTCTTCTTCAACGACGCCAAGAACGCCCAGGGTGGCTACGACCCCATCCTGTTCGACGGGATCGTCTACGACCTGCTGTCCTTCGGAGCGGAGATGGGCGGGGTGCTCATCCTGGTGGGCATCGGAATGGCGGCCTACCGCCGCTACGTGCTCAGGCCCGACACGCTCGAGCGCAAGCAGCAAGACGCCATCGCCCTGGGCCTCCTCGCGCTCATCATCCTCACCGGGTACCTGTCCGAGGCCATCCGCATCCACAACACCGGCGAGACCCACGCCTGGACCTCCATCGTCGGCTACCTGCTCGCGGCCCCCTTCGGCCTGCCTGACACCGTGGTCCTCGACGCCCACGCCGGCGGCTCCATCACCCACAAGCTGGTCTGGTGGGTCCACATGCTGCTGGGCATGTCCTTCATCGCCCTGATCCCCTACACCAAGTTCTTCCACCTCCTGGCCATCCCGACCAACGTCCTCAAGGCCAAGCTCACCACCAACGATCCCCTGCCACGGGTAGACCTCGACGCCCTGATGGAAGACGAGGACTTCGACTACGACAACTTCTCCCTGGGCATGGGCAGCGAAAGAGAGTTCACCTTCGAGAACCGGGTCGATCACGACGCCTGCATCGAGTGCGGCCGCTGCCAGGACGTCTGCCCGGCCTCCCGCGGCGGCGATCCCTTCGGCCCCAAGGACTACATCGGCAAGCTCCGCGACTACGGGCACGAGATCCTGGCCAAGCGCCTGGCCGCAGGCGAGGTCCCACAGATCGAAACCTCGAAACCGGATGAAGCCGAGGAACCCGACGAAGCGGAAGCCGCCGAAGGACCCACGCCCCTCATCGACGGTGGCACCTTCGACGAAAACTTCGTCTTCTACTGCCGCACCTGCCGCGCCTGCATGGAAGTCTGCCCCGCAAAGATCGAGCACGTCCCCAGCTTCATCGAGCAACGCCGCAACGAGGTAGGTATCAACGGCCGGATGCCCGAGGAAGCCCAGGCTCCCCTGCGCCAGCTGCAGTCTACGTTCAACGCACTCGGTGCCCAGGAAGACCGCACCGACTGGGTCGAGAAGACCGGCGTACGCGTCGTGGGCTGGGAAGAGGAGTGCGAGGTCCTGTACTTCGTGGGCTGCCTGTCCAGCCTGGACATCACCAAGCAGAAGATCGCGGAAGACGTCTTCGCCATCTTGAACGCCGCCGGCGTGGACTTCGGCGTGCTCGGCGAAGAGGAAACCTGCTGCGGCGATCCCGCACGCGTCATCGGCGACGAGATGACATACCAGATGGTCGCCAAGGCACAAGCCGAAGCCATCACGCAGCGCAAGTTCGAGACCCTGCTGGTCAGCTGCCCCCACTGCTTCCACAACCTGGGCAACGAGTACAAGACCTTCGGCCACGACCTGAAGGTCATGCACCACAGCCAGTACATCGCCCAGCTCATCCAACAGGGCAAGATCGAGCTCGAGGGCAGCCTGGGCAAGAAGATCGCCTTCCACGACCCCTGCTACCTTGGCCGCTATCAGCGCATCTTCGACGCTCCACGCGACGTCCTGGCTGCCCTGCCCGGCGCCACGGTCACCGAGCTCTCCGAGTCGCGGGAAGACAACCTCTGCTGCGGTGCTGGCGGTGGGCACTTCTGGATGGACTTCGAGGCCGAAAAGCGCATCAACAACATCCGCATGGAACAAGCCACGGCGGCGGGCGCCGACGTGGTCGCTACGGGCTGTCCCTTCTGCATGCAGATGTTGGTCGACTCCGTGTCGATCCTCGACCTGGACGAAAAGGTCAAGATCCTCGACCTGGCCACCCTGGTGGCCCAGAGCATGAAGTCCCAGGACGACGAGGAGGAGAGCGACACCCAGTAGCCGCCCTCTCGCTCCGCCATCAGGCCCCGGCGTCAGGGCAGCTTGATGAAGCCATGCTCCTGCAAGCTGTCGATCTGGGCCCGCGCTTCGCGGATCTGCATCTCGGCCATTTCGTACAGGGTGTCCGCGTCGAACTCGAGCTGGGCCACGCCCTGCTCGATGGCTTTCATGCCCACGGCCACGGCTTCGCGGGGGAAGACTTCCCACTCGTTCATGTTGGGGATGATGTAGTCGGGGCGGAGGCCCTTGTCTTCGGCGACCTTGGCCAGCTCGCGAGCAGCCGCGATGCACATCTCGTCGGTGATGGTCGTGGCGCGCACGTCGAGGGTGCCGCGGAAGATGCCGGGGAAGCCCAGGCTGTTGTTGACCTGGTTGTCG